>CALVRO010000066.1 GCA_944358655.1 uncultured Clostridia bacterium | reverse complement strand
TGCGGCGTTATAGCCGCCAAGAATCTGCCCGACCGACAGCGAGGTTACGTCAATATTCGACGCGGAATACCCGTTCAACCATTCTCCGACACAGGCGTTGAAAATTGCCGTCGAAAGTTTGGTCGTGTTGTTTACCTGGAATATCCGCGCCAAGAGCTGTAAGAACGAATTTGCGATGAGGATACCGAGGATGACGACCGCGAGCATTGTCATCGTTCCGAGAAGAGCCAGAAAGAATTTGCCGACTATCGTAGATACGTTTCTGTTGTTTGCGACCATATTCTTTACAAGCCCTACTATCGTGAAGATACAAGTCAAGCCCACTGCGGTGATGAAGATACACCAGAACACCGCGCCTATCGTCGAGTCTCCCACGATAAACTCAATTATGTTCACCTGCTGTCCGTGGTAGTTTACGTTCGCAACGCCGGAGATCGCGGAGAATATTTCCATAAGTCCGTCGATAAGCTGCAACAGCCATAGAAAGAGCTGCAAGCCTATCTCCTGAATAAATATCAGCATTTACTTTTCTCCCGTCTGTTCATTATGATTTACTAAAATTTGTAACACGTTTATTGACTTTTGAATTACAATGTATTATAATTAAAATACAAAACAATACTTTTATCAGGAGGTATTACTATGGCCACTTCCATTGTTCAGGTCAGAATTGACGACGAACTTAAAAGCGAAGCCACCGCTATATTTGAAAAACTCGGCATTGATTTATCTACCGCCGTGCGCATGTTTTTAAAACGCTCTGTAATGGAAAAAGGAATACCTTTTCCTATGACGCTGCAAAATGATTACAGCGCAACGAAAGCATTGCAAGCTTTGAACAGTCTTAACGCATATGCGGAGAAAAACGGTACTGCGGATATGTCGTTAGACGAAATCAACGCCGAAATTTCCGCATACAGAAAAGAACGCAAGAAGGCGGACTAAATCATGAAGTTTATCCCCAGAGATATGTTTGAAATTATACAAAACAGTAAATCATAACTTTTTAAATATGGGCAGCGGGCAATCCCCGCTGCCCCTTTTCTTTCAAATTAAAATGGTTGATTTTCGGGAATCAGGCAAGGAAGGCGCGTAAGACTATGAGGGAGCATACAATGACGTATGTGACCGAAATAGCCGCGCAAACCTGACGCCGCATGAACCCGAAAGGCGACCATTTTTACGCGCCTACCCAAGCGGACAGACCATTGATGAGAAGCGGTGCACCCATTGCTACGACGAAAATAATCACAATGCCGATAATGAGTTGTTTTACCATATCTTTGGCATTGATTTTCTCTTCGTTGCGGTGCGCAATGGCAATTTTAATACCTATATATGCGCCCCAAATCACCACTACGCCCGCAAGCGCGAGCACAATATAGATCCAGAACGAATCCATAAGGCTCTGGAGTTTTGCCACGATTTCTGCAAGGCTTTCGTCCAAGCCAGCCGCCAGTAAATTAAAATTCATAAGTTATGTATTCCTCCGTTTTTTAGTTTTGATTTCTGTTCTTTCTCTTCTTCAGGAAGATGACTGCGCCGATACCGCCCGCCACAAGCAGGACGAACACGATTAAAAGAATGATTGCCGTAACAGAACTGCCGCCCTCTTCCGTTTCGTCGGGTTCTTCAGGCGTTTCCCCATCGCTTTCGTCGTCGGGGTTTTCGGGTTCATCTTTTCCGTCATCCGGGTTTTCAGGCCGTTCCGTATCCGAAGGCTCGTCCGGAGTCTGAGGTTCTTCGCCTTCGTCGGGCGCAGGCTGTTCCGGATCAGCGGGGTTCTCATCCCCGCCCGGATTTTCGGGAGTTTCAGGTTCTTCCCCCTCGCTTGGATTTTCGGGTTCCATAGGTTCTTCGGGTGCTTCGCCCGCCGAAAGATCGAACATGGTAAGCTGCTCACCGTTTTCGTCATTGACAGTCACAAGCCAATCGCCGTAAATTGCCGCATAGTCCGCCTGTCCGTATTCGTTCGGAACAAGCAGCATGGTTTCTCCCCCTGCGTTGGTGAGCTGAATATCAAGTCCGCCGACCTTGCTGTCACCGCAAATGCAGACTCGAAGCACAACGAAATATTTATCCTCTTCAAAGTTCTGTATGTGCAGGTTATACTTGTGTTCGTGTACGGGTTCAGGCTCCTCCTCTTCGATATACCCGTCGTCCCCGCTCGTCACAAAGTCAGAAAGATAGCTGTAATTGCATACAATGCAAAGATGCCTTGTATAGCCGAGGCCGTCTTCCGTCGCTTCAACTATAATATCGGTATAGGTATGCCCCGTCGCGTTCACATAGTCCGTGACATACCTGTCGTTACAAGCCGAGCAGATATGCTCGATATAGCCGTAGCTCACGCACGTTGCGGGATGTACCGTTTCGGAATATGTATGTCCGTTGGGTTCCGTATAATCCGACACAACTTCGCTTCCGCACACCTCGCAGGTATATGTGGTGTACCCGCCCTCCGTACATGTTACCTCGGTTATTACCCCTGAATATATGTGTCCGAGTACTTCGACAAAGCTGTCCTTATAGCTGTACCCGCAAGTCTTACAGGTATGGGTGGTATAGCCCTGTTCGGTACACGTCGGCGCGGTCACTTCGTCCGTATAGGTATGCCCCGTTTCGTCCACGAACGTGTCCGAATACTCATAGCCGCAGGTCGTACAGAAGTGCGTAACATACCCCTTGTGCGTACAGGTCGCGGGTACGACGATCTCCCGAAAGGCATGTCCGTTTGCCGCGACGAAGTCGTCCGTATAGCTGTCGCCGCAGTTTGCACAGGTATAGACGGTATAGCCCTGCTCCGTACAGGTAGGCGCTATAATCTGTATGGCTTCGTAATCGTGTTCGCAGGTGCCGTCCATCGCCGCATACGTTACCGTGGAAGTACGCGTCGCCGTTAAATCCTTTACCGCCGACGGCTCTTCACTCTCCGTGCCCGCGCAACCCGCCGCGGCTAACGCCGCGACAAGTGCCACCCCGAGTAACGGAATTGCTTTAAAAATTTTCTTCAAGTTTACTTCTCCTTTATATTTCTTATTTCTTTGCCATGTTCTGTAATTTAAGCAGTTTAGGCAATTCCTCGCTCAGATACCCATCGAGCATTTTCAGCTTCTGTTGGGTGCTGATGTCCGTGTACACTTCAAGCAGCATAGCGATTATCGCCTGCTTGTCCTCTAATCTCGCTTCCGCAAGCATATTTGCATCCTTCTCTTCGTCAAGTGCGCTTGCCACTTTGAGGATTTTTTTGTGTACCTCATCGACCTTTTCTTTCCACGCCTTATCGAGCGCTTCAAAGTCGGGTACGCTGTTTTTCTCCTCTTCCGCCTGTTCGCGTTCGCGGCGTTCTATCGCGTCGAGCTGTTTTTCTTCCTCCTCCGCCTGACTTCCGCCGAGGATGTCGAACACATATCGGCTCTTATCGAACAGCCGCGCTTCACGCTTGGAAATATCCGCCTTGCCCGTTGCAAAGTACACGTCTTTGAGTTCATACGACGGCGTAAACCTTGTCCAAATCGGCTCATAGCCGCGTACCGAAACAATGGCGTCGCCTTTCTCGTCGCCGTTGAGTCTTTCGAGCATGCCCGGCGTTATGAGCGGCCGATTGCTTGCGCCCGTGTTCGACGACGCAGGGTTTTCCGCACTCGTGTTGACCGAAAAGTTCTTGACCTTCTTCTGTCCGCACAGCTCTGAAAACTCCTTCCTCGTGTCAGGGTCGTCCGAACCAATGAATATCTTAATATTGCAATTGCTCTTAATTATGTCTGCAACGTCTTTCCCGTACTTGGCATTCAACTGCGAAAAGCTCTGCAATACGAACAGATAGCGTATGCCGCGCGACCTGCCAACAGTTACCATACCTTCGATGTTCTCCATCTTCGGCAGGTTGCCGTATTCATCGAGTATGAAATAGGCGCGGCGCTTTAATATCGCCGTGTCCGTCTGTTTCTTACGAAGGTTGCTGTTCGCCTTTTCGACAAGCTCCTTATAGCTCTGCGTTAAGAACAGAGTTACAAACCTGTGTCTTGTAAACCTTTCGTCCGGCACGATAACAAACAGTGCGTTCGGGTTTTCGTCCATATTCGCTATGTCAATGTCGCTCTCGCTCGTCATCGAAAGAATACCGTCGTCCGCGAGCTGCTGCATATAGCTGTTGACCTCCGACAAATACGATGTCAACGTCTTGTCGCTCGTAATGAGTACCGTGTTCACAAGCCCTCTCACCTTTGAGAACTCGTCCCTGCCCTCCAACAGATATTGTTTGAGTGCCGTGGTGTCCTCCGAGCAGTACTTTGTAATGTTATGGTACACATTGAAAAGCAGTAGTTGTTTATCGTCCATCTTGCCTGCGATACAGTCCTCGCAGAACGCGAGCACCAGACCAAAGATGAGGTTTCTTGCGCCATCTTCCCAAGTGGGCTGGTCTTTGTTCTGCACGGGGCAGAGCGTGTACACCAAGTCCATTGCATTCTCGAATATCTCGTCCTTTAACTCCTGCACTCTCGTTCTCGCGTCGCCGTGGGACAGGAATATTTCGCCGCAGGCGTAGTACTTGCCGTCCTC
>CALVRO010000065.1 GCA_944358655.1 uncultured Clostridia bacterium | reverse complement strand
TACAAGTCTATAACTTCACCCGTTTCAATAAAATTCAAGGAAGGCGAAGTTGTTACGCTCATCGGTAAAAACGGCAGTGGTAAAACCAATATTTTAGAAGCTCTAAAACGTATTTTTACTAATAGCCCTTTTACAACTATTGACCGTACCGCTCGCGCAAAGGCATATTATTATTTTCAGCTTACGGATGAAGAGAGAGAAAAATATTTTCAAGCTATTGAGCTCGATGAAGCGGATGGCCTAATAAAAGTTGAATACAATGATAATGAACCAACCATAAGACTCGTTTCATCACCAGCTGTTCAAATAAACGTAAAAAGGTTTCGAGAACAAGCCGCAACAATTTTACATGAATACAAAATAGCTGCAAATAAATATATTAGCAATCTTAAAAAAATAGAAGTTGATAATACATCCGAATTTATATTATATACGCAAGTTGACGTTCAGAATGATAAAGGAAGTTTGACGCATTTAGATAGTTGGCATATTCAAGAAATTCATAGACAGCTTAATGAGCAACAAAAGTCAATTCAAAACATTTTAAACACTTTTAAAGATGATTATTTTAAAATTGAAAACTATAACTACTCTAACTTTTCTGGCATTTTTTATCCAATAAAACTGCATACAATTGTTGAACAAGAAATTAAGATTAGCCCCATTATTGCCAAAAGTCTGGGAATCACTAAGAAAAAATTGGAATCAGCCAATATCAGACTTAATGAAAATATAAGAAATATAAACCATGCCTTACAGGATTCATATAATGCTATTCTGTCCCAAATTAAAAAATTTGAACAATTAAAAGAAGAAATAAAGAAAGTATTTTATAAAGCAGATGACGATCGATATGCTACGCAAGAAAGGAAAGAAACATCACGCAATCTCTTTATGCAAAAATTAAAAAATGCCGTTTTTTCAAATTGTTATTACATTGACAATGAGAACACTTTACTTTTTTCATCATCTCCAAATAAGCAATACCTAACACAACAAGCGAGCATTGAAAATTTTAAGTCTCAAAATCCGCTAATAGAAGCCTTTCATAATTTTTTATTAACAAAAAAACTTTACAAAGACAATGAATCTCTTTTAAAATTCAATGAACTTGAACCAAGCCGAAGAAAAACACTTATCCAGCATATAAATAAGGACTTTTTAGCTACACATATTCCAGAATTTGATAAAAATGAAATTAAAGAATTTTTGTTAAAAGAGGAAAATAATCAATTAGCGCTATACATTATTGAAAACGATAACACTAAGGTAAATGTAAATGAGACAAGCCTTGGAAGAAGATGGTATCTCACTTATCTCCTAGTAAAAACCATCATAAAATCTGGAGATATACTTTTAATTGATGAACCTGCCGCCTTTCTACATCCGCAGGCCCAGCGGGAAATTAAAACAGATCTTGCCGATTTAGCAAAACAAGGTATCACTGTCATATACGCAACTCACAGCCCATACATGATTCCCGAAAACTGGGGCGATGTTTATAATGTGTATAATACTAACCACGGAACAAAAATTCACCGGTTTTCATCTGATGATGAGCTTGTTGCTGCAATTAAACAAGAATTGGGCGTAACGAGAAGTTCGGACATACTGTTTAATCTTGATAAAACACTACTGCTTGTAGAAGGACTTGCCGACGAAGCCTGCATAAGAAAATTCGCTGAAATATTGAAATACGATCTAAGCAATTACAAGATTCATGTCTGCGATGGCGATTCCATATTGCAAGTTGCATATATTTGTCTTAAACTTGAACATCCCAAAATATATATTATTCTTGATAACGATAACAAATATAAACCTGACCGCTATAAAGAAACTCATTCCACATATAATGAATGTATGAGAGAATTAGTTAATCAGCAAGATAAATGTAAATTTGTAGGTATCACTGAAGATGGCTGTCTTGAAGACCTTATTAAGGATGAAAATAATAAATTTAAATATTATAACACAAGACAGCAAAAGTGGAAAATCTCAATAGACGCAATAAACAAAATAGCTAATCGAAATGAAGTATGTGAAGACACATTATCAAATTTTGAACAGCTGTTCAATGAACTTAAAATACCCAAATTGACAAATAAATAGAATTATAGTATAATACAATTACATTCATAAATTACCCGCTTCATTTTCTTATCGGAGGTATATTTATGAATGAACTAAAGAAATTGAATAAATGTAAAGTTGCCCACAATGCTTACCGCTTGATAATTGAATCACAACATTCAATAGAGTCGGTGGCTCTGTCTCTTAGTATTTCTGAAAGAACGATTTACTACTGGCAGGAAGGCAAAAGAACGCCTTCGTTAGATAATATTTACGGGCTTTCGCAATTATTCAATGTACCAATGGAAAGCATCCTCGCATGAGGATGCTTTTTCATTTTGAACAACCGTGCATAACGGATTTTACAGCTTTATGATATAATCAGATTGCAAGGAGGCAGCTATGTCAAATCATAACTTAATATATTTATGGGAACAATTATTCCCCCACTGTTCCGAAGTAATTGATTACGCCGGCAGAAAGATGCTGAAATCAGCGATAGGAAATCAGAATAGTCGATATTGCCCGACAATAGACCATATAAGACCTCTGTCACGAGGTGGTAAGGATATTTTAGGAAACATTATAATATGCAACAGAATAACCAACCTGGAAAAGGCCGACAAATTCTCAACTTGGAAAGCAAACGGACAGCAATTTCAGGCAAGAAGAGTCAGGGGTACGTCGGATGAATACGATATATATCAACTTAAATAGGAGGTAAAGCATGAGTAAGGGACATGGCGTATCGGGGCATACCCACACGCAGCAACAGCTCAATGATTATGCCAACCAGCATAACCCCAACAATCATGCATATTGGGATAATCTTGATAATCACGCTAATCAATGCAATCCCAATAACAACGAATATTGGCACAGCCGTGAAAACAATGATGATTCCGATTAAGGACAAAGCCGCAGCAGAAAAATTCTGCTGCGGCTTTGTCATATACAACTATTACCTTTTTATGAGCTTCAAGTCCTCCTCGCGAACGGGCACGGCTGCAAAATCGGCACCCGTTTCATCGGAAAAATAGACCTACCAGCAGCCGCGTATTTTTTCGGGATTCAAAATCGCGCCGCACATACCTTTATGCACGCCTTCGTCGGCATATTCCTCGCGTTCGACCATAAGTTCCACATAATCATATTCTTGCAACTCGGTTTTGGAAAACGACAGCTTTTTAGCAGGATCCTGAGTTTTTAAAAATGCAATAAATTCATCAAGAAAATATTCGTCGTGTTTGCCGTAAAAGTCAAGGTTGTTATTTTCTACCCATGCAAAAGCATAGTCGCCAATATCTTTCTTATTAAAAAACAACACAAGGCTTTTATCTTCGCCATATTGAGCTATCGCACCTCTGCAACCTTTATGAATGCCTCGCCCACTCAGCTCTTCAAGCTCCGTATTTAACAGAACATAGTCATAAAGTTCAAATTTTTTCATACTACCCCCGAAAATACCGTTGTGCAGGTTATCTTGCCGAGTGGTTTTAAATAATATTCAATGTTGTCTTAATATTAGCAATAATCTTCCTGCACTTTTCAATATCCAGAGCCGTTTGGCGGGCGACTTCCAGCAAATCTTTCTCCGTGGGATTTCCGCTGCCGGCCGCAGTCATTTCATGCTCGGCCTTGTCTGATGTGCGCGTTATATCGTAGAATGGAGACAGCTTGTAGCTGTCCAACTTCTCGTCAAAAAGAAAGGCAAAGTTCTTGCCGTGGTCATCCTTGTTGCCGTAAAACACATTGAAGCACATTCTGCCGAAAGCCTCGTAGCAATCGCGTTCATCGGCACATATCCGCTGGGTAACCTTGATTAAATGGATATAATCGAGGTTGGGAATTCTGTGCGACGTCTCCAGAAGCGAGGAGAGCGAAATCATGTGCACCCGCCCATCAGGCGTTCTGTCAAACCGCTTTGCGCCGAAATAACCCGAACAGTTTTCAGATGGAAACAGTCGGCATTCATTGACATTCAGCCCGCACCTCCTGGCGGCAAGATTGGCGCTATACTCCTCCTCGCCAATGTCGGGAGGGTCGAGGCGGCAGGGAAACTTTACTATCCATTCCTCGCCGTCAATTTTAATGTGCGCCTTGGGGCGGGCGCCGCCGCTCGAACCGCCAAGGCTATAAATTTCGTCAATCGTTGCGCTGTCTGCATCGTCATTTAAAATATCGTTTACTTCCCTGCATATCCGGTCGAGTTCGACCGTCTGTGAGTAATTCAGCTCGCCCTGATTGGGTTCAAAAGTAAGCCCGCCCAACCCCTGACCGCTTATCAGCGTGAGTTTGGTGAGCGGAGACAGGCGGTTGTAATTTATGCCGCGCTTTGCCAGCATACGAACGACGAGAAGTTCGCCCCAACCGTCGGGCAGACAGTCGGCAAAAACACCATATAGCCCCCCGAATATGTCCTTTCTATTGATAAAAACCCTATCTTCAAGCGGCAGCGAAAAGGGGGATATATTGAAGCCGTTTTTCAGCCACTTCTCGTCATACTGAAAGGCTATGCCCTCGTTGAGCTGAGCGAGATAGCCGACGATTTTGCCGTTGTATTTTACGGTGAGCTTTTTAATATCGGTAATCATAATTTCAAATCCCTGATGTTGGTGACGGGCGGCTTTTTGAAGAGTTCGTTGAAGTCCTCAAGGCAATCGAGCGCGTTGGCGATTTTTACGAGCGAAAGGAGAGATATTTCGCCCGTCTGCTCAAACCTGCGAATAGAACCATAGCTCACGCCCGTGCGCTCGGCAAGCTGCTTTTGGGTGAGCTTTTTAGCTTTCCTCGCCGCCTTTTCGCGCTTGACAAGCTCATATACCGTGCCCGTCAGCGACTGCGCCGGCACAAAATCAGAAATATCAAATGTGTTCTTAATCATAGTACTAATATTTTAGCAATTATTCTTCATCTTGTCAATATATTGCCAAAATTTTAGCATTGCTATTTTACAATAAACAATAAAGCGGCTCATTCCTGAGCCGCTTTATTGTTTTCCTTAACTAGAGTATTCACATCTATTGGAGGTATTAGTATTGGTTGCATTCCTGGCTGCGTTGACAACAATGAAACTTGCGAGCGTATAAATGGATACATAATTGCAACAGTGTTTTTCTGCAATATATCATTTACTGCGCCTTCTTCAAATTGACCTTCATTATCAATCAACTCAAATATACCTATGCAAGTTAATTCGATCGAAATATTCTTATCGTTATCTTCCACCTTGGTAATAATTTCAACTTTTTCAAGTAAAGGATTGTCTGGCGTATTATAGTAATTAATTTTATGGGATAAATTTAAATTAAGTTTTATGTTATGTGGGTTTGTATTAAAAACTTGCATTCTAGAAAAATATAATTCCTTCATTTGCAAGACTGACCCAATTTTTTTAATTTCATCCATAAACTAACCCCTTTTCATTAATTCGTCTATTCACAATCTTATGATCAGTTAGTTGATATTGTTTTTGTTCAACTACATCATCATATTCATTACTAATTATTTGAGTAGGGATAATAATTTCTTGAGAAGGTACCGTAGCAGATATTTTACATATACTAATTACTCTCTGCATTAATGAAGGATCTTCCTCATATAATCTAAAAAGAATTATACTGCTTCCGGTTATCTTATTTTTACCTTGTTCCCATTTTTCAACCGTTTTTTTTCTTATACCAAATAAATTTGCTAAAGCAACTTGAGTTAATTTATACTTATTTCTAAAGTTTTTAACATCATCTTTACTAATTTCATGATTACTATCGATAAAATTTATTTCATATCTATCGGAAAATTGAGCTGCATTTTTTAATATTTCAATATTATACATAACTACCTACCTTATTATATGCAATTATCTTACGTATTTATTCCCTTTTTTTGGCTTGCTATATATTCTTTAAACCATTTAGATAATTTATTTTTTTCTCTTTGAGTTATGTCACCTTTGTCTTTTTTTGAAAATAAATGCATAACAACGATAACATTATATCTTCTTTCAATAAAAACTATCACACGGTAACCGCCGCTTTTCCCTTTTTTAGTTGAGTCAACACCTATTCTTATTTTAGATATCTCAATTTTCTTTCCTTCCAAAATATCCTGTATGTGTATACAATATTGAGGAGGATTAGGACCATAAATAATCCAATGAATAACTTCTTCTTGTATGTTTTCCCAATCTATGTTTTTGTTTTTAATATCGCTTTTTAAATTAAATATTGGATCTGACTTAAAAAAATCATTTACAAGGTCCGGATCATGTATAAATTTAAAGCTTAACTTACTCATCCTCAATTCCTCATATTGCCCTCCGTTATCCTACCCTATTTAATAGGGTAATACCATTATAAACCATAAATTGTAAAATGTAAAGACTTTTGCACAATTAATTTATATGCAACACATTATAATGCTTATAATATCTATATGTTTTGATATGATTTAACTATTTAAGTATAACCCGTATACAATTAATTTAAAACATGGCACTGAAATAATACCTGTTCTACTACCACAATAGTTTATTTGTCTTTTTATCAATTGCGCAGAGATAGAAAAGTGAATTGTCAAATTGTGCCCATAAGCTTGCTACCTTCTTGCGACTTGTAGTCGACTAAGTTCTAAAAATAGTGCAGGAACAAAATCGGCACCTTGGCACCACAGACCTAACCTAAAAAGCTTTTAAATTCTCATTAACCTAATGCCTTACTTTTGACTGTAATAATCAGAATTTGATTACAACAGGCGCGTGGGAGAACGAATAAATTGTCGCCGTAGCGTCCTTGAAATAATACACCGCTGTATTACCTTCGGATCCCATCGTGTACATTTTGCGGAGCGAAGGATAGTCGTCAAGCATACTCTCCTGAGCTTCCACACGGTCGTCCAAAATAAGCGTCCCGTCAATGCGAATCCACTCGTCGCCCTTCATCGCGCATATTTCCACCTTGGGGTTTGCGTTAATCTGCCTTGCCTTTGCCCGTCTGTATGTACAGCTTGCCCTCAAATATATGAGCCGTACCGAACGGTCTCACTCTCGGCTGGTCACCGCCCATCGTAGCAAGGTAATATGTTCCCGCGTCCTTCAAAAACTGACAAACCTGTTTCATAATCTTCCTCCTGATTCTGTGCAATAAAAAAGTTGAATCTTATTTTATGAAAATATAAAATCAAGAATATCTGTAACAATTTTATCCGTAGGGTTGGCAGACATCCGATAAAATCTTATCCCAAAACAACCTTTAAGCGCTCCGGTCCTTACCGGAGTTATTTTAATATCATCACCATAGTAATTACTAAGCTGTTGCCAGCCAGCAAGAGATATAAATGATTTTTTGAGTTCAAAAATTATACTCCACTGTTTACCCCGTACAACGTCTTTACCGCCTGTTTTATTTGAGCTGTCTATACGCACCAATTTTAAATATTCATTTTCATATACCGGAGGAATATCCCGTCTGTAGTGTTGCTCTGTATCTCCGGTACGGAAACTGTTTATGTATTCAAATATTTTGTCCACGGTATTTGTCCTCCTTAATATATAAAACGCCGATTACTTATACAACTGCTCAAGTTCACTGAAAGATATTTCAATTCCAGCCTTTTTCAGTACGTCCTTGCGATTATCATATAATTTATGAAGCAGCTCACTTACGTCTGCCCCATAATGTATTCTGTTATGACAATTACTGCATAAAGAAACAATATTGTTTTCCACATCAAGGCTTACATCGAACAACGACTGATATCTGACAGGGACAAGGTGGTGGGGTTCGGTATAAGGTTTGCCATTGCTTTTTCTTATAAATGTTTCATGCTCAGCGCATACTTCACATTTATAATCCGCATTACACAAAGCATTTGCTGCGACCACCGGATCACGCGCATATACATGTGCGGTACGACTTTGTACTTTTTTTGCTGCAACCGGTTTATCCCGCAAAACTTTGGTGCCGGAGTCGCTCTCCGTAACCTTGTTTACCGCCTCAATATATTCTTTATCTTCAACAGCATCTGCAACCTTATTTTTATAAGCTTCATCCGCATTCTGGAGAATACTTCTGATATGAGCAGTAAGCTCTTCGAAGCTTTTCAGGGAGAATTCGTCAAACAAAACAACAACTTCCTTTGTGGGAGGTCTGTTTGCCCACCCACGCCTTGAGCTGTTTGTAAGCACATCAAATTCATCACGGCGAAGTTTCAGATAATTATTTGGTTTGCCCAATCTTACAGAAATCCCTCTCATCGCCTCACTACAAGTTCTGTAACCCAAGGCTGATATGGCACTTTCGTTGTACTCGGATAAATAATATGCAATTAAAGATAATTCCCGGTTTATTTTATCCATTGATATTCCTCAGTGAAACAATGAGATTTTCAAGTGCCTTTTCCGCATTCCCATGTCTAAGCTGACATTCCCAGATAATGACTATGTTCCAGCCAAGCGCACGCAGCTCAGCATACTCTCGTTCATCGCGTGCCTTGTTTGCAAGCAATTTTTTCCGCCAGAATTCAGCATTGTCTTTGGGCCACACAAAGTACTTACACCCATGCATATGCCAGAAACAACCGTTGACAAATATAACAGTATTATACTTTTTCAGTACAATATCCGGCGTACCCGGAAGTTTTTTCACGTTGAGTCTGTACCTAAAGCCGTGAGCAAAAAGATATTTTGCCACGAGCTCTTCAGGCTTGGTTTTTTTACCTTTGATGCGCGACATATTGTAGCTGCGCGTCTGCTTATCATGGACATCCATTACTTACTTCGTTTCAACTTTCTGTCAAGTTTCAAAACCTGGAAGAAAAAGCCCTCCAGTAATTTGACCGGAATACTGTTGCCTGCCATTCTAATTATCTTATCGCGTGGAAATAATTTACTGTGTACACGCTGCTCAGGATTGGCCGATATTAATTTATCATAATCCTCATCAGTAAATCCCATGAACAACATACATTCACGCGGAGTGAGATATCTAAAATGACCACGCCCTTCAAGCCCACAATCAAAATAAATATTACCTGAGTTCGGATTTCTGTCCTGCTTTGTGGTTATTGTCCTTATAAAAGTTTCATGTGTATATTCACCGTTTTCATTGTATATTACCGGATTATCTCTCCATATTTTTCTTCTGGAAGGAGTATCATTCGGTGTACATTCTACCGCCTCCTGCCAAAGAAGGGAATCCCGGTCATCAGTAATTCTGAGGAGATCCTGAATTCTAATTTCATGATAAAAACGTGAATCCTTATAGTCTTTGACTATAGAATCTCTAGTTGTTTTATTAAAAAATTTACTGACAATATCTCTTTTACGTTCATCATCTCCAACGAAAACACTGAGCATCAGCAGTCTTGGGCGGTTCTGCGGAATGCCAAAATCTTTTGCATTGAGCTCAAAATACTGGCTTATATAACCAAGTTCTTCAAGCTCATTCATCCACATTATAAAATTCGGCTTATGCCTGTCGGAAAGCAAAGTAGGGACATTTTCCATTACCAGAAAACGTGGAAGCGTTCTGCCTTCATCTTTCATTTCTGTAAGAATCCGTCCCACCTCCCATAAAAGACTTGACCGGCTGCCCGAGTCTTTATCTATGCCTTTGTTATAATGATGGAAAGCGCCCACATTTGACAGATCCTGGCAAGGAAAGGAATATGTAAGCAGATCTGTCTCCTCAGGCATTTCTTTGCCCGAAACTTTACTTATGTCAACGAGGTTGTTTGTGCGCCTGATTGCGGTATATATGCGCCTCATTACTTCTTCGCTGTACGCATGCAATGTCGCAGACGACATCGCTTCTTTGCCATTGTTGCTTAATGTATAATCTTTTAATAAATCAAATAATTCCTCCTTGCTTTTTTCTGCTGCTTCCGGGATTATTTCTGTACTGTTATGTATTGCATCATAGGCAATAAATGCATGAATATCCCATTCACATGTGGCCTGGACGTCAATATCCACGCCAAGATTTTTCAGCGCTTTCGCCTGGCTGCCAATCCCGCTGAAAAGCTCAACTATTTTATAGCTTTTACTCATATTATACTTTTATCCCGAGTGATTCAAGTTTATCACGCACGTCAAGAACAGCTTTTACCATCTGCATGACCTTCATCGGAACTTTACCAGATGAATTTGTCTGGGGTATAATGGCTTTCTTTGCAAAATCCTTTGCCTGCGACAAATACGTTCTGTCCGCATAAGACAATGCATTTTTGGCAAGTCCTTCCTGCATAAGATGATCCCAATAATCCTCGCCAGCTTCAATTATCTGCATGACATAACGAAGATCGTCAAGCTCTTTTTGTTCTTTCTGTACGGCACTTTCCTGTTCTTTCATAAAGCCAGAAGAAACCAGTTCATTGATAAACTTTTCAGAAGGAATATATTTCACTGTATCCCTGAACTTATTCCATGTTTCTTCTTTTTTACAGTATTCAGTTACAATAACCCCATAACTGTCACAGATAAAATCATTGGTCATTTTGGTTACGATTTCTATCTCCCGCATAAATGCCGGAGATACAGCCTGCTTCTGCCATATAAGATTCCAATCAAGCACATATCCGGCAGGAATACTACTGATTATTTTTGCAATTGAATAAGGAACAATATCCAGCTTATAGCCTCCGGCCTTATACCAGAAGCCTGTCTGCCTTTTTGCGCTGTCCTTGTTTGATTCCAGATAATTATCCGTGGTTCTGTATATTATAGCAGCACAGACGCATTTTTTGAAATAAAATTCATTGAAAGTTTCTTTATTTTTCCGGAATTCTTCGCTTATGATTGAGTTGAATTCCTTTATTACAAAGTTCTTGCCTTTTGCAACGATATGCGGGCGCATAGCAAGTGCAGTAAGATACATTCCCAGCTGTTCTTTTGTTATAACCTGAGTTTTCGGAAATTTCGCTTTGAAACGTTTAAGAGATTCTCCGTTAAGCTTCAGCTGTTCCTGCTCATATCTCTTGCGCGAACGTTCATAATACCAGCCGGTCGGAACAGGATATCTGACAGGCGGAGCAAGACATTTCTTTGACATTTTTTCCATAGCAATATGGAAAGGGTCATTTGAAAACAGATCGGCAGCAGTTACTTTATTCTGACTGTTGGCATATTTTGCGATGTCCTGAACCATTTTATCGTAAAACCGGACGCCGTTTTCATCTTCAGTCTCCCTGTCCTCTATAACTGTCAGCTTCATCGGGACAAATATTCCCTCTAAAGAAGTATTTGTCTTTTTCAGAACAGCTTCCGCAAGAGACGCCGTCGTCTGCCCGCCGTTAATTATCTGAAGATCCACAATTTTCGTAATGTAAAGCTGACCTTCAATTTCTTCTATTTCCACATCAGCGGCAGTTGTTGCTATACCGTTGTTATAAGTAAAAAACTTATCAGGCGCATTATTTATTGTTCTTCGTATGCCACTGTTTACACTTTTTGAACCGCTTGTTCCGAGGAAAGCACGGACGTTCCCTTCAAGAACCTTACTGCCATACTCAATATAGATATCGGCAAGCAACTTTCCCGGAATAATGGCAATATATGCGTCATAATCCAGATTATCGCCGATATTGCCTTTCAGACAAGGGATGCCGGTCGTGCCGAAATCCTGTTGAAAATCAATTACAATCGGATCGTTACTTGCAGATCTTTCCCTCTCATAAAATCTTTCCGGATACCAGAGATTGATTTCAATAGGCTTATCATTAAAATTGTCTTTTTTGATTTTCTTTGTTGACTTTACAGATTTCCTGCCTTTTGTCTTGCGTAATTTTGTTTCCAACAAATTCTTGTCCAACAAATCAGTTGACAATTCTTTGTTGGTTATAATAAACATCTTTATTTTCAGAATCTGTTCCGGATCGTCCATAGCAGCATTCATTCTGCGCCTTATAAGTCTGGCGACTTTCAGAACGTCATCCGATTCATCAAAATAATCAGCAATTTTCCCATTGCAGACTTCATCAAGGAAATAGTACATCTTCCAGTAAAGATCATCAACTCTGGTCATAGTAAGACGTGATGTCTCCATGAGATCTTCAAAATCACTGATAAAAAGAACGAGGCTGTGGTCTGTTTCATCAAAGCAATAACCATCGACCCTCATCACACGGTTTCCGGAACAACGTTTATCGCCAAAACCCAACCTCTGAGGGTCCTGAATTTCATCATACCCGCACAACATGTCAAGTGTGCGCGAAAGGAATTCGTCTTCTGTGTCAGAACCACTTATTGCCGAGTCGGCCCTTAGTGATTCCATAAATTCCTTTTTGTAAACCTCATAATTTTCCATATTTATCTCTTTACTTTCTGATTATAAATGGCATGATTTCTGTAAGCAGAATATCATACGAAACTTTTGTTATTGCATGAGGTACATCATTTGCCGTAAGTCTGGGGAAATCCTTATTGACAAGGTACCGGGTCTTGTCACTCAGCTCAAACACAAAATCGTCGTAATAGTTATTGTATTCATATCCTTGTAAGGAAACTTTTGCCATGAACAGGTCTTTATCATCCTGAGAAGCAAACATGTTCAGTGTATCGAGGACAAGTTTGTTAAGTGTAATCCCTTTATATTCGGCGCTCATTTTCTCCAGAGAATAAACGACCAATTCACCATCATGCTCGCCTGAAAGCTGCTCGAGCGAAGAAATACGCACAGACTGATTACCGCGACTTATACTTTTGACTTCATACCAGGTATCATCACATGAAAAATCCTTATGGGTGAGTTCCTGGCCACTCCAACTCCGTAAAGCGGCGGATAAGCCTATCCTGACAGATAAATCATCACGCAGGAACAGAATTTCTCCTATAAGTCCCATTATCGCCGGCTCGGTAAGAACAGCATTACGTGAAGCGACAAACATTTTCTTCCATTGAAAAAACCTGTTTGTTATTGCCTTATATCCGTCCTTTTCGCGAGTTAAGCCACGTGTCTGTTCTGTAATATCCTCACAGAATTTATAGAACAGACCACTTATTTCATCATCCTTAAGCGAAAAGCGTATAGTATTATATTCCGGTTTTTTATACTGAGTTACATCAATAGCAGATGTACCTGATACTCTTATCGGAACAAAATGCGAACGAAGCTCAATCGATTTTCTGCCGTGCTCATCAAGCCCTATAAATAAATCAAGTATATGCGTGTTATCAATGCGGGAATAGTACTCCGGTCTGACAAATTTTTCGAACTGGTCGCTTATATTCATTATTCATCATCTCCCAAAGCCGTGTCATCGCGCTCAAACCAGTTATATATTTTATTGGCTTTATATCTGTTGGTGGCTTTTGCTGCTTCATTGTCATTTTTCGGCAAGCCGAGCATAAACCCGACAGCAGGAGTATCTCCCATATCCTGACGGAATTCATTAATCTGCTTTTCCTGATTGGGTTCTTCCTCGTCAACAACAACATCAACAAAATATACCATAAGGAGAGGTTTGCGATCTCTTATAAACCTGAACCATGTATCAGAGGGATAGGTTTTATCTTTTGTGAATTCTTCACCTTTACGGACTTTATAATCAATTCTGTAAAGGCGTTTCGCTTCATCCACTATTTCCGTTGCGGTTTTTCCGTTGAAGTCAATAATTCCGGCAAGTCCATCATTGGGGCCACCCATTTTACCGCGATGACCGATATTGAGTCTGTCTGTATCTTTATCTACAACACAAGTACGTCTTACGCGGTAAATTTCTCTCCCGCTGAGATTCACAGCCGAAACGTTTTCTCCGGTATTATTTCCGTCCATAAATGCAATATCAAAATAATCTACGGACGGATCACTCGTCCCGGTAAGAGATGAAATAATCTGGTTGACATCAAATCCGGTACTTACACTGAATCTTGATGCTTTAAGTTTTCTTAACAGCCGGATAATCAGGTCCTTGGGAATATCCTGAATTATATAACGCCCTCTTTTTGTAAGTGTTGTAACCTGCCTTTCAAAACTGTGACCGGCCGCCACCCAGTCAGCAACAAAGCCCGATATGGCTCTGAAATTCTGTTTATGCGGTTCAGTGGAAAAATGGAGATAAGGAGTTTCAACCATGTTACCGAAATAACTTGAATACTCATACTCGTCTGTAGCATTTCTCATTTTGTTGTAGGCGGTTATCTGCAGATCAGCAGAATTATTACGGACACGTATACCAAAATCTTTAGGGCGCTTTCCGAGCTCACGCATTATAGTCATATCATCTTTGAGCTTGTCCGTAGCCTCAGCTATCTCGGCATACCATTCAGCAGATGACTTGTGTGTCCATATACGGAACAGATCATCATAATTTTTTCTGTACCCGAACCAACGTCCCATCTGCATAAGCACATCATAGGTAGATGTATTACGATAAAAATAACTGATAATAAGCCCTTCAAGAGTAAGTCCTCTGGAAAGAGCGAGACCGCCAATAGCAATAACTCTCAGAGAGTCGTTCTTCGGATATTCAAGTCTCTCAGATGATTTGGAGCTGTTTACTACTTTTATCTGTATATTTTCTATGGCAGCAAACATAGCCAAGGCAATATCTTCCCAGGAGAATTCTGTATTGCTGTAATATGTTTCCCAGACATTATGTATTCGTCCGATAATCGGATCCTTAAGAGATTCCGGATCAGGAGATAAATTGAATTTGATTGACTTATATGCCCTCTGATGAATACGCTCTACTTTTTCTTTTATATGGCGCTGAACATCAACAAATCTGGAAATATTGATAAGCATTGACCTGTGCGCGGACTTATCCCCGCGCAGATCGCGCAGAGTATTGGCAATATAAAAAGCATATATTGCATCCGTAAGACTATCAGGAAGCTCACCTCGCCACTCTTTTGTATGTTTGAACCAGAACGGCCATCCGTCTGCTTCCTCATACCCGGCATCTTTTATATATACAAGCTGGGAATGATAGCGCCCTTCTTTACTGAAAATCTGGTTGGGCCCGATATAATTTGACGGTGTTGGCAGGGCAACGATAAAGTCCTCAGGGAATAAATCCTGTGTCGTCATTTTTTCCGTAGTCTCAGGATCAATAAACACATTTGCAAACGGCGTGGCAGTAAATCCGACATAGTTTGCTTTTGTGAATACGCTAGCCAGCTCTCTTATAAGCCTGTTGATTTTAGTGGGGTCTTCTTTATCTTTGCTCGTATTGATGGATGCGTTATCTGCTTCATCATCTATCATGAGCATAGGCATATCAATTTTTTTCGTAACAGGATCAGCATTCAGGGTAACAAGCCATTTGGTAAGATTCTGCAATGTTTTTGTGTTCTTTTTTATAACAAAAACGACAGCATCGTTACTGCTGGCAAGCGATATAACTGTTTTATCTGTATCACCAGTGAAATCTTTTACTCTTGATGTAAGTGAAATTGCATTGATTGGATTTCCGATACCCACACCGACACGGCGCCCTGATGTGGATTCCGCAGACATATCAATACCGATAAATCCTTCTTCTACACGTTCCTGTGTCTGTCTGCGAAGCGCCTCAATCGTTCCGGTAAGAAGGATAAATACCTTGTAGCCCGCATCGGCAGCCTTGCATAAAAAACCTATATATGTAGAAGTTTTACCTGACTGTACGTCACCGATTATAAGACCTCTTTTGAAGAACGGGCGCTCAGAATGAGGGTCGCCGATATAATTCATAAGCTTCTGGTCGAGAGTATCATCGCCGAGCGTACTTACCACATTAGGACTGAAATGCTGCGTATCAATGAGATAGTCACGGTATCGCGTCCAGAATTTAGGATCAATTTCTGCTTTTATATCATCATACCATCTGCCCTGCTCATAATCGTTTAGAATACTCTCCCCCGGAGTTGATCTTACCTGATACTTCCAGAATATTTCACGGCTGATGGCGGCTAATTCCTCGCTGTCGGGCACTATACCTAAAAAAGCCGATGCTTTATTTATATACTGCATAACAGCATCTTCATCAAGAATATTCTCGGCGTTATCAACACCTATCAATGTATCAACAGCGCGTACAATAAATGAAATATTGTCTCTGTTCACCTTCATTCCTCCATAAGCTTATTTCGCAAATCGGGATATTTACTGAAGGGCTCCGACTGCATTATTCTGTCAATGACCTGCTCACGGGTGTCGCCGGAAACCTTTAAGGTAAGACTTATAAGAATACGCGCCTTATCGGCAACTTCAGCAAGTCTTTCTTCATCAACAGTATCATCAACATTGTGTTTTGCCATATCAATGTAGATCTGCTGAAAAGGAATGGAACGCTCTATTTCCTCCAGAACACTGTCAATATAACTCCAGACCTCATCATCAACCTTGTTTCTGATCAGCTCGAAAATCAAAGAATCCCTGTTAATAACATATTCCGTCTTTCCACGATTTTCTTTTATCTGCCATATGTAATCAATCTTATCATCAATTTTTTTGATCCTTCCTCTGTAGGTCTGCTTTCTGACAGCAATATCCATTGCTTCATCGACGGCATGCGTCAGCCTCTGTTTAATTGAGGAAGGAATTTTAGCGCTTTGTTTCTTTATGTCTATTCCCCATATATCATCAAGAGTATTGGGAATATCGACTTTTATTCTTGCATACTTAGTAAGTTCATCCCTGTGACGCCCGAACCATGTTCCCCATACAATCAGTCGTTCATTACGATAAATGTAAAACCCCTGCTTTGAGCGATAATTTTCTATGCCTCCCGACAGCTTTTTGTCTTCATTGGTAAGGTCTTTCTGAAACGGCAGAACATATGGCTGAACAGTAACCATACGTTCTATACCAGCAGAATCTTTTATCGGAAGCTGGAAAGGCCGACGGGCATCAGTTTTTTTATGATTCTCCAGAAAGGGATCCATACCCTTCAGAATATAATTATTTACTTTGATTGTAAGTTTATCTTTTCCGGTTTTGTTAAGAAATCTGTGAAAAATAAGAGACAGGTATTTCGCAGTAATTTCCTGATAATCAATAAGCTCTGCATAGACATTACCCGAAGATTTGCTTATCACATCGAAATTTTCCCAAAGGACGATCGTTCCACTTTCCTTATCTTCTAAAAAATCGATAAAGCGAATCTTCTGTATCTCCTCCTGAGAACATTCAATCATAGTCCAGTCTTTTGTTGCTTCTACAACATCCAGATTCCATATACATGCGGAAATTACGCCATCCTTTTTGCTGACTACGGTAAGTTTTCTGCATTGTGATAGAGACGCCGCCTTAAGTCCTAATCCGAACCTTCCGAGATCATCTTCACTACGATTCTCACGTTTCATAGCGCTGCCATACTTCATGGCGTCAAATAATTCACTCTCAGACATCCCCGAGCCGTTATCACACACCGCAACAAATAACTCTGAAGGAGCAACAGGAAATCGGATTTCAATAAAATTGGCTTTTACACTTATACTGTTGTCTATTATGTCAGCGACTGCAGCTTCAAAAGAATATCCTATGGAACGCATTGAGGACATAAGAACATCTGCGGTTGGCTTATTTTCTATGTACTGATTCATTTTTCCCCTGTACAATAAAAATTTATATGCTTCAGCATATAATTGGTGATTTTAATGTTTTTATTATAACATTTTCACAATATCGTGTCAATAAAGGCATAACAGAACAATAGATTAAACAATACAACAATTTAAGCTGAATTATCAGCCGGTATATATTTTGTACCGGCTGATAGTTATAATTTCAATATTTTTTATTTAACCTCTGCAGTTAAGATACGGAACTTCTGACCGTTGGCGGCGGTGTAGGTTATGCTATCGCAAAAGCACTCACAATCACCGTCGAAGTATTCGGCTATCAGAGGCTGAAGGCTGCACAAAATATCATCGGGTGAGATATGTAAATTTTCATACTTCCTTTGCGACAAAACTTTATCATTTGTAGAATTTTTCGACACGTTTTCCATGACGTACCTCCGTTAAAATTTTTCTGCAATAGTGCGCACTCATTGCGTACTTATATTATACCCCTGTGTTTGACCAAACCGCAAATTAATTTGGTCAGACTGTGGGATAATATTTTGACGAAGGAACACTATTTTATGGATATTTTGTCGAAACTTTCTGAACGGCTCAAAGAACTGATGGACGAATCAGAAATTAACACTCAATCTCTTTCGAAAGAAATTGCCGTTGACCAATCTGCAATAGCCCGCGTATTGAGAGCCGAGCGCATGCCTTCATTAAAAACCTTAGTGGCATTTGCAGATTTTTTTCACTGTTCGACCGACTATTTATTAGGCTTATCTGATAAACTTGAAGAAAAAGTATTTAAGAACCGTCCACCGTTCGGTGAACAACTCACGCTGTTGCTTGACCACTTTAAAATCTCGAAATACAAATTAGAAAAAGAGACAAAACTTACGGAAGAAACGGTAAACCGTTGGCATAAGGGCAAGTATGAGCCCACGGTGGAGAGCATTGTCCGTCTTGCAAAATATTTTGAGTGTAGTACTGATTTTATCATTGGCAGAGAAAGCTGAAAAAATCCTGACCGCAAGTTCTGCGGTCAGGCTTCTTATCAATCTGTAACCCCCTCTCCCACGCGCAGAATATTGATTTTGCCCTTTTTAAGTAGGTATATATAGGCGCAGAGCGATACAACGCTGTCGAACGCAACACCTATACCGAACAGCAACGCTATGCCCGTGAGCGTAGGCGTCCATACCCCCGTAACATAGAGAATGAACGCCCCGCCATAATACACACTGTTTGTAACTATCGACTCGAAAAACATAAGATTTGTTTTACCGAGCCCATAGAACGTTGCATCGAAGATGCTCTGAAAGGCATACAGCACATAAAATCCGAGTAGAACCATT
>CALVRO010000064.1 GCA_944358655.1 uncultured Clostridia bacterium | reverse complement strand
CCCGTGTACGGCGACGAGATCAAGGAACGCTACACATGGCTGCCCGCAGAGTTTGCCGAAGCGGTGCCGCGCTTTCTGACCGAGCTGTGCTTTTCCGATTTCATGACGCGGAAAGGGTTAGACAATAAGACGCGCGAGCTGCTGACCGTCGTAATGCTGGCGGCGATGGGCGGTGCGGAAGTGCAGGTGCGCTCCCACGTTGAGGGCGCATTGAAGACGGGCAGCACGAAGGAAGAAGTCGTCTGCGCACTCGTTCACGCCATGCCGTATATGGGCCTTCCGCGCCTTTTTAACGCGCTTAACTGCGCCAAAGAGCTGTTATCCGAATAAATCGCAGAGGTGATATAAATGGATAAAGATTTTGAAAAGAACAACATTTTCGGCTTGGGGCAGGAAAATTCCGCCTATGCCCGGTATTTTATCGGCAAGTCATACCTGAACCCGCTCACGCCCGCGGGCGTCGCTCCGTTTTTTGCAAACGTCACGTTCGAGCCTGCCTGCCGCAACAACTGGCACACCCATCATGCAACAAAGGGCGGCGGACAGATCCTTTTGTGTGTGGCTGGCAACGGCTGGCATCAGGAATGGGGCAAGCCGGCGCGCAGCCTGAAAGCGGGCGACGTGGTCGTCATCCCCGCGAACGTCAAGCATTGGCACGGGGCGAAAAGAAATAGCTGGTTTTCGCATATCGCCGTCGAAGTCCCCGGCGAGAATGCCTCCAACGAATGGCAGGAGCCCGTGACGGACGAGGAATATAACCAAGTCAAAGCAAAGAGAACCCGATCGGAAGCGGGTACCTCACCACATCTGCATCGTTAAAGCCCTTGGCAATATGTCTCTATATTACCTGCGGGCTTTGCCTTGCATCTGCGGCAATCTACCCGCTTGCGATTGCTTTGCACCCTGAAAGAACGCATTTTGCGATGGATCGGGGCAGCGAAGCAGCAATACCTATAGTCTTGCAATGAATCCACAAGGCGCGCAAAAAGCGCCTTTCAGGGCGAGTCCCTTTTACTTTGACTTGGTTAACGCACTCTGAACGCGGTTGCAAAACTCTTTCGGCCATGGTATAATTATCGCGCATAATACAGCGCTTGCCATAACTACAAGGAGAAACAAATGGAATACCGCATCTTAAAATACTTTCTTATGGTCGCACGGGAGGAAAACATTACCCGCGCGGCGGATATTTTGCACATTTCCCAACCCGCGCTCTCGCGCCAGATGATGCAGCTCGAAGAAGAACTCGGCACGCAGCTGTTTGTGCGCGGCAGGCACAGCACCACGCTGACGGAGGACGGGATGCTCCTTCGCCGCCGTGCGCAGGAGATCATCGACCTCACCGAAAAGACAACACAGGAATTCCTTACAGGTAAGGAAGAGATAGGCGGCACCATTTCCATCGGCAGCGGCGAAGGCGCCGTCATGCGCTTTTTGGCGGGGATCATGCGTGAATTCAGCGAACTTTACCCCGACGTGCGGTTCGACCTCTATTCAAACGACGCCGACCATGTGAAAGAGCGGTTGGAGCGCGGCACGCTGGACATCGGCATCGTTATCGGAAACAGCGACTTTTCCAAGTATGAGAGCATTGTTCTCCCCGTCAAAGAGCGCTGGGGCGCCATTGTTCCCGCCAAATGTCCGCTCTCGAAAAAGGAGCATATCACGCGCGAAGACCTCGTGGGGCATAAAGTGTTCGTATCCAAGCGGGGTGTGACGCAGGGCGTTGCCGACTGGTTCGGCGAATATTACGACAAGATGGAAATCTACGCCACCTATAACCTCTTATACAACGCCGCCGTGCTGGTGGACAGCGAAATAGGAGCGGCGCTCTGCATCGAGGGCGCCGTTTCCCTCTATAATTCGCCGAACGTCATCTTCAAGCCCTTCTATCCCGAACTGACCGCGAACAACACACTCATCTACAAAGCGCAGCCCATGACGCGCACGGTCACTAAATTCATCGAATTTATCAAGGAAAACCTTGACGAAAAGGCGTGATGTTTCCAGCGCTCTCCCGTCGGTGCGACATGATTTAGATATAACTTTATTGCATAACTTGAAATAAAAAATAAGTATTTTACATAATAAAGCGATTGCGATATAATAAGTGTGTAAAGACAAACAAGTCTTGCACACTTATTTTTTGGAGGACAACCATGAAAAAGAATATCGGAAATGTAATGGCGCTCTATCCCACGCCCGTCATCGTGGTGGGCGCAATGGTCGGCGGCAAGCCGACTTGGACGCTCGTCGCGCACATGGGTATCCCCTCGCACGATATGGCGATGGTCAGCCTTGCAAAAGCGCACTATATCAATCGCGAGATCAGGGAAAACAAGGTCTTGTCCATCAACGTAGTGGACGAAAGCTGGCTTGAAAAGGCCGCCGCCACGGGAGCCGTTTCGGGGAATAAAACAGACAAGTCGGAACTGCTCGGCTATACCGTCGGCGAAACGGGCGCACCTTTGGCAACCGACGCAAAACTTACGATGGAATGCACCGTCGCCGATGTGTATGAAACGCCTGCGTTTGAAAACTTTATGGTGAAGGTCAACAATACCTTTGCCGACGAGAGCATTTTGGGTGAAAAGGGCGACAAGCCCGACTTTGACAAGTTCAAGCCCGTCCTCTTTGAGATGCCCGGCTATACCTACCTGAAAACAGGCGACACCATCGGCAAGTGCATGAACTTCGGGAAAAACAGATGAAAGACATTTTAGAACGGGACAGGTCGGGCGAACCCGTCTCCTGCGACGATCCCGAATATTACAAGATAAAGGCGGTCATCTGCAAGGCGAAGCGGCTGACGCAGCAGCTCAACACGCAGGTCTTAGAGGAAGAAGAGATACGTCGGCTGTTTTCCGAGCTGACGGGGCAAAAAACGGTCGAAGACGACTTCACGCTGTGGACGCCCTTTTACACCGACTTCGGCGCAAATATCCGCGTCGGCAAAAACGTATTCATCAACCACGCCTGCACCTTTATGGACAGAGGCGGCATTGTGATCGGCGACGACGTGTTCATCGGCCCGAAGGTCTGCCTCATCACCGAAAACCACGGGTTAGAGCCTACGCTGCGTCGCACGCTCACTTCCAAGCCCATTCATATTGAGCGCGGCGTATGGATCGGAGCGGGTGCTATCGTGCTTCCCGGTGTGACGATATCCAAAAACGCCGTAGTCGGCGCGGGGAGCGTCGTCACGCACGACGTCCCCGCCAATACCGTCGTTGCGGGAAACCCCGCCAAAATCATCAGAAAAATATCATAAGGAGAACGGATATGAAACGCAAATTGTTTATCGTCATCACGGCAATGCTGTGTGCGCTCGTCTTTGTCTTTGCGGGTTGTTCCGATCCCGAAGGACAGCAGGGGCAAAATGATCAGACTACGCCGCCGTCCTCTGTAATCGGGCAAGGGAATGTTTTGGTCGCCTATTTCTCCTGCACGGGCAACACAGAGTGCATTGCCGAAATCATTGCGGAAGTAACGGACGGAACATTGTTTGCGATCGTCCCCGAAGTGCCGTACACGGACGCCGACCTCAATTACAATAATTCTGATAGCCGCGCCAACCGCGAGCAGAACGACGAAAACGCCCGCCCCGCCATTGCAAACGAAGTGGAAGATATGACATCTTACGACACGGTGTTCATCGGACATCCCATCTGGTGGGGAGATGCGCCGCGCATCATTCAGACCTTTTTGGAAAGCTACGATTTTTCGGGCAAAGAGGTCTACACCTTCTCGACGAGCGGCTCTTCTTCGGGCAGCGGCGCGTTCAACAGCTTGTCGCGGGAATATCACGATATAGACTTCGTGGAAAACCTGCACTTTACCTCTTCACAGCTTGCTTCTGCGCAAACGCGCGTACAAAATTGGATCGAGAAACTTGGCATTATGAACAACGAACAGACAAATCGCATTTCCTTTACCATCGGCAGCGCAACGGTCTATGCGACCGTGTATGACAATTCTGTGGCGCGCGACCTTGTATCCCGCCTGACCTTAACGCTGGAATTTTCCGACTATAACTCAACCGAAAAAATAGCTTACCTTCCCGACGGTTCGGAAGATTGGGATTTATCCGACGCGCCGACAAGCTGCACCCCTTCGGCGGGCGATATCACGATGTATTCTCCGTGGGGCAATCTTGCCATCTTCTATCGGGACTTCCGCTTATCGAACGGGCTTGTTCCCGTAGGCAGACTTGATGATGGTGCAATAGATCTCTTTTCCGCCCAAGACGGAAACTTTACCGTGACGATCATGGCAGTCTAATGACGAGAAAATATATCTCCGCCAAGCCGAATTACAACAAATTTAAGAATCATATACATAACATACTATCAACAAAATTAAATAAGTCGTTTATTAACCACAAAAATTTCAAACACCTATATAAAATAAAAAATGGCAGTAGTGTGTGCGCTTAAGTTATAAACAAGCGGCGGCTTTCAGCTGACGGAGCGGCTGTGCCGTTCCGTCACCCCCCCTCTGCCAAAACCCCTGAAGGGGCCCCCTCGGCAGAGCAGCTCTCCGTTCGCACGCTTCGCTCGCGGGCGCCGACTTAAGCGCACACACTCTATTTAGTAAAATAAATTGGCCACAGCCCTCGCGCTTTAGCTTAGTATTTGCGCGAAAGAGTTTGCGACAAAAATTTTAAGCCTACATTTGCACACGACTTTCAAATTAAACGTCTATCCGATCTTCATGCCCCTCATAAAAACGCACGCGTGACTTTTTAAAAGACACGCGTGCGTTTATCAAAATAATGCCATTCGCCATTCATAACTCTATTGCCGACGCATCGAGCAAAAATTGCTCTATGCCTATATACAGTACGCCTTGTTCATCATGC
>CALVRO010000063.1 GCA_944358655.1 uncultured Clostridia bacterium | reverse complement strand
TGTTTACCTATTTCTACCCCCCCCCAAAAAAAACTAATTTCCCACCATTTTTTGCTTGACTTTCAATAGCTGGTCTTTAATTTTAAAAAGTGTTCATGTTCGCTTTGATTGAGCTTTGTCATCACCTCGAGTTCATTCGTCACCAACCGTATCTGCAACATCTTTACATACAAAACAAGTATACACGCATTGCATATCATGAGAGTACACCGCACAAATAGGCGCATGGCAAGGTCTTCGGAGGTAAAAATATTGCCCAATGCGTTCAGAATGGGCAATATTACTTTTGAAAGTCCAAGCGTGACGTACATACTCAAATCATCCCTGCCCGTAAAGGACATGCCTATTATTTTTTTTGCAAACAAAAAATACGCGGCCGTGAGCACCACTGCGGCAAGTGCCGCCTGTAATACCTGTCCTATCGCATAGCCCCACCTGCCCAGGGAAATATAGAGCATTGCGTCGAAATCGGCGGCGATATTTATTATGGAGTAGAGGCTGAAAGCTATATTTTGGCAGAGCCCGCCGAGCACAGCTGCCACCACCAGCCTTATGAGCGGCTCTTCATAGCACAGCGTGAGTGCCGCCACCCAGACGATAAAAAGTATGAGATATATAACAAAGACGGCAATATTTGTTATTATAACATTGCTAAACTGCACTTCTACATAATACTGCAACAGAGAAAGAGCCGCACCGAGCACCAAAACACCTATCAGAGAGAGCACGAAGCGCAATATAAAACCTTCACGCGGGCGACACTTTAAAAGAAAGAGCAGCGTAGCGCCCGCAACAACTACTACATAGGTAATTATGCCGCCGATATAGTAGATTAAAAATTCAAAATTCACAGCGTGGTACCGCCCTTTGCAAGCCATTCGTTGAATTGCAGCAAAAAATCCTTCTTTTTTAAACGGCTTATTTCAAGTTCGTCCTCTCCCACCGTTACCGAACGTGGATTTATCCGCTTTATATATATAGGATTTATGAGAAATGAACTGCTGCAGGCCATAAAGTCAAATGTACTGAGTTGCTTTGCGAGTGCACTAAGTGTATTGCGCCCCTCCATATTTCCTTCGACGGTATGATAGGTACACACATGGCCTGAAACTTCTATATAGATGAGGTCGCGTATCATAACGCGATACCTGTTTCCTCCGGCTGAAATGACTATATATTTTTCGTCGCGGCTCTTAATGGTAAATATTGCGCGCTTTAATTTTGTTTCAAAATCGGGATAAGATACGGGCTTTTTTATAAAGGCCGTAGCATTTACGTCATATCCCTTTACGGCATAATCCCCCATATTGGTTATAAATATAATGAGCACAAACTTATCAAGCTCGCGCAACTTGTGAGAGGCGCGCATACCGTCGATGGCCGGCATCATTATGTCCATAAACACAAGGTCAAATTCAGGTTTATAATTCTCTAAAAAACTTACTGCGTCACGGAAAACTTTAACAGAAAATTCCTCGCCTGTCTTTTTTGCAAACGAATCAAGATATCCCGCGATAAGATCGGAAGCAGACTTTTCGTCCTCCACAATGGCTATCCTTATCATTCTTCTCCTCACAAATGCTATCAGATGTTTGCAGTGTTGCCTTGCGGCAACACTGCGGGGCATGCCCCGCAAAAATCTGTTTTCTAAATTATAGCATATATAAGATATATTTTCAATACAGACAAACAATTTTTTACCCTCACTCCGAAGATAAATTGTAAGCCGTAAAATTAACAATGGCTGTAGTGTGTGCGCTTAAAGTTTATAACAAGCGGCGGCATAAAGCTGACGGAACGGCTGCGCCGTTCCGTCACCCCCTCTGCCGAAACCCCTGAAGGGGCCCCCTCGGCAGAGCAGCTCTCCGTTCGCGCGCTTCGCTCGCGGGCGCCGACTTAAGCGCACACACTAAACTAAACCAAGTAAACAAATAAATTCGTCCCTTAAGCCACCACTAAAACAGCTAAATGACAGTTAAGTGTGAGCTTGTTTGCAATTCACTAATCCTACCAAAGAACTCGCGCAAAACTGTAGTATTTGCGCGAAAAGGAGCAGCAACGAAGCGAACTTGCAAGCAGACACATGTCTGCTTGCTCAAAGCGTAGTTTGCTGCGACGGGGCGCGGCGAGCCTGCGTTGTGCGCTGACCCGCTTACACAATCGCAGGCTTTTCGCCTTGCCGCTGGCTTTGTCTTGTTTTGCGTATAACAAAACCCTCGGCGATATTTCCGAGGCAAATTTGCATTATTTAAGGCATATTACAGGGGTAATTGCTCGTCTATGATTTTATCGGCTTTTACCACTTTCCGTTTAATTGCGGCATATTACGGGGCTAACTCACAAGTTTGAGTTGCGGCAGCAGGCTGCGGTTGAACGCACCGAGGCATTTGCCGTTCCTGTCCCATACCTTGAAATCGTCGAAAAGGATATACTTTCTATCGTCATACGGTTCGTCCGGATGCAGAGCAATTATAATGTCCTCTTCGTCTATCTGCGTTTCTATGAACGCATCCAATCCGCGCGAACATATGAGCCTTCCGCCGTCCTTTTCAAGGTACTTTACTATGTATTCAGCTGTCTTTGAATATCTCATCGCAAGGTTGCTCAGCTTATCGAAAGTATTGCGCCCGAAGGTCTTTTCAAAGAAGGTATTTATGTTGTATGTCACCATTTTCTTTCTTGCCGGATCGTACTCCCTGCGCTTTTCCACCTCTCCCGACATAGTGCCTTCGGGAATATTCAAGAGAGCGTGAAAATGAAGCCTGCCCGTCTCCCCTCTCTCCCATGCGCCCATATACTTCCAGCCCTTGCGACTTGCAAAGTGCCTTAACGTATTTAAAAGCTTCTTTGAAAACTCTTCCTCCGTCATCTTTTTATCATCGTATGTAAAAGTGCAGAACCAATCCAGCCCGTGCAGCGCAACCCTGCGTTTACACCTGTTCAGGCGCGCCCTTGAAGCACGGAAAGCATTACGCATTTTATGGCTTATAAAATACTGCAAATCATCTTCGTTATCGAAATACGGGCGCATCATATCGGTCACATATTTTCTGCACTTTTCCCAGCGCATACCTACCGACTGCCTGTAATATCTTTTGAACTCCTTCGTAAGTGTCGTTACTCTTACATTCTCACATTCGTTGGCACATATATGGCTATCTACTATGTTTTCGTAGTCCTCGTCATAGACAAGAGCGACGACGTTTTCTTTTGTTTTCGCGTCATCTCTCACCACAATGGGCTCCTCCGGCACAGGTTTTCTTCTCGGCGCGGAATTGCTCTCTGTTTTGCGGATGCCTATAAATGCCCCGCCGTCGTTGTAAACTTTGTAAATCCTCTTAATCTTCTTCCTCCTCAAAACTTATTCACAACAAAAAAAGACCGCGACCGCAGACAAACAACGGGCGATCTCTCGTCCTCTCTTGCCTGACAGTCACGGTCAACCGCGCGTCTATCGCAGTCCCTCTTCCCCTATCAGTAGTTTTTCTACCGTGATATGAAGCCAAAGGCTTTTTATTGTGCTTTCATCTTACCATAGATTTTTCCACAAGTCAAGTATTTCACAAACATTCGTTTGATATTTTTCTTCTATTTGTATAATTCTTTTGCCTTTCGGCATGGGATTGTGCGGAGTGGTAAAAGGACATACAACCAACATATCTTTAACCCTGTGCCGTCAAGGACGGGAAAATATCGCTCAAAGCCGAAAATTGTATGTTTGAAATGGGGCGGCAGCCGAAAGAATTTCGGCTGCCGCCCCTCTTTTTATTCTATTTCCGCACTATTCCCACGCAATATTTTCCGCTGGTAAGCTACGGTACTTAAAATTCCCCATAAACAAACGCTTATCCTTGACGGCGCGTCCCCCTCCGCTCCTTTTTGGGTGCCGAAAGGCAGAAAAATAAAAGGAGATCACAAATATGAAAATGTTGGTAACTAAGCTCTCGAAAGGTAAATATCTCAATGAAGGTCAGCTGTTCGCAGAACCCATTTCGGACGACAATGTAAAGCTAATGGGCGAGATGATAGCACTTCAAGCCCTTCGCAACGTCATGCCGTATGACTTTGAAGTTGTTTCAAGGTTATACAACGGTTTAGTCAAAGACCTCAACCGTCTCTCGCAAATAGATTACACGATAACGGACGGGTATGATTACGCGCAACTTGCGATATGTTTCCTCTACCAATTTAAAGGAATGCTTGTGGACGACATTTACGGCAAGGAAAAGGCCGGCAAATACATTACCATTAAAACCGCCTGCTACCGCGCCGTGGACAAAGAGCTTTTACACTTTAGAAGAAAGATAGCCCACAACAGACAGATAGACTTCGGGCACAATAAACGTGACATAGCTGATCCTAGAGATTGCTTTGAAGATAAAAACGAAGATTATGCAAAAGCCGACGCGCTCATCGAAAAACTACACCTCACAGAACCCGAAATTGAGACTATCAACTGCTACATGAGCGGAATGAAACAATCCGAGGCCGCCGCAGCGTTGGGCATTACGATATTCGGCGTCAAATACAGGAAACTCCGCATAAGGCAAAAGTATTACGCTTATGAAAAAACACTACTGACTACTTAACTTATCAATTTTTAAATTACAAACAATAAAACTTTACACCCCTATAACCGCACTTTGACATAACATTTTGTTGCTGTTTGTTTCGGTTATTTGCTAAAAGTTTCTAAACTGTCAACATTAGTTGCGGTTTTGTGTAAAAAAATGCGCTATTATTTTCCTCTTAAAAATGTTATATTCAAATTATCAACAAGACAGCACCCGATTATAACATAAATGACATTTCAACAAATCCAAAAACTACTAAGTCTGACGCAATTCGCGCCCGAGGAGGAACAAAACGAAATAGCAAATCTTCTTACCGAAGCCGCAACGCAGCACCCCGAAACCGAGGGTGCAGTGCGCTTTACGCAAAAGGACTATTTACAGATGCCAAGAAAATTCAGACAATTATTCAAAACACAAGGGCTGACGGCGAGAGTTTACCGCCGCCAAACCAGTTCCAAACTCAAACATTACAACTATGAAATTCGGCTGCGCTCGGACGGATATAATATCTATGCCTGCGCCGACAATTTATTGGAAGCCAAGCAAAAGTTCATATCGCTATATTTTATCATCGGTCTTTGAAAAGTATTGCACTCATTCAATGACTTGTGGTACAATAGCGGCAACATTTATATCAGGAGGTAATGGAACAAGAAAAGATAATCGAAGTATTGGATTTTATTTCCACCGTTGACTGCACCGCCGAGCAAAAGAGAACATTGCTTGAAATGGCTACAAACAGCCTTTCACTCAATAAGCTCAATTCGCTGGTCGGTACGCCGACACAACAATCAGGCAATAATGGCGAGGTCGTTTGGAAGCTAAGCGAAAAGGAGTTATCACTTATGCCTAAAACTTTCAGAAAAGAATTCCGAGTAGAGGGCTGCACGGCCCATATCCGTAAACGGCAAAGCGGAAGGAACACTTGGAATTATGAAATTCGTTACCGCCGCAACGGTTATAATATTGCGGTATCTTCTAACAACCTCAACATAGCAAAGCAAAAGTTCATAAACATTCTGCACACCGCAGAAAAAGAAAAACCCGAAGAATACGATCCCCTCGCTATTCGGAAACGCGCTGTAAATAAAAACGGCGATACCGCTATTCCTGTTACCTTAGACGGATTTTCAAATTATTTCCTTGAAAACTTCTATAAACGCAAAGTGAAAGACAGCACTCACAGGATTGCGCTGAACCAATACAAAAACCACATCCTTCCGCACTTCGGCAATGTAAAGCTGAATCAGATCACGCCAAAGAAATGCCAGGAGCTTTTAGATAAGCTCAATACGGAGGGCAAAGGTAAGACGGCGGACGACGTTCATTCTTTATTAAATATGATCTTCAAAGCCGCAGTCAAGCATTGCATCGTGCAAAACAACCCCATTGATATGGTCTTTCATCAAAAGCACGAACACGAACACGGCTCCGCGCTTACAAAGGAAGAGGAAAAACAGCTGCTTGAAGCCATGGCGGGCACACCCATGCAAATAATGTTTGCAGTCGCTCTCTATACGGGAATGCGTCCGAATGAATACGAAACGGCAAGAATCGATGGAAACTTCATCATTGCGAATAACAGCAAACGCAAAGACGGTAAAATCGAGTACAAGAAAATTCCCATTACTCCCATGCTTAAACCGTATTTGGAAGGCGTGAAAGAGCTGAAGTTTTCTTCTCTGCGAATTTTGAGGGAAAGGTTCAACAAGATATTTCCCACCCATCGCCTTTACGACTTGCGAACCACCTTTTACACCCGCTGCCAGGAGTGCGGCATACTGCCCGTGGCAAGGGACAAATTTGTAGGTCATTCGCTGGGTGCTTTGGGAAATACATACACAGACGTGTCGGATGAGTTCCTTTACCGCGAAGGGCAGAAGTTCAAGTACTGATTGTGCCCCGATTTCTGCCCCAAAACGTGCCCCAAAATGCGTATTTAGAGTGAATTTTTGTAAAAATCAACATGTTTTTCGGGTTAAAAACCAGGGTGCAAAACAGACAAATTTTACCTTAAAATTAACTGATTTTGTGCCCCAAAATTTAATAATAAGGCATGCTTAAGGGACATAAGTACCAAAAGTGAAAATGGTCAAAACACATGAAAAATGACCGTTTTTCGCTGAAAAACGGTCATTTTTGATTGAAATCCGGCAACTTGCTATCCTCCCGAGCCTTGGATGGCTAAGTACATATTGTTCGGCTTCGCCTCCAAAGCGGCGCTTCGCTTGCCCGTCCGTAGACGAGCTTAACTATTGAAAAGTTTTAAAAATGCCTGATTTTAGCTTGTTTTTGACCGATTTTGCCTCATTTTTGACGAAAAATCAAATCATGTGCCAAACGTGTGCCAATTCACACTACATGCGATTCCGACCTTTATATTACATGCCAATCAGCTTGCGCCGCGTATGGAGGACAACCATATGCGGCGCAAAAATTAAAATTAGCATTTAGCCATTCTTACAACCCGACATATTTAACATTCCGCGCATCACCTACACGCTTGAGCTTGCCCTCCTCCACCATTTTAGACAGTATACGCGTAGCCGTGGCAGAAGACACATTAAGCAGCTTTTCCACGTCTCTGCGAATAATTTCGCCGTGTTCGGCCACAAATTTTTCTATTGTCTCCTCTCTGTTGACGCACTCGGCTTTAACAATATCCGATCCGGATTCCGCAATATCACAATCCGTTTTATACAATACAACTTTAAAAGAATTAGGCCAACACTCAAATACAGGCTGCTTGCTCTGTCCGCCGTAACTCTTTTTAATTTTGACAATGCCAGTGCCGTATGTTTCAATAAGGTGCAGGCGGTAGAATATATCGGCCAATTTGCGGTTGCGCAAGTATGAAACACCCATCATAACGTCCGCCATCTCGACGCCGCGCACAAGTCCGCCGAGCGAAATAAACTCTATTCTGTCGCTGAACATGCTTACGAGCGTATCGCCGTTCATCGCGTAATCCCTGTGGATCACCGCATTCAAAAGTGCTTCACGGATGGCCTCCACAGGATATTCCCTGTGATCTTCGCGCCTTACGTTGTTAATTTTAGGACTACTCAGACGGTTATTTGCGTCTATTATGCGCATAACATCGTCAATCTGTCTGAACAAAGAGCCTGTAAACTCGTGCCTGTCGCGGAATACCTCCTTACTATCCCCTTCGCACACGGCAAATTTGATTTTATAGCCACATTGGTCTGAAAGCAGATAGGCAAGGTTTGTATAGCAACCATCCCTGCCGATTATGCCGAGCGACCGCTGCTGCATTTCGCCGAAAGACAAACCTGCATTATCGAACTGCCTTTGCGCTTCTATAAAAGTAAGGTTCTGTTCAAGCGCGCGGGCATCCTCATAAGCCGTGCTGACATCCTTTATCATATTGAGTATTTCGGTCTGAGTGGCGGGCGCAGAAGCCGTGCCCCTGCGCACAAAAACGCCCTCGGGCCGAATGCCCTTGCTTTGGGCATAGTATGGGGCCATGCTTCCTTTATTGACTGTAATTTGCAGAACGTTTTTACCTTCACTTACAATGGGTTTTATATCAACAAACGCCATAACATCGGGACGGATATTGTCCGTACACCTCATTTGAGTATCGTTGACGTTTTCAACGCCGCAGACCGTTCCGTCATCCTCTATGCCTATATAGACAGTTCCGCCGGAAGTGTTGGCGAAAGCGATAATTTCCTTATATAAGTCGTTCACATATTCTCTTTTGAACTCAATGGTATTCGATTCGGTCATTTTATCTCCTCATTACCTAATCATGAATTGATTTGATTAGATAATGATTAGATTATATATGATTTGATTTGTCAAGAAAGCAACGATAAAAAAATTTTATATATTTTTTTAAAACGGTAAAATTTTTACCGTATAACTATTGCCGCTTTATATATAATAATGGCGAAAAATGTAATTTTATCAATTTTTGCCATGTCTAAATCCAAAGATAAAGTCATCAATGAAATGCGTAAAATTGCAGTTTGCAACCCCAAACGCGTGAACATTATTTCGCTGCTTGCGTTGACCGCTACGTTAGACCACATGCAAACGAATGAAAACCCGAACCTCTCCCATGACTTCATTCAAACAATATGCCAGCCAGTGAATTTTAGTCTCTCATACGAACAATTACCAGATGTTTGCCACTACAACGAAAAAACTATACGTTTACATTGCAAGTATTATGTTAACATTTTTCTGCGCGAATATGAAAAACTTAAATCTACCCCTCTGCCGTTGCTTATAGCCCGCCTTATCGAATACAAACTCACGATGTTTCTCAATATAAACGTTCCCGCATTGCGCAATCTTAAACTTGAAGGCATACCGTCTTTGATTTCCGCGTCTCGCGGCAACGAACGGGACAGGCATATAAGCATTATACTTTGCGAACACTTTTATAAAACCGACGATAAAATCGCAATATGAGCACACTAAACGAAAAACAAGTTATCAATCATCTAATAAATGTAATACATACTTCTTTGCAGGAACTTAACGAAGCAAACAACCTTTACGGGGATAGCGATTTCCGCACGGGACAGATATACGCATACGCGGAATGTTTGGAAATTTTACAACTCTGCCCCATAATTCGTTCAACTTACTTAGATTATAACATTGAAGAAAGATACCCGTTAAAATGATATCGACTCTGATATTATAGCCAAAATCACGGGCGCGGACAGGATTTACCCGTCCGCGCCCGTTTACTATGAATCCTCATTAGATAAGACATATGTGCGCACTAATTTTGTCATATCCCATTTGTTTCTATTAAACCTGCCCCGATAACCCCAACCCCTTGCGCCGTTTGGTAAGAGCAACATAGCGCACCTGCAAGCCGTTGAGTTCGACTCGCCCAAACAGTAGTTTTCCGCACTGCAATTTTATAGCTATCCCCTATCGGGTATAATATAATATTTCTGTTTACAAATAAGCCCGAACGGGTATAATAATTTGAAATACTCTTGACAAATGCCCCGAACGGGTATAAAATATAAGCATGAATGCGATTGCAGACTACGTAAAAGAGAATAGAAAGAAACTTGGGCTCACTCAGGAGGAATTTGCCATGCGTGCGGGCCTGGGGCTTCGCTTTGTGCGCGACCTTGAGCAGGGCAAAAAGACGCTGCGCCTAGATAAGGTAAATCAGGCCCTCGCAATGTTCGGCATGGAGACTGTGCCGGGGAGGATAGCGCATGACGAGTGACACCTTCCGCACGGCATATGTGTATGTGCGGGACGCCTTTGCCGGCATTTTAAAGGAGACCGACGAGGGCTATTCATTTAAATACGATGGGGAATATGCCGCAGATAAGGCCAATGCGCCCGTCAGTCTCACTCTGCCTCTGCGCGAGGAGGAATACACCTCTAAATGGCTGTTCCCCTTCTTTGACGGACTCATACCAGAAGGCTGGTTACTGAACATTGTAACGCACAACTGGAAGCTCGACAGCCGCGACAGATTCGGCATTTTATTGGTGGCCTGCAAAGATCCGATAGGCGCAGTCAGCATAAGGAGCGAACGCGAATGAAGTGCCTGTATTGCAATAAACCCATAGCCGATGGCGCCACCGAACAGGAAAAGGCGCAGTGCTGGCACACCAAGTGCGTCAAACAATTTTTCGGCACTGCAAAATTTCCGCTCATCGATATTTCCGACGAGAACCTCATAGAAATAGCCGGCGAGAGCACGAACAAGGGCTTTACCGTGCCCGGCGTGCAGAAAAAACTATCCCTCCACTTCGAGGGCGGAGCCAAGCCCCGCCTTACTCTTTCAAATTATCCGACCGGGTATATTTTAAAGCCGCAGACAGAAGATTACGAAGCCATGCCCGAGGCCGAATTTTTAGTCATGAGCATGGCAAGGGTTACGGGGATAAGAACAGTTCCCTTTGCGCTTATAAAACTCGACGGCGGCTATGCCTATATAACCAGACGGATTGACCGCGCCTACGGAAATATGCTTGCCATGGAGGACTTCTGCCAGCTTGAAGAGCGGCTGACGCAGGATAAATATAAGGGCTCGTATGAGCGCTGCGCAAAACTCATCGCCAAATACTCGGAGCGCAGAGGCTTTGACCTTTCGGAGATGTTTTTAAGGCTTGTATTCAGCTTTGTCACGGGCAACTCGGACATGCACTTAAAGAACTTTTCACTGATTGAAGATTCTGCGGGCAGCCAAAAATATGTGCTTTCGGAAGCCTACGACATGTTGCCCGTCAACGCTATTCTGCCCGAAGACAGCGAGCAGTTTGCCCTTACGATGAACGGCAAGAAGCGCAACATACGCAGAAAAGATTTTTTTGTGTTTGCCGAAAATGCAGGCATCCCCGCCGCGGCGGCCGAGAAGATAATTTCCGACGTGGTATCGCTTGAAGATACCTATGTTTTGATGTGCAAAGATAGCTATCTGCCCGGTAAGTTAAAGGCGACTCTGGCAGATTTGATTATCGCCCGCGCAAATATACTGCGCGTATAACCTTTCTGTCCGTTAAACCACCAAATGCCGCAAATGGCAGCTGCCCTTTGCGGCATTATTTTAATTTATAGCGTCAAAGCCCCGTTTCATGACGAAACAGGGCATTTAACTTTAATAAGAATCATTCAATTCACTTTATGTGCAAAGGCAAATCAGCCTATGGATTGTCCCGAGCGGAACTTTTGGAACTTTGCAAGGTCGGCGGGCGTTATCATGTTGTGCGAATTTATAAGTACACTGTTGCAGTCCTCGCGCGAAATCTTCTGCGCGGAGCCCGCCTTTAGCGAACGCATATAGGCGTTGAGCTTTATCTTTTCGCAGATGGCGGTTATGTCGCCGCCGCCGTAACCTTCGAGCGCGTCGGCAAGTTTGGCAAGGTCTACATCGTCCTCCAAAGGCAGGCCCTTTAGCACCTTATTGACCAAAAATTTGCGCGCCGCCAAATCGGGTACGCCCACATATATGTGCGTATCAAGGCGTCCGCCGCGCAGCATTGCGGGATCGAGCGCCCACGGACGGTTGGTGGCGGCGATGAGCAGCAGCATCTTGTTCGTTTTGCTCTTTTTAAAGCCGTCCACCTTGGTGAGGAATGTGGCCACAAAGCGCGCCATTTCGGCGTCCACTCCGTCCGAGCCGTCGCCGCGCCTGCTCGCCACAGAATCGAATTCATCAAAGAATATTATGGCACGTTCGTTGTCCTGCGCCTTTTCAAACAGCGCGTCCAGCTTCTTGCTGCTGTCGCCCATGTACTTGGAGATGAGATCCTGGCAGTTGACGGCGTAGAAGGCCGCGTCCACCTCCCCCGCTATCGCGCGGGCGATAAACGTCTTGCCCGTGCCTGGAGGGCCGTAGAGCAGGATCTTGGCCCCCGGCTCTATCTTATACACGGCGGCGAGCTCGGGATTTTTTAAAGGCTCCAGCACCTTATAGCGGATCTGATCCTTTACGTCCTGAAGGCCGGCCACGTCGGCAAAGGTGATGGCACCGCCCTTTTCGGGCTTGATTTCGGGCGCGCTCTCCTCCTCTTTGGCGGCAGGGACTTTGGGCGCGGGATGCGTGCAGGGGCCCTTTATAAAATCGAGCAGTTTTGCCGCCTGACGGTGGTATTCCATGCGCACGTCGTAAGAGCCCGCCCCGACGGAGATTTTATTTGCGAGCTCCGCCGCCTTTAAAAGAGAACTCCTTGCCCCGGCAAGGTCGCCCGCGTTGTACTGCTCCATGCCCTGCCGATAAAAACTGTTGAATGCTTCGATTGTAGGTTGATTGTTCATAATTCACTTTTTAAAATTTAAGAATAAAATTAAATATTTTGTCATTTTTCGACTTTTCTAAGCCGCTTTCAATTCCATTTTCCTTTAAATAACTTTTTATTTTCTTAATTGCTTCCTCCCCTTCTTTTTCGCGTCCAAAAATAGATAAAGTTATTCTATTGTCTTGAACAATAATCCATTGACCATTGGAAACTCCTGTTTCTCCAACATTCAAGTCTAGTTCTCTACCAATACTGTCCAGCATTTTCCATAAATTTTGTCTTAATGCGTCCATTTTTGAAACCTCCGAAAAAATTATTTTTTATTCTATCGCTGCCCAAACAGCGTATAGCGTTACTGTAAAAATATTCTCATCAGGCATAGAAACTTGTTGTCCGACAAAATATATCGCCTCACCATCTGCCGATATTGCCCACCCGACAAAATACATACCTTCAGGGGGATTAAACTTACAAACAGGCACATCAATATTTGCATTAGGCTCAACAATCAGATTAGACATAGTTCCGCTGCCACCATTGGAATCAAATATTATTTCATGCGGAGTCCATACAGAATATAATGTAATTTGTGTTTGTCCTTGTTCTAATACTACCCTATCTTCTGCATCATATATTTTCTCTCCCCCATCAGAAAGAGCCCAGCCTAAAAATGTATAACCGATTTTGTCATAAACATTATGATACAAAGTTACCTCGGAATGTCCGTTTATTTTCTGATAAATATCTATTCCTTCCGAAATCATGTAATGCACATAAGCGCTATTTGCCCAAACAGATGCAACATTATCTCCACTATTTACTATTAAATCATTTTTAGCGCAATAAGCAACCGTACCAATATTTAATCCTGACGTAGTTTGAGTATCAAAAGAAACATGTACTAATGTATTTTTAATAATCCCATCACTTTGTAAATACCCTGCGACGCCACCGATATATTTGTTATTTGACACGTTGCCTATTGCATGTATCGTTCCCTGAATATAACAATCTTCAATCATTCCGATATTTCTTCCACATAGTGCTCCACCATAATATGAATACCTATAAATTCCCGTTTCATACCCATCGCAAGTAATATTAAGTGAAACATTAAGCAATGTCAGATTTCGTATTACCCCGCTATTAACCCCGAATAATCCAACAGCATAATAGTTGGTAATTGACGCATTTGCAGAATGTTCAAAATGATAATAGATTCGTGAATTATCAATTTGATTTAAATTATATATAACATGACCATTTCCATCAAGTTCACCATTAAACGGAGTTTCCATTGTTCCTATTGACGACCATTGTTCACCTGCCATATTAATGTCACAAGTCAAATAATATTTTCCGCTTAAATCATTCTTTATATTTTTTAAATCCTCCGTAGTAGATATAGGGATATAATCTGAAAAGTCTTTCCAGATTGCGTATAAAATATAGCTACTGTCTGTACCTACACCATATAAATCGCAATCAAAATATAATACTTCGCCGTCTAAAGTATTGCTCCACCCGACAAATTCATGACCTTCAAATTTAAACTTATTTTTAGGTAAACGTACTTTACTATCAGAATACCCTGTGATATTTGTCATCTCTCCACTACCACCATTGCCATTAAACATGACCACATTTAATCTCGGCGTATACTTTGCGTACAATGTTAGTTCACAAGTATCTGACCATATTGCAAGACTGTTTCCATTCTTATCTGTGTACTGAATACCTTCATTATCATAATACCCCATAAAGTCATAACCTTGTTTTTCCGGCACTTTAATTGTATATTTTTCACCAAATATAAAAGTGACTTCAATTGCTTCCTGTCCATTATCATTTTCTAAAGTAACGATATATTTATTGGCTTCCCAAACCGCATAGAGCGTATACGAAGATTGCACCCCCATGGAATACGTTGCGCCGTCCTCATAAACAACGCCACCGCCCGATTCCGTTGCCCAGCCGAGGAAAGTATATCCCGTTCTCGTAAACTCGTTTTCGGGCAAAATTTCGCTTGAATCCGTATACACAGAGAGGGGCTCCATTTCACCGCCGTCTGCACCGTTACCATCAAAGCACACTTCGTTCAGATTGGGTGTCCAAACGGCATAAAGGTGATACTCACTATCTGCACCCATCGTATAATTTGCACAATTTGCAAATGCAACTTCGCCGTTTTCACTCGTCGCCCAGCCGATAAAGGAATATCCGCTGCGCGTAAACAGATTAGCCGAGAGCGCCGTCGCTTCATCCGTCTTAATTCCCTGCGCAGGCATTTCTCCCGCACCGCCGTTGGCGTGGAAGATAACTTTATTGGTTTTCGCTTCCCAGACGGCCTTATATTCACGATTGCCTACATTGCCCTGCACGACGCTGACGAAAAGCAACGGTTTTTCCAAGCCTGTACCCGTCCAGCCTGCAAACGTATAACCTGCCCTTACGGGATTTGTTAAAGCAAAAGCACTCTCAACGGTATATACTGCCGGGTTAACGCCCTCTAAGCGGCCGCCGCCTAAATCATAGGAAATAGTATATTCAATAACACTCCAAACGGCATACAGCGTATATTCGCCCGCCGTACCCATTGTATAATTGGCCTTGTCCGCATAAACCACATCGCCGTTTCGCTCGATCGCCCACCCTGCAAAGGCATATCCCGCGCGCGTAAATACATTTGCCGTAAGAGGTGCGGTAATATCCGTTTTTATCTCCTGCGCGGACATTTCCCCCTCGCCGCCGTTGGCATTGAAATATACCTTGTTAGTGTTTGCACTCCAAACCGCCGTATATGTACGATTGCCGAAACTTCCCTTTGGTATTATTACCGAAAGCTGCGGTTCGGCAATGTCGGTTCCCGTCCAACCGATAAACGTATAACCCGCGCGCGTAGGTACCAAGAGAATGATATCATCGCTCTCGATCGAATATATTACGGGATTAATGCCATTCACGCTGCCGCCGTTTAGTTGATAATCTATAGAATACTCGTGCGGTTCCCAAACGGCATACAGAGTATAACTTGACTCTGTGCCCATGATGTAATTCTGCCCGTCGGAATACTCAACGCGGCCGTCGAGCGCGGTGCTCCACCCCACAAAATCGTATCCGTCCCTTTTAAACCCGTTATCGGTTAGCGAAGCGGAAGAACCGGTATATATGTACTGTGTATCCGTCCCTCCGCTTGTTGCGCCATTTCCGTCGAATACTACCTTGTTGCGGTTGGCAGACCAAACCGCGAACAGCTCGTAAGAGCTCTCCGCGCCCATTGCATATTCCGCCCCGTCCGCATAGACGACGCTTCCGGTCGCATTTTCCGCCCAGCCGGCGAAGGTGTAACCCTTGCGCGTAAACGTGTTTGCGGAAAGTTGCGCGCTTTCATCGGTCGCTATTTTCTGCGCGGGCATATCGCCTTCGCCGCCGTTGGCATTGAAAACTACGCTGTTGATATTGGGCGCCCAATGCGCGGTGATAATTCCCCCGTCGTTGAACTGCCATGCCGAAAGGGAGGCGCCCTTCGCATCCGTGAGGCGCGTATCGCCGCGGAACCAGCCGTCAAACGCATACCCTCTGCGTTCGGGCACGACAAAATCAAATTCGCCGTTATAAGAAACATAGCTTTCGGCAATGTAATCGCCGTCCGTCGCACCGTTATAATCGAACACCACGCGCAGGCGGAAATCGACGGAGGCATTGCAGCCGTCCCGCCAGTTTTCCGCCCAGGATACGGGCACTTCGTCGCGGTCGCCGACGATGATGCTGTTTAACCTTTCGCACCCGGAGAACGCTTCGCCGCCCACATATTCAACGGTTGCCGGCAGCGAAACCTGCGTGAAGGCCGTCCCCGCAAATGCTCTGTCGCCGATATATTCGAGGCCGTATTCAAAGGAAAACTCTTCAAGCACGGCGCAGCCGTCAAAGGCGCCGTCGCCGACATATTCAAGTTCGCCTCCGTCTGCGTAATACTCCGCGGCGGTGCGGACGCTCTGCTCCGCAACAGAGACCGAGGAGAGATTTGTGCAGCCCGAAAACGCCCCGTCGCCTATGCTTGTAAGGCTTTCGGGCAATACAACGCTTTCAATTTCGCCGTGCCCCGAAAAGGCGTTATCGGCAACGGCCACTACGGCCCGGCCTTCGTACTCATCGGGTATCACAAGGCTCTCTGCCTTATAAAATTTACCCGCGGACACGGTATATCCTTCGTCCGTGAGGTTATATATGAGCCTGTTCTGGCTGTTATAATATGTAAACCACCCGCCGAGCGCAGCGCCCGCAACCACCACGCAGGCGCTTGCAATGGCGGAGATCCTGATAATACGCCTGCGCTTTTGGGCGGCCTTGATTATATTCATCTGCCGGCCATGCACAGTTATATAGTGATTTAGCAGATCCTCGTTTTCTGCGGCACACACCTGAGCGGCTTTAAACTCCTCCTCGTCGCCTATGGGCACGGGCTGACGGGCAAGTTCTTCCTCGTTGCTGCATCTCAGCTTTGCAAGCAAAGCGCCCCAATGTGCCGCGGCGCAATCGGGATCTTCGGATATATACATGCCGTAATATCTCGCCGCTTCAACGAATAGCCCATCTTCCACACAGAACGCAGCCATATCGGCGAGGAGCGCAAGCATTTCGTCGTTGCTTTTTTCGGGAATGTACGAAAGCAACTTTTCAAATACGCCAAACACGGCCTTGTTTGACGATTTTTTGTATTTCTTTACATTATCGATACAGGCCGAGGCAAGTCTTTTTATCCAGAACAGGTCGTCCGCGTCCTCCGTCTGAACGGACAGAACATCTTCAAAGCAAGTCCAGTCGGTAATATTTCCTATCTTTTCAGTCAGCCCTCTTTCGCTTGCGCAGCCTATGTCGGCATAAAATCTGCCGTACACGGCGGGTATGCAGTCGGGCAATACGGCCATTATCTTTCCGTAAATCGACTTTGCGCAGGAAAAACTACCGTTAGATCTTGCCGTCTCGGCAAAGTTCATTGCATTTTTTACATAAACATTGTCATTGCCGTCGGCAACAAAGTTGAGTATGCTTTCGAAGCACTCCGCCGACTTTTCCGAAGCGCGCCTTATACACTTTTCGAGCAGAGTTTTCAGCTTCTCTTCCTTTGAATCGAAGTTATATTTTGCACTAACCTCTATCCACCTCTGCGCGCCGACAAATCTTTCGTCATCGATAAGGTATTCGGCTTCGTCGAGGCATATTCCCAGCCATTTTTCGGCGGACGGCTTATCGAGAAGGGCGACGATCATCTCCGCCCTGCCGTATGCCCTTTCGCTTTCGATGCGGTTTACCACTTCGTCCACCGTTTTTACTTTGTATTCCGCCTCGATAAGGCATATCTGCGTATCAAACGATGAAGGATCGACGCTTTTAAGCGTATTGAGATAATATCCGGCCGTATCAAAATCGCCGTTGGAAATAGCCCTTTGAGCCGCCTTGTGCAGGCCGTTTACATATTTTTTGTCCTCCTCTTCAAAAGTAAGGTATATATCAATAAAATATTTTGCACTATCACTGTCTTTCCCCAATATATTCAGACCGCTGTCCAAAAGACCGACGCGCATATCGGCCACGGCGGGGCTGTCGTAATCTTTGATGGCGGAAACTATCTGCTTTGCGCGCTGAATGTTGTCGCTCAAAAAACAACAAGCGACTTCGCGGCACAGCGCGGAGAGTATCTTTTCGGCACTTTCCTTTTCGGCACAGGCGAGAACATTGTCTATTAAGGATACCTCACGCAATCTTCCCGCGCCGCCATTTTCGAAGTCGGTAAGATCTGTTGACTGAGTCACGACAAGCAATTTACCCACAAGGGCGCGACCGTTGCGCGGCGAGCCTTGTAAAATTCCGTTATACCATTTCTCCGCTTCGTCGAATATTCCTTGGGCAAGGTATTTATCTGCAATGTTGAGGTTTTTTTCGGCACTTGCCGAAAGTTTGTACTCTTTGCCGCCTATGGAGCGGCGGTTGATATTTTCCCTGCTTATGCGCCCCTTTGCGGCGACTTTGCCCACCTCTACCGTTTCAACCCTTTTAAGCTTTTCCGCGGCCTTCGCTTTGCGCGCCTTGACCGTTCTACGCTTTATCTTCTGCGACTTATACGCACTGTTTATTATATCGGCAACCTTTACCTCGATGTCACCGAAGCCTATGGCGGCGCGCCCCATGTCGAATCCCTGAATACCGCTCAGCGGTTTGGTAAGACCGGACGGATTGAATCCCTTATACGCCAAAATCAATGAGTTTTTTTGCTTTTCACCCCTCAGTATGCGCTTATAGTAGCGCATCCACTCGTTTTTTACCCAAGTCGACTCGATATACTCGGGCTTTGTTCCGTAAACTATCATCACTTGCGCCGTATTGAGCGCGTTGAATATGAACGGCTCGTACTTTTCTCCCTCTTTTCCCCTGAGCGATTCGCGGCTGAAAAATACGCGGTAACCCTTGTCCTTAAGGAATGAATACAACTCGCCGGCATCGTAACTGTCCTGAGTGCGCTCCGTGCCGTTTTCTTTATCCGAATCCTTGTAGGATATGAACACGTCGTAAGGCTCTTCGTGATCGGCTATCTCTATCCACTCACTGCGCACTTTGTCAATTTTTTCTGCTTGATCCTGATAGTATTTTTTATTGTCTTTGTCGGCTAAATCAAGCGCTTTTTTATAGTTATTGTCGTCTTTAACCCCTTCATAGCTTGTCGCGTAGCACGAAGGAATCATCTTACCGTCGTAATCTTTTTCGTACTTAATGCCGTATTTCGCAAGCACCAACCCCCAATACCCGCGGCTGTTTTTGGGATACTGAACGGTTATGTCGCGGTATAGTTCCTCGGCGTCGTCGAAGGCGCTCAACCTCAGTTTTTGGGCAGCATTATAAAGGAGCGTCTCCTCTTCGTTTGAAAGCTCCTCGGGCTTATACGCCCCGCATGCGGGACAACGCCATTTGCCGTCCCTATATTCATAATTCGCCCCGCAGATGTTACAGATATTTCTTGTGCTCATATCAATATTGTTTTTACTCTCAATTTAATTGGTTGCAGATAACTTCTCTATGTTGCAATTACTTCACCCGTTCTGCTCTCTCCATTCGCGGAGTTTTTGCATGTCCTTAGGCTGGACGGAGGTGGTTATCTTTTTTAAGGCGTTATCAAAATCCTCCTGCAGGATCTCCTTTACGCCCGTCTTTGCGCCGCGGAGGGCGGAGAGCTCCTGCACCTCGTCCAGAAGGTTCGACATGTCCGCGCCGTTGAAACCTTCGGTCTTTTCAACGATACTGTCGTAATTTATGCCGCCTATCAGCACCTTGCCCGTCTGCATTATCTTTGCGATACGCTTTTCCAGCATATATTTGCGGGCGGGCGAATCGGGCAGCCCCACATATATGCGCGTGCCGAATCTGCCGGGGCGGACGAAGGCGGGATCGATATCCCACGGCTTGTTTGTGGCGGCGATTAGGAAGAGTATCTTATCGTTCTGCTCGCCGTAGGACTGCATACCCTGTATCTGCCGCAGAAGCTCGCTCCTTAATTGCCTTGCGCCCTGCGCGTGAGTGCTGGCGGGACAGATGGACTCCATTTCATCGAAAAAGAGAACGGCGCAGGGGAAGCCGCGCGCCTCCTTAAAGAGCTGCACGCACGCCTTTTCTGAATTGCCCACGCCCTGCATAACGAGGTCGGACGGCCCGAGCGAGCAAAACTTTGCGCCTATCTCGTGTGCGATGGCGGCGGCTATCATCGTCTTGCCCGTGCCGGGAGGGCCGTATAATAAGAGCCCGCCTCCGTTCTTTTTAACGTAACCTTCGTAAAGTTCGGGGTTTTTGAGGGGCAGCAGCACCTTGCGCATGACCGTCTCCTTTACGTCCTCAAGCCCCGCGACGTCGTCGAAGGAGATCTGCGGCAGGTCGTCCCATGCGAAGCGGCAGCCGGAGGTGTCCTCCCTGCCGTAATTTTTGCCCCGCCTGCCCGAGCGCATCAGATTTTTCAGTTCGTCAAGAGAGGGGGTGCCCTCTTCCTCCTCATAGAAAATACCGTCGCCGTCCGAAGGTTCGATGTCCTCTTCCTCTTGTTCGGCTGCATTATCTTTGGCGGCCTTATAAAAGCCGCCGTCGTCGGCCGCGGGTTTTTCGGGCACTTCGGCGCGCTCCGCCGTCCGCTCCTCCGCGGCAGACTGCACCTCTTCTGTAGAGGCAGACTGCACCTCTTCCGCAGCGGTCTCCTCCTCTTCAATTTTCTGCGGTTCGGGAGGTGTTTTTATTTTAAGCTCCTGCCCGGTGAGAGCGCGGTAGACGGCACATATATCCGCACCATTGCGCAATTTTCTCGCCTCGGCAAGCAGTTTTCCGGCCTTTGCCGTGCACTCCGCGCGCAGCGAAAAGTCGGCCGCGGCTATATCCGCCAGGTGGCCTGCGGCATCCAAAAGGAGGCGGGCGGCCTGTTTTGCTTCGCCGCCCCGCTCCATTATATCCAACGCCTGCGCATACTCGCCGTTGCAGGCATCCTTTAAGCTCTGAATATCCATGATATTAAATGAGCTTCCTCTTTTCGGCCTCTATCTCCGCAGAGAGGTCTATGCCCGCCGAAGCAGGCATATCCATGCCCGTCATCTTTGCCCTTGCCGCATCTATCATGGGACGGACGGCGGCAATTTCGGCATCGCTGCGCGCCTTGTTTGCAGGGTTGGAACGTTTCATAGCGCCCGCCATCGACTTTTGCGAAATCTTTACTTCGCGCATGTATTTGCTGACTTTGGCGTTGACCTTTTGTATCCTGCGGATATCGGGCAGGTTTGCCTTGCCGTTGGCCATGTTATCGAGGGCGTTGAGCGCCATAGCCATGCTTGAGGCTATGGAGTTGGAGACGTTGATTATATCGAAATTCGCCTTGGCCTGCATCAGCCCGCTTATGGAATCGTTTAAATCGATGAGCGCGTTGACGGCTATGTCGTATGTGCCCTCGTCGCCGTTGACTTCGGCTTCCGCCGCTATCTTGGCGTACTCTTCGCGCTTGCCCTTGAGCTCGGCTATCTGGTCGGCGAAAACCTGCATCTGCTCGTCTCTCTCCATCTGCGCAATAATTTCCTTTTCCTGTTTTGTCTTAAAGAATGCCATCTGTCTTATCCTCCGTCTTTTTTTCTGTTATGTTTCCCGCCTTTTCGGCGGCCTCTAAATTTTGTTTTTCGCGCTGTTTGCGCATGAGCTCTTCCTTGTACGCCAGCGCGCTTTGGTTGACTTCGGCGGAGCCGCTGTCCAGCCCGAATACCCTGCTGTCCAGAGCGGACGTCTTTACGGATATCTGCTTTATGTCCGCATCCATGCGCTTCAATATTGCAATGGCCCTATCCGGATCGACGACAACTTTTTTGAGCTTTTCGACATCCAAAAGCACCTTGGCCTTGGCTATCTCTTCGGCGGCGTAGTCGGTGGCCTGCAGTATCTCGCGCGCGTTGGCGTAGATCACATCCAAAAGATTGTAGCAAGCCGAATAGTTGTTGTGGCGGACGGTGAGCATGTCCGCCTTGCTCTTTACGGCCTTTATCTGCCTGTACAGATCGTTTATCTTGCGCTCATTCTCCTCTCTGAGCATGGCGCCCTCGTATTCGGCGAGATCCTTTTCCAGTCCCGCTATCTCGCCCTCCAGACGCCTGTCGTTTTGGGTGAAGCTCTTCTTCACCTCCTCCAGTTCGGCGAGGCGGGCGTTGAGCTTTTTCCTGCTGCGGCTGACCTTTGCCATTGTTATGTCTTCGGGCGTTTCCAGCACGGCGTCGCCGTCCAGAACGTCCTTCCACAGGCCGAGGGTGTAGCCAAGCTCCTCCGCCGCCTCTTCAAAGCGGTGGGTGACGGAGTCGTCCGCCTCCTTCCTCAGGATCTTGAGCTGTTTTAAGCCGTCCTCGGCAAGCAGGCCTATGTTCTCCTCACCCGTGCCTATCGAGGAGGCCAACTCGTCCGCAAGTTCATTCAGTCTTTCGGTCACGGCGGCAACCCTTTCGCCGTCGAGCCCGGGGTGATACTTGCCCTTTTCCAGCTTATATATGAAGGCTTTAAGTTCGTTTAAGAACTCCTCCCTCTTTGCGTTGTTGTTCTTTACCGACGGTGTGTACTTTTTATTAAACATGAATTTATCTCCCTGTTATTTTCCTGTATACAGTCCTTGTGCCCTAAAGAATTCAAGTGCCGATGCCAGATATTTTTTCTCCTGCGCGAAGTTCAAAAACTTCCTGCGCAAAAACGAATCGTTTTCGGGCGACTTATGTCTCAATTTATTCAGAAAACACCAATAATCCCTTGCCGTCAGCGAATCGGATACGCTCATCCCTGCCTCATAAAAACGCACCTGCGGCGGCATTTCCACGGTTGCGGGATCGCCGCGTCCGTCTTCACTCAATACCGTAGGGGAAAGTGCATCGTACTTACTCAAAAGCCCGGGAGCATCCTCTGTAAGCGAACGGTAATAATCGTAGTCCATTGTAAATTTCTTATTCTCGTAGCGAAGCCGGAATTTTTTGATTAGGTTTTCCTCAATATTCGTATACAGCATCGCCGCGGCAGGCACCAATCCCTCCTCGTCGCATGCGTGTTCGATAAGAAAACCCGCCGTCACTTTCAGCGTCTTTAAATACTCCTCCCCCGCTCGCTCTTTCAGTGGCAAAAACTCCTGCAGCCGCTCGTCCAGGTTGTCGGCAATAGTTTCCTGCATCTCCTGCATTTTTTTGCCAAACCGTTCGGAAAGCTCTGCCGCCAATTCTTCACGCATGGAGCGTATCTGCTCTGAAAAATCAGAACCTGCGCTCGGTTTTGTCTCCGCCAACTTTCGCAACTGTTCAAACTTCTCATCCATCTTCCGAGAAAGATCTGCGGCTAAATTCTCTTGCGCCTTCCTCAACGCCTCATCCGCTTCGCCTGCCTTCTTTTCGGCAAGGGAATCCTGCAACTCCCGCATTTTGCCACCAATCTGTTCGGAAAGCTCCGCTGCCAATTCTTCACGCATGGAGCGTATCTGCTCTGAAAAATCAGAACCTGCGCTCGATTTTGTCTCCGCCAACTTTCGCAACCGTTCAAACTTTTCATCCATCTTCCGAGAAAGATCTGCGGCTAAATTCTCTTGCGCCTTCCTCAACGCCTCATCCGCTTCGCCTGCCTTCTTTTCGGCAAGGGAATCCTGCAACTCCCGCATTTTGCCACCAATCTGTTCGGAAAGCTCCGCTGCCAATTCTTCACGCATGGAGCGTATCTGCTCTGAAAAATCAGAACCTGCGCTCGATTTTGTCTCCGCCAACTTTCGCAACCGTTCAAACTTTTCATCCATCTTCCGAGAAAGATCTGCGGCTAAATTCTCTTGCACCTTCCTCAGCGCCTCATCCGCTTCACCTTCCTTTTTTTCGGCAAGGGAATCCTGCAACTCCCGCATTTTGTCACCAAGTTGTTCGGAAAGCTCCGCTGCTAATTCCTCCCGCATGGAGCGTATCTGCTCGGCTATATCGGGTGTATCCTTCGACTTTGACTCTACCAGCTTTCGCACCTGCTCAAACTTCTTGTCCATCTTCCGAGAAAAGTCGGCTGCAAATCTCTTTTGCTCCCTTAAAAGTTCCTCGCTCACCTTATCGTCCTTCTTTTCCGGCGCGTTTATGCGGAAACGAATGAGCTCGACATCCTCTTCGTTGACATATATGTTGGCACTAATGTCCTTAAGCTCCAATCCCATACCCCCAAAGGCCGTCTCTCCTTTGAGGCTCTTGAACAACTTTTCACGAAAAGCGGCGGCGTGCGCCGAAATTTCGAACACCGAAATGTCAGTGTTTGCAAAGAAATTTCCGAGTATAGATTCGCCCAAGTTTTTTATTATCGGCAGGATGCGCTCGCGCAGCCTCTCCACGGTTATGTCCTCATCGTCGGTAAAGTAGGCTATCAGCTTTGTGGGCTGAACGAGTTCTGCATTGCACTGCCCGTTTGCGCCGGCGCGGTAGGCTTCCTTGAGGCGCTCGTTGTTGACGTGAACGTTTCCGAATCCCCACTTTACAGCGGGCAGCGGCTTGGTGCGGATAAAGGCTATGCGGCACCGATGCCCTAATATATCCTTTCCGTAATCGACCATGCGCTTTTGCTCGCACGGCTCCAGCCTGAACTGCGGCTTTTCGTCGATGAACGCATAGGCGATATAGCCGTTGGGCACCGTTACGAACAGCCCCTTATCGACCATCGTCCTTTCGGTAAACTGCACTATCACTTCCTCATCCGCCGTCACCGGCTGCAAAAATATTTTTTTCATATTGAGCCTCGCTTTATAATGTCAAATATTCCATTGTTATTACTTAAACGCCTATTTTCAGCAACTTGTTATACAACTCGGCGGTTGCAACCGCATCACCCAGGGCAGTATGTCTGCCTTTGACATCTATATTAAAATATTTAAATGCCTCTTCCGAGTTATTTATCTTTGCAGGTATTTTTCCGAGTTGTATAAGATAATGCCTTATATGTACGACCATATTATAGCAAACGGGTGTATCAGTAATTGATAATGGCAGGAAAATTTTTTGAGAAATTTACAAATTTTTACAATTAACACCAAAATTGTCAAGTATAACCCAAATTAACATTTATTCCTGAGCACATATAACCCGCTGACAGAATCGTAAACTATTTCATGGCCTGTCGTGCCGATAAAATACCCGCGGAGGAAGGCGATATACCTGCGGAACGTCGCCACCGAAAGTTTATACTCCGCACACCACTCGGTAAGCCTTATCCCGTCGCCCTCGCGCAATCCGTCGTACATGCGCAACAAAACATAACTCTTGTTCATTTTTGATTTTCATAAAGCGCTCTATATCTCCTTTTGATTTTTTAGGTTTCGCCCCTCCCGCACTGTTTCCCGACACGCGTCCGCGCCGAATCGGGGAAATGCTACACCTGTTGCAACTACTGAAAGTGTAGCACATTCTGAACGACTTTTGTTGAGCGCAGATTTCCAAAGCGGTAGAAATTTATGCTTAATTTCAGGAAAAATGCGCTTAGTTTGCACTTTTAAACAAAGCAAAGGAACAAAAATTCGCCCTTCTTAGCAGGTAAAAATAAAGCGGCCGCCGCCCGACCGCTTAAAAATATTTGGCTTATGCAGGGGAAAAACCTGTGAGACAGGCTCCTGCAACACTCCTTGTATATGCTTTTACCCGATAACTACTACAATCGAACAAACCTAAGGCGGGTTTCCCGCTTGGGGAAAGCGGGCGGCGGACGAATAAAGATAAGCGGCGGGGCGGCAAAATTTGCCGCCCCGCCGCTATATTTTGAAGCCTGCCCGCGAGCACTTTCGACGGAGGATTATACCTCCGCCCTTATCCTGCTTAGGCATTGGTTTTAATACCACATTTGTCCCACTTCAAATTTTTTTCCTTGATTAGGCATTGATTTTTATACAATAGTTGCGACATATATGGGGGTCTATCGCTGATTAGGCATCAAATCTCTAACTTGAAAAATTTTTTAAATTATTTTTTGATATATGTCTATATCTGTCATATATTCTATGATATAATGAAGGCGTAACAAGGAGGTAGTTGTATGTCTGAGAACAGAGCCTATAAACTCAACGCGCAAAGACAGCCCGGCAGTAAGCAAAGAACTTTTATGTATTACTACTACGACGCCGACGGGCATCTCACCTACGACGAACTGAACAGAAAGCTCTTTGATAAGCTCGTGGAGATGGACAGCGAGTACTACAATCTTGAACGCAGGACAAAGTATCACGACGCGGCGCATACAAAACTCTCGCCGCGCAACCATGTATTCCGTCCGCAGAAACCCGAAGATTTGCCGAATAAGAAGATTGATGCCCATCTTCATATATACGAAGAGCAGGCAGACTTACAGCGAATGATTACCCTATTCCACGGCGACGACAAGGTCATCTTCCGAATGTATTATTTAGAGCGCAAGAAACAGGAAGTTATAGCCAAGTTTTTGGGCAAGACGCAGAGCTACGTTTCCAAGCGGCTGGCGAAAATCAGAGAGGTCATAGTGCTGCAGAATATAAAGCGGCAAGACCAGACCAATGATGAGGCGTACGCCGAGCGACAATTGGAAAAATTCCTCGACAAATACCGCACCGATGACGACGAGGATATACTCTTCGATATGTTCCGCTGCATCTGCGGTCCCGATTTGCAGGAGGCGTTACTCGAATGGTTTTACAGCTACCGCGAACACAGCAAGTTCTGTCTGCAATATCTTATCCTCCGTCCGTTCGACAAGGCAAAAGACGGCGAATTTGAAGTGCGGCTCAGTAAGCTACCCGAATGGCAGCAAGTTACTTACCGCTTACAGTTTGCCGAGCACATAGATGAGATGCAATGGCTCTTTCTTGCCGTATGTGAGAAAATCAATGCTCGACAGAAACGACTGAAAACTCCTCCCTCTCACCCCGATGTGGATAAGGTACAGCGCGAGGCCGAAAAGATTGCCCGCCGCCTGGGAATTACGGCAGAGCAATACGCCGAGGACAGGTTTTTGCCGAGGCTGTATGAGAGGCTGGAAAAGAGATATGAAGATTACCGACGCAAATATAAAAATGTGGTTGTTATTGACGAGAACGACCCACGCCCGATACGCGAACAGATAATATCCATCTTCGGCGAAGGTCCCGAACCCGTTTTTCGCAATCCTGAATTTGACGGTAAAGACGACAAAAAGGACTCTTGAAAAAATTTTTCTTAAAATGGAATATTTACCGCCTCTCAATCACTGGATATATGAAAAAAGTTTTTATGTCTTGCGATGTTATTGAAAATTAACTTTGACTTGATTTAACTACATAACATTAGAGGAAGCGCCCTACCGCAAAAAATTTTGCGGCAGGGCGCTTATCACATTAAATACAGGTAATTTTTTGGGCAATTTGCACAAAGTTTTAGAAAAATGGAATATTTACTGTCTTATATTCGCTGGATATATGTAGCAGCCTACACGGGCTGTTGTCAAAACCAAATAAAAGTCGAAAGGTGCGCACGGCGAACAGCCGTGCGCACCTGCTTTAAGCAAAAAATTTATGGAGGTAAAAACTATAAAATTTTACACAGACAAGCCGACTTGGTATGCCTATCCCGAAGAAGATGAACAATCAACTCCGCGGGACAGACACGCAACCATTTCGGTAATCAAGCACAGAATGGGCAAGCTCTCTGCCGTGGACGACTATCTTTATGACTGTGAACAGTGGTTTAAGGTCGAGTATCTCAAACGGCTGAACGGCACCACCCTCTCTGCGTGGGAGAACGCCATGAACGAGCTGAACGCTCAACTGTTTCCACGAGGGAAAAATACAATTTTAGAGTGCCTGCAATTCGGCGGAAATAAGGAATTTTGGGCTGGCTTTAAAAGCGAAGCGGCCATAAGACAATACTTTGCCGAGTGCTACGCCTACGCGGAAAACAAAATCGGGTTTCTGAAAACCGACGAGAACATTATCTGCGCGGCAATCATAACCGAAAAGGTGCGGCGCAATCTCTTCGTCTGGTACCTGCCCGTAACCGAAACATGGCACAGCAAAGTTATTAGCAAGGAAAAGAGCGAGCGCGGCAACAGATTGCAACTTCGCGACGAATTTGACGAGCCCCTCTACCGCTATCACTGCGAAATAGACGCGCCCCGGCTTTCGAGCACCGAATTCTGGAAGAAGCGCGGCGGGCTGACATCCTATTCCGACTTGCAGGAAGATTTCTACAACAGCATTTCTTCCCGCTACGGCGCAAATCGAGGAGAGAGTAAATCGCTCATCAAAAATACCAACACCGAACAGGTGCACCGCTTCAATCGCGAGCAGGGCGACAGATACGACGAGTTGCCGCCATTCGACGACCTACCCTATTAAAAAAATCAACAACGTAACAAATAATTTTGCGTAAACTGTTGCAATCGAAAAATAAATGTGGTAACATTTTACGCACAATTAACCAACAGGAGGAAAATGAACCGAGAGAAACTTATTGAAATTCTTAATTTTATTACGACCGTCGAGTGTTCGGACGAGCAAAAGAAGGCACTATTGGAAATGGCGGCTAACACCATTACGGTAGATAAACTTTCCGAGCTCGTGAGAAGTAGCGACGGCAAGGAAATCACACAAGACAAGGCAAGCGAAAACAAGGTCGGAATCGTGAAATTCACTAAAAAGGAGATTTCACAGATGCCAACTAATTTCAGAAAAACTTTCAGGACGGCGGGCTGCAACGCCCATGTATTTCGCCGCAGGAGCGGCAGAAACAACTACAACTATATGATACGCTACCGCAGGGACGGCTATAACGTTGTTGTATGCTCAAACAGCCTCGAAGAGGCCAAGCGGAAGTTCATTGAAAAGCTGCACACCGCCGACGAGCTTAAAAAACAACAGGAATATGCCAAGGTGACTGGAACGCCGATTACTCCTACTCCGCTTTTAAAGCAGCAGGCGGAAATTAACGGCGTGCCCACCACCTTCGACAGGTTTGCAAACTATTACTTTGAGAAATTCCACAAGCGAAAGGTTTGCGAGGAAACATATCGCGTAACTCTGAGCAATTACAAAAATCATGTTTTACCGCACTTTGGGGACATACCTTTGACTTCTATTACGGCGGACAAATGTCAGGAGCTTCTAGACAGGCTGATTGCAGAAGATAAGGTACGAACTGAAGAAAACGTATTTAGTATGTTGAATATGCTGTTCAAAGCGGCAATCAAGCATACGGTAATGAAGCATAATCCAATGGATATGGTATTCCACACCAAGCACGAAAGGGAACACGGTAAAGCACTCACTAAGGACGAAGAACGCGAGCTGTTAGAACAGACAGCGGGCACACCATATCAGCAAATGTTTGCGATAGGCTTATACACTGGACTTCGTCCTAACGAGTATAAGACGGCTTACATAGAGAACGGGTTTATAGTTGCCAATAACTCAAAACGCAAAAATGGTAAAGTAGAGCTCAAAAAGATACCCATAACGCCGATGCTTGCGCATTATGTAAAAGAGGGCGACAACCTCTCCTTCTACCGTTTGGAGCAAATACGGCACAAGTTCAACGGTATTCTTCCAAACCACAAGCTGTATGATTTACGCACAACTTTCTATACCCGTTGCGTGGAGTGCGGTGTTGCCGAAGCCGCGATTAAGAAATACGTCGGTCATACGCTCGGAGGACTCGCCGATACCTATGCCGATTTGGGAGACGACTTTTTAAAACGCGAAGGGCAGAAACTCAGCTACTAATGTGCCAAAGTATGCACCAAATCATGTACCAAAACGTGTGCCAAAATGGAAAATAAAACTTTAATTTTAGTTAAACTTACGCTTGCCCGATTTTTATAAAAATGAAGTGAAACGACAATTTAATAGGCTAAATCTGACAATAAAACTTGATTAAAATTAAGCAAATTCAACCAATACGAAGCCGACGGTGGAATGGTCAAAACATAGAAAAAATGACCGTTTTCGGCTTGAAAACGGTCATTTTTGATTGAAATCCGGCAACTTGCTTTCTCGCCGCCATTAAGGTGAAAGCATGGCGGCTCGGACACCGCCAACCACTATATTTTGTGGTTGGCTCACCTCGCAGGGCAAAATAGCGGGTGTCCGCTATTTTGAAAACACCCTGCTCGCCCTCCCGTGTCGGATAGCAAGTTGCAAAAAAAGACGCAACCGCAACTTATGGTTGCGATTGCGCTTTTTTGAAATCCGGCAACTTGCTATCCTCCCGGACCTTGGATGGTCAAGTACTTTCGGCGTAGACGAGCTTAACTTCTGTGTTCGGAATGGGAACAGGTGGATCCTCGTCGCCATTATCACCGGAATGGCTCCGCTTGTTGGACTTGAAGGGACAACGGGCTGAAAAAACACCTCGATTTTGGGCTGTTTTTAAGCAAAAATCGCTCAAAATGCGCCATTTTTGAGGGTTGCAAAAATTTATGCGACAGCGTGCGACAAACAAAATTTGCCTTATCCAACAACAAAAAATTTAATTTTATAAGAGAATACCGCTTGCCTAAAACCGTACTTTTTTGAATATAGAAAAGGAAGTTAGACTTATGGAAAGCAAAATCATTAAGGCATTTTTTGGCGGCAACCTCGCAGACGAGGTTATAACCACGCCGAGGACAAAGGAGTACACCGACATTGACCAACGCGAAACGGCTATTTACAACAAACTGCGCCCGATGCTGACGGGCGAGCAATTAAAGCTGTTTGACGAGTTCGTTGACCTCTATGGCGACCGCCACGCGCTCATATCTGAAAGCTACTACGTTCGCGGCTT
>CALVRO010000062.1 GCA_944358655.1 uncultured Clostridia bacterium | reverse complement strand
GCCGATTGCAATGGCGTTGAGCCTCTCGGTCATGGCGGCGATGGCGTCAAACTTTATCTTGCCTTTGGCTCGGTACTTGTATCCCGCCGCGCGTTGGTTTTTTATCTTCGGCTCCTTCTCCCAAAAGCAAAAGTGCAGATGCAAATGGGTAGGGCGGTCTAAATGCAACGCGCACATTAAATCGATATTTTCAGGCTCGAAGCCCGCCTCTTTGAAGAACGGGCGGAAGGTGCGCTTTATAAGCTCAATGCACTTTTGCGGCGTGTCGATTTTTTCGGAATGCTCCTCGTCAAAGGAGATAAAGCCGTGCCAAATTACTTTCTCGCCGCTCTGTGCGCGGAACTTCATATCGGTGAGTTCATCCTTTGAAATCATCCCGTCGCCGTTGAACACGCCCGTAGACTTTTGTAGGTATTCCAACGCGGTCAGCCTCTTCAAATGCTCGCCGCAGATTTTGCCCTCGCGCGTCATATATCTGTAAATGGTGTCGCCGTCGCCCGTCATCGTATAAAAGGCGCGTTCCTTTGCGTGCTTTGCAATATCCTTTGCGGAAGAACCTCGCTTTAAGTGGTGGGGAGTGTAGGCTATATCGAATATCACGGGTGCAGTACTCATATTCTCACCTCGCGTTGATAATATCCATCGCGTGATACTTTGTCGCCCTTGCGCACTTCTCGGTCACGTACCTCATTGTACGCTCCCGTCGTCATTTGCGCGCGCTCCTCGTCTGACACGCGGCTATTTCCAACACAAATGTCGAAGAAGCAAAATGCACGTTTACTGCATTTTCTTAGCCTGCTACAGGTTTGTTTTCCAAATACGTCCATTTCGCCACTGTTATTTTCTTTAAAAACTGTCATTTAACCTCCTTGTTTTCACCCTTGCGTGGTCTTGTAAAATCGTCGAGATACATACACATAATATCGAACATTTCCATATTCTGAATGCCCGGTTGTTCGGCTATATATGCGTGCAAATCGCGCAAATCGACGTCGGTGAACAGCGTGCTGCTCTTGTCCAGCGGCTTTTGTATGTTCGGAAAATCTTTATATATTTTGGCGAGGGTAAACCGCTCTTTTCTGCCGTTTGACGACTTGTTTTTGCTCTTGGTCAGTTCACCCTTCAACAAGTTGAAATAGCTGTCAATCTTGCTGCAATCCCTGTCCTTCACGCGGTTGCCGCCGAACATAAAGTCGCACACCCTTTTAATGAGCAGTCCCGCCTGCGCATCCTTTAAAGAGTAAAAAATATTCGCGTACACCTTAAAAAACGCAAAAGATTTATTTTTTCGCGCAGGCACATTTTCATTTTTTTGCTCCGTAAGCTCTTCGCTTATCAGCATTAAAATGCTTCCTGCCCTGTCTGTAGCGTTGTCGTTCAACGGCTCGTCCGCAAACATAAAGCGGCACATCTTCTTTATGAACTGCCCCGCCTCATCATCGGCAAATTCTCCGATAATATCGGCGTAAGTTAAATAGAATCTAAATTTATTAATCATTATATTCCTCCTTATTATTGTTTTAAAATTCAGTTAATTGCCATATATTAGTGGGTTAATACCCGTTATGGCGGTCTGATAGTAACTTTCATTATTGTTTTACCTCCTTTTTTGTGCACGTAAAAGGGCGGCGGTTGCATTAAAGCAACCGCCGCCCCTTTAAATCTGTTTAGATATTTGTAATATACCATTAATATAAGGTATAGGGGTAGAGCCATTCTGCCCCTCTCACTTATATACACCCGAAAACACCGAAATTATTCCGCAGAAGCAAAAAAATTTTTATTTGCCCCTTTTACGCGTCATAATCTTTGTTATCTCCCTGTCGATATCGACATTTTCGTCAAAGATATAAACGTTGTTTTCGGCTAAAAATTTGCTCGTCCGCTTTTCCAGAATTTCAATTACATACTTGTTGAGCCGCTCGGCGCGGAATTGCTCCCAAGTCATATTCAGGCGTCTGGCCGTCTTTTCCTCGCGCGCAATTATATCCTCATACGCCTGCTGTTCGGGGCGGGGGAAGCGCCGTTGCCTGTATAAAACTTCCTTAGCAATAAAGTAGTACAGCCGCGCAAAGATGTCTGCCTCATTTTCCAGCCGCTCTGCAAAGATGAGCCGATAGCGGTAGGGCAGGTCGTTAATATGCCCGCGCGCGTCGTCCCACGGGCAGTCGTCAAGCGTAAACAGCACTTTGAGCGCAAAGCGGTAGTATTCTGTAAAGCTGAAGAACCATATCAAAAATTCTTCCCATACCTGCGCGCCCAGAAGGTAGTGGAATGTCTCCAAAATTACGTCTCCGAAGTCGTCCGTCTTGTGCGTCAGGGCAAACTTCTTCCACAAAATCTCAAAGTCGATGTCCGAATAAGTGCGGCTGCCGTCGTCCAGTTCTTCCCTGTCAAGCCGCTCTAAAAGTCTGGCAAGATGCTTGGAAACGTAACTTTGACTCTTTTTCAGCCTGCGGGCGATTGCCTGCTGGGGATAGCCGTTTTTGAACAGCTTTACCATTCTGCGCTCCTCTTTGGAAAAAGTGTCCTTTACGGCTTTCCTGTCCATATGCGCGGCGATGGTGTCGTCGAAATTTATCGTCTTTTGACAGACGACGCACTCCCACGGATTAGTTTCGCCGTCGTCCCCGTCAATTTCGCCCTTTAGTTTAAAGTGGCTTTCAATGTCTAAATACCGTCTGTCGTGCTTGTGATTATTGTTGTGCTCCTTTTTGTCCTGCTCTGTAAGCTGTATATACAGCTCGGGCGCGATCTTGACAGGAACAATGTACGCCCTGCCGTTTACATAATAGTTGCCCGCAAGCGGTCGCTGCTCGGTGACGTAATAATATGTAATTAGTCCGTCCTTGCCCTTTTTGCGCTTCGGGTTGTTGAGCTTGCGCTGGCATATCATTCCGTATTCAATTTCGGGATGCGCCTTGTTGAAATATTTGCGCTCCCGTTCCTTCTCATTCGCCGTCATATCATGACTATACTACCACATTCCCGCCCCAAAGTCAACCCTGCATAAACAAATGTTTTATGAATTAAAAATATTTTCGGTTTATATACGCAGATGTGAAATCCTATAATATTGGGTGGTGTTGAATAAAGTGTGTTATACTTAAACTAAGGCGGGAGGGCAAACAAGTCCTCCCGCCATTAGTTTATGTCGCGTTCTGTGCAGAGCAATATTAATTATGACTACGCTTTATAAAATATTTTGTCCGATGCCGGTTGACGGCTATTCGAGTGTGGGTAGCTGCCTGCGTATGTCAGGAATCGACGTTGGCAATAATTAAACCGGAAGTAAAATAATTAAAAAAAGAATTTTTTCAATCAATCTGTTGCAAAAATAACTACTATATGATATACTCTATTTAATAGGTATATAGATAATTGGCAGAAAAGCGACATCGGCAGAGTGCCTGTATTTCCGATAAAAGAGTAAAAACCGCGTTGTTTCGGGCATATCAGTGGGGGAACGGGACTTTTAAGTCCGGCCGCAAATCTGGTAAGGTACGTACATGTCGCTCCGCGAAGGCATGTTCATAATTGCCGTCAAGGACAGCTTATATTTGGGGACAGTAGTTAATTGGTTGCGATATATATGCCGCCTAACGGCTTAATGTCCATTCATTTTTTTATAAAACAAAATATTTTACCGATAGATCCCAATTAAAATATTTATCGATTAATTTCCGTATCTGACGGTATTTCTCAAAGGGGCTACACGCCGGTTGCCGCCCGATATACGGAGACAAATATTTTTCGATGTTCACACGGTTAAGATGAAAATAGTGATGATAGGGCACAAATATGTTCCCTCGCGAGAGGGCGGTATAGAAGTGGTGGTGGAAAATCTTGCAACGCGCATGGCGGAGCAGGGGCACGAAGTCACGCTCTACAACCGCAAGCGCAGGGAATATGCCCCAATAACTCAATATAAGGGCTGCAGGGTGGAAAGCGTGTTCACCGTCAACAAGCGTTCGCTGGATGCCATCGTCTATGCGTTCTTCGCCACACTCAAGGTGAGGAAACTTCTCAAAAAGGGGCAGGTAGACATTGTCCACTATCATGCAGAGGGGCCGTGCTTCTTTCTGAACCTTCTTCCTAAAAAGAAGAAGAGGCCGGGCACAAAGATAGTTGTCACCATTCACGGCCTCGATTGGCAGCGCGGCAAGTGGGGCGGACTGGCTACCCGCGTTCTGATGGCGGGCGAAAGAAAGGCCGTCAGGTACGCGGACGAGATAATAGTGCTCTCCCGTAGCAACAAGACGTACTTCCGCGAGACCTACCACAGGACTACAAAGTTTATTCCCAACGGCATCGAGCCGGCGCAGCTGCACGAGCCCGAAATAATAAAGAGCAAGTACGGGCTGGGGCTCAACGATTACATACTCTTCCTCGCAAGGATAGTGCCCGAAAAGGGACTGCACTATCTTATCGAAGCGTGGAAGATGGTGAAACGGCAGATAAATACGGACAAAAAACTTGTCATCGCGGGCGGCGCGTCCCATTCGGACGAATATTACAACAAGATCTGCGCCATGTGCGCGGGCGACGATAGTATAATAATGACGGGTTTTGTGCAGGGACAGGAGCTGCAGGAGCTGTATTCCAACGCCTATCTGTATGTGCTGCCTTCGGATATTGAGGGAATGCCTATGAGCCTTCTTGAGGCCATGTCCTACGGCAACGTCTGTCTCGTTTCGGATATTCCCGAAAATACCGAGGTGATAAACGAGGACTGCTATGTCTTCCGCCGCGGCGACGTGGACAGGCTGCGCCACCAGATAAAAAAGATAATCAATTTAAATCTCGCCACGCACGCAAATATGGTAACGCCCTACACCTGGGACGACGTTGTAGAACAGACCATAGAAATTTATAAGAGATAGTTTATGAAGATTTTGCTTGTAAATAAGTTTCACTATATGAAGGGCGGCTCGGAGAGATATTACTTTACGCTTGCCGAAGGCTTTAAGAAGCTCGGGCACGAAGTGATATTCTTTGCAATGCAGGACGAAAAAAATATCCCCTGCGAGCAGAGCGGGTATTTCGTCTCCAATGCTTCTGTCGGCGGCGGCATAAAGAGCAAGCTGAATATGGTGCTGCATATCGCTTACTCAAAGCAGGCGTACAACAACATGAAGGTGCTTCTGAATGCCGAAAAGCCCGACCTTGTAATACTCAATCTCGTTCACAAGCAGATAACGCTTTCGATAATAGACGCCATAAAGGAATATGATAAAAATTTGCCCATATTTTGGACAATGCACGACCTCATAACCGTCTGCCCGGCATATACCATGCTGGACGGCAGCGGCAACATCTGCGAAAAGTGTCTGCACGGCGATTTTTCAAACTGTGTTAAAAACAGGTGCATAAAGGGCTCGCGGCTGATGAGCATGTTGTCGGAATACGAGGCTAAATATATCGCAAAGAAGGGGTGGTATAACGATGTCGATCTGTTTATCTGCCCTTCGGAATTTTACAAAAATAAGCTGCAACAGGGCAAATTTACAAAATCGGATATAGTCTGCATGAGGAATCCTCTTCCTCCCGAAACGGTTTTTGAAAGGACGGCCGGCGACGGCGGATATGCCCTGTACTTTGGCAGGCTTTCGCCCGAAAAGGGCGTTAAAACGCTGATATGTGCCGCCCAATCGGCAAATATTCCCCTGCTTGTTTTAGGAACGGGCCCCATAGAGGGCGAACTTAAAGAATTTGCAAAGGACATGAAGAATGTCACTTTCGGCGGATTCAGACAGGGTAAAGAACTAACAGACAGTATTGCCAGAGCGAAGTGTGTCGTTCTTCCTTCCGAATGGTACGAAAACGGCCCCTACAGCGCAATGGAGGCAATGGCGCTCGGCAAGCCGCTCATAGTTTCGGATAATGGCGGATTGCCCGAACTTGTGGAAAACGGCGTCAACGGCTACATTTTCAGCGGCGAACGGCAACTTGCCGCGGCATTAAAGAACATGTTTGCGTTACCCGATCCGGAGTATGAAGCAATGTGCGCATCATCGCTCGATAAGGCAAAGACTTTGTTTGACTGGAAGAGTTATATTGAAAAATTGATAGAACTGCAGGCGCAGTACAGAGGATAACGATATGGCAGAAAAGAAATTAAACGGAACAGTAATAGTCACATACCGCTGCAATGCACGCTGTACTATGTGCAACAGATATAAGGCGCCCTCCCGTCCCGAAGAGGAGCTTTCCATAGATACAATAAAAAAGCTCCCCAAAATGTACTTCACAAACATTACGGGCGGCGAACCTTTTATCCGTCAGGATCTGAAGGAAATAGTGCGCGAGCTGTATAAAAAGAGCGACCGCATTGTCATCTCCACAAACGGCTTCTTCACGGACAGGATAATAGATTTGTGCAAGGAATTTCCTAATATCGGCATAAGAATTTCCATTGAAGGGCTCGAGCAGACGAATAACGAGATCAGAGGCCTGCAGGACGGATTCAACCGCGGATATACCACTCTCAAGAAGTTGGTGGAGATGGGCATGAAGGACGTCGGCTTCGGCATGACCGTTCAGGACAAGAACGCGCCCGACCTCGTCCCTTTGTATCTGCTGTCAAATCAGATGAATATGGAGTTTGCCACGGCCTCGCTGCACAACAGCTTCTATTTCGTCGAGGCAAAGAACATAATACACGATCGTCCCATGGTCGCACAGAATTTTGAAAATCTCATAAACGAGCTTCTCAATTCCAACAGCCCCAAGAAGTGGTTCCGCGCCTACTTCAATCACGGACTCATCAACTATATATACGGACAAAAGCGCCTTCTGCCCTGCGATATGAGTTTCGATACTTTCTTCATCGATCCCTATGGCGACGTTATGCCTTGCAACGGTACAAAGGATAAGGAGGTCATGGGCAACCTCAACACGCAGACGTGGGACGAACTTTGGAACAGTCCCGAGGCGGAGAACGTGCGCAAAAAGGTGCGCTGCTGCGATCGGAACTGCTGGATGATAGGTTCGGTGTCGCCCGCCATGCACAAGTATATCTGGAAGCCGCTGTGGTGGGTTTTTGTGCACAAGTTTTTGCGCTTTTTCAAAAAGAAGAAGTACAGTATGTACGAACTCAAAATCGTGCGCGATTTGCGCGACGGCAAGGTGACAAAGGAACAGCTTGACGCGCTCTCTACTTGCGATATGAACGCTGCTATAAACGACGGCTTATCTGCGGCAAGCAAGCAGCAGCTCGCCACCAAGTCCGGCGAAGAGATCGTTGATGAAGATATAAAGGGACAGCTGGGGGAGTAAAAGCTACATTTATGAAAAAAAATGTTATCCTTGCAGATTGTGAACCTGATGAAATCATCGATTTCAAAGACGGCATGGGTGTTGCTACAGGAAAAGATTTTAAAATTATTTCGTCGTTATGCAATAAACCAGGGAAGAGTAAAAAATTATTTGATTTAAAAAGATATTTCAAATATTTTTTAGTACCATTTGGGGTATTTATAAAACGAAAAAAATACGATGTTATTATTGGCTGGCAACAGTTTTATGCGCTTATTTATAGTTGGTTTTGTAGTATCTTTCATGTAAAAAAATCAAATTTTGTTTGTGCGGTAAATTATACTTATAAAGAAAAGGAAGGATTCATAGGAAAAATATATTTCAAGTTAATGAAAAAGTGCGTGGAAGGAAAGTATCTTGATTGTATTCATGTTCTTTCTGAAAATTATAAACAGCGGCTTCTTGAGATATTTGATATTCCTGAAAAAAAGATAATAGTTACAGGTTTCGGCACCCCTGATAGGTATGAAGAGTTTAAGAATAGTAGCGTGAGTGAGGAAAACTATATTTTGTCAATAGGCCGTAGTAACAGGGATTATGATTGGATAATAAGTGAATGGACAAATATTTCAAAATATTCATTGCTCATTATAAGTGATGTGTATAAAAATGATAATTTGCCTGCAAATGTAAAGATAATTAAAAGCTACGATCAGTATCCGTATATTATGAACAGTAAATTTGTAATAGTTCCGTTAAAGGATTGCAATTTATGTTCAGGTGATACGGTGCTTTTGAATTCAATGGCGTTTAAAAAGCTTGTTATTGTATCTTATCCAAGCACTTTGGCTGAAATGTATATTCAAGACGGTATAAATGGTAAAGCTATTTCAAAAGATAGTGGATGTTTGTCTGACTATATTAATTCTTTAACAGATGAGGATATAACAAGGATAGGTGAGCAGGCTCGTAAAAGTTTTTTGAACAATTTTTCCCGTTATGCGATGGGTAATAATTTAGGGGAAAGAATAAAGATGTTAATGCAGAATTAGATAAAGTTATAGAACGATATTTATATGAAAAGCTATTTTAGATATCCAAGGTTAGTTGGTGGAATGAGATGAGTAAGCAATTAAAGCGGTTAATCCAATCAGATTTTAAACGTTACTATAACGGGGGGGGGTACCACTTTATGTGGTCGCTCCTAAATCACAGCCTTAAGTGTATAGTTACATATCGCAAGGCAAATTATTATTCAAAACATAATAAGTTGCTGTATCTGTATTATACGTTTCGACTCAAAGTGCTGGATAAAAAATACGCCTTTCATATCCCTGCAAAGACGGAAATAGGCGAGGGCTTTTTTATAGGCCACAATGGGCCTATCATAATCAATACAAAGGCGAAAATCGGACGTAACTGCAACATAGCAACTGGTGTAACGATAGGCAGGGAGAACCGCGGCAAGCGTGAGGGTACTCCAACGATAGGCGACAGAGTGTGGATAGGTACAAATGCCGTTGTGGTCGGCAATGTGACGATAGGCGACAACGTGCTTATCGCGCCCAATACATATGTCAACTTCGATGTGCCTGGCAACAGCATCGTCATAGGCAACCCGGGCAGAATTATCCCCAACCGCCCCGACGCCACCGAGGGGTATTGCCATAATCTGGTGTGAATTATTATTTAATTTTAAAGTCTTAAGCGGAGATAACTTTGAGCGACTGTCAAAAAACCTGCAGGTAATTTTTAAATAAGATGAGTAATAAACCAATAAAATTCAGCATTGTTTTACCGATTTATAACGTTGAAAGATATTTACAACGTTGTCTTGATTCTGTTTTGGGGCAGACTTATAAAAATTATGAAGTTATCATGGTGGATGACGGCTCTACGGATAATTGTCCGGCTATCTGTGATAATTATGCTGCGAAGGATGCCCGCGTAAAAGTTATTCACAAACAGAATGCAGGGCTCGGTATGGCAAGAAATACCGGCATTAAAAACGCTACAGGCGATTATATTTGTTTTTTTGACAGCGACGATTTTGTAACAACAAATTTGCTTGAGTTATGTGCAAAAGAATTGGAAAAGGAAAATTATGATATCGTAGCTTTTGATTATTCGGATTATAAAGACGGAAAAGTTATAAACAGTCCTAAAAGAGCGGCAAAAACAGTCTTTAAAAGTGAGCGTGTAAGATCGGAATTTTTAAAATTAATGATATATAATGCCGGCAATATTGAAAGAATACATTGTTGCGCTTGGAATAAAGTGTATTCTATGCAATTGATCAGGCGTATCGGTTTTAGGTTTGTTTCGGAAAAGGAGTACATATCGGAAGATTACTTTTCTAACCTTATCTTATTTAGCGAAGTTAATTCAGTTTTGGTGTTGCCTGATAAGCTGTATTTTTATTGCTATAACGGGGAATCTTTAACGCATTCCTATAATCCTCAAAGGTTTGATAAGATAATCTACCAATATGAGCAAAGCCTTATCAAGTGTGGTGAACTTGAATATTCAACCGACATAAAAAATGCAATAGCATTTCAGATGCTCGACAATTTTATCGGCGCTGTAAGGCTTCTGCTGAATTCTGAACTAAGCAAAAAACAAAAAAAACAGATTTTGAAAAATGTAGTCTCGTCGCCAAGATACCAAAAGTTATTTAGTGACCTGGATATGCAAGAAGAAAGTCTTTCTAGGAAAATACTTGTTTGTTTGCTGAAAAATAAAAAATGCGTAGTGATAAGATTGTTATTTAAACTGAAATATAATAATAGTTAGCTCATAGAAAATTATGATTAAAGAAAAAAGCGAATTAATAAGAGTATTAAATGAAGAAAGAAATCTTTATATATCAAAATCTGATATCTTAGAGTTGCGTGTAACGTCGGATAATAAAATAAAAATTTTTAAACTTGTTTCTTATGTAAGGCATTTAGAATACCATCATAATAACAAGGGGTTATATCATAGGCTAATGCGGCTATGGTATTGGAGAAGAAAAAATATACTTGGAAGAAGATTAGGTATTGAAATTTGGGATAATAGTTTTGATTCGGGATTGCTTATTTACCATGCCGGAAATATTGTGGTGAATGGCAATGCAAAAATAGGGAAGAATTGTAAACTGCATGGCTCAAATTGCATCGGCAATAAGGGGCCTGATAATCTTGGTTGTCCAGTGATAGGAGATAATGTCCGGATTGGTGTTGGCGCAAAAATAATCGGAGAGATAAAAATAGCTGATAATATTACAGTTGCCGCTGGAGCAGTGGTTGTTGATTCTTTTGAAGAAGAAGGGATAACAATTGGCGGCGTGCCAGCCAGAAAAATAAAATAATGAATAGAGTTATTGAACTGAAAAAATTTAATATCGCAGATGTAAAAATTAAAAAGTCAGCATCAAATTTTGTGTATATTCAGATAGCTTATGTGATGGCAATGCTGTTTTTGCGTGATGTTATCGGATTACCATCAGCTATAACTTATATTACTGACGTAATTATGGTGTTGGCTTTTATTCTGTGTTTTAAGCGCATACAGAAATCTGTAAATCTTGCAAGAGCACACATACAATTTTATATAATTATTGCAATTGTGATTTGTATGTGTTTTGGTGCTATTGCTAATACTGTAAAACCTACGTTATTTGTTTGGGGCGTGCGCAATAATTTAAGGTTTTTCATTTTCTTTTTATCCTGCATAGTATTGTTAGATAAGCATGATGTGGAAAATATCTTTAAATTATTGCTGTTCTTCTTTTGGGCAAATTTTATTATTACTTTGGTTCAGTATTTTGCGCTTGGGCTTCGTCAGGATTACTTAGGCGGGATATTCGGTACAAAACAGGGGTGTAACGCCTATACAAATATATTTTTATGCTTGATTTTATCTTATAAGGTCAGTGGCTACTTTAACTCAAAAGTAAAATTAATTAATTTGATAGTATATATTGGCACGGTGCTTTTGATTGCTGTCTTTGCTGAATTAAAAGTTCTGTATGTTGAATTTATTATTATTTTTGTTATAGCAGTATTTAGCAAAAGACCTAATTTAAAGACAACATTAATAGTGCTTCTTGGAATTGTAGGTATCATTTTTGCTGTGTGGTTGTTGAGTATTTATGATCCAAAAACCTTAGCTTTTTTCTTCGATAGTGATCAGATTGAGTATTATCTGAGTGGAGGAGGATATACAAATTCAGGCGACTTGAACAGATTTACAGCTATTACCAAAATATATGATATGTTCTTTGCCGACAATTGGGCAAATACATTATTCGGATTTGGGTTAGGCAGTTGCGATACATCTAATTTCAGTATATTTGCCTCTGATTTCTTTGAAAAATATGAGTACCTTCACTACAGATGGTTCTCTCACGCTTGGGTTTTTCTTGAACAGGGAGCAATAGGATTAATTTTACTATTTTTGTTCTTTATTTCTATTATTGTATTCTGTATTAAGTACAGAAAAACAAATAGGTTTTACATGATAGCAACATTATTGTTCGTTGCTACTGCTATTATAGGACTTATTTATAACGCCGCATTACAACTTGAAGTTTGCTATTTAATGGCGTTTATGTTTGCTATTCCTTTTGTGTTGGTTAAGTCGGCTTCTAATAATGCATAACAAGGAAAATTTTTATGGATAATTTCAAGCTTATTTCCGTAATTGTTCCCGTATATAATGTGGAAAAATATTTGGATCAATGCGTGGAAAGTATTGTAAATCAAACTTATAAGAACCTCGAAATTATTTTAGTCGATGATGGCTCTCCGGATAATTGTTCTGTAATCTGTGATGAATGGGCTAAAAAAGATGAAAGGATAGTAGTTATTCACAAAAATAATGGTGGATTATCGTCCGCAAGGAATGCTGGACTTGATGTTGCACATGGCGAATATATAGGTTTTGTGGACTCGGATGATTATATTGATTCTGATATGTATGAACAGCTTCTTAATGCAATAACAGATGAAGATGCGGAGTTGAGCTGTTGTGGAAGAAGAATTGTTGATGAACAAAGTTCGGTTCAATGTGATCGCTATACCCATGAGAGAACGAGCTATATTGGGAATGATATAGTTAAATCACTATTTTATGGTAATGAGTTTGATGAGGCAATGTGGGACAAATTATATAAAAAGAGCTTTTTTAATAATTTGCGTTTCCCGATTGGTGAGGTTAATGAAGATATTGTTTTAATGGTAAAAAAGTTTTCGTCATTAAATACAATGGTTCATATAGGTGCAGCTAAATATTATTATAGAAATAATACTCAAGGTATTACAAAAAGTAAGTATAATGGCAAAATGAGTATTGTGATAGAACATCTATATGAAATAAAAGCATTTGTTGTAAAAACGATACCGCAATTACTTCAAGATTATTATTTTTTGCAGGCGCGATATAGTTGTAGTCAGTTAATAAACATTTACTTGTCAAAGGGAGCAAAAAAGGAATTTTATCATGATTTTAAGGCATATAGAAAATTGTTGATTGACTCAATGAAATATGTTATGAAGTCTAAAAATATATCTAAGAAGAACAAAGTACAGATGATACTTTTAAAGTATCATCTATGGGGTGTTTTAAATAAAATAAAACACATAATTTAGTTATTAGCAATGACTTGTTAATACATCTAATAAGTTAATTACAGTTAAGACAGGGAAACGATAATACATGGAAGAAGTTGCTGTAAGCGTTATTTGTATAACTTATAATCACAAAAATTATATCAGACGAGCCCTCAATGGATTTGTTTCGCAAAGAACTAATTTTAAATTTGAGGTGATTGTTCATGACGATGCATCGACTGATGGAACAGCAGATATAGTTAGGGAATATGCAGAAAAATATCCCGATATTATTAAGCCAATTTTTCAATTTGAAAACCAGTATTCAAAAGGGAAAAAAATTATTAAAGATTTTGTTTTCTCATATTTAAAAGGTAAGTATGTTGCGTTCTGTGAAGGCGATGACTATTGGTACGACGTAGATAAACTACAATTACAATTTGATGCCTTGGAAAGAAACCCCCAGTGCGTAATTAGTAGCCATTATGTTGAGCAGATTGATTCAGACACAAAAAAACAAACTTCTGTTTGGCCAGAGATAGAATTAAATACTGGTATATTGTCTAGAGAGAAGCAGGTTGATGTAGCGTTAAAGACTTTTATGCATTTCAACTCGATGTTTGTTGCAAAAAGCGTTTATGAAGATTTTCTATATGGTGATTATTCTTTTGTAAAACTAATGCCTGTGGGCGATATGGCTATGGCATTATTTTTTGCTGAAAAGGGCAACCTATTTTTTATACATCGAAAAATGTCCGTATATAATCATGGGGTTCAAGGAAGCTGGACTGAAAGAGTATGGAATGATAAAAATTGTTTTAACGCTCATCTCAATAAAATGGAGAGAGCTATCGAGTCTTGTAAGAATGAATTCGCATCTTTTGATTATTTTAGACAGATGCTTGATTACTATTTGAAAAAAATAAAGTTTGAAGGTGCTTTACATAATTATGACTACGACATTATATTTGGTAGGAGTTACCAAAATTTTTTTAAATTATTGAACAATAAGTACAAAGTTAAATTATGTTTAGGCCGCATTTTCCCTAAGTTAATTATCTGGTACGATAACAAAAAATCAAATGCAACAGCAAAACAATCTAACAAATAAAACAATATCGGGCATGATGTGGAAATTCATGGAAAGGATAGGTTCGCAGCTTGTCACGGCGATTGTCTCCATCGTCCTTGCCAGAATTCTGATGCCCGAAGATTACGGCATAATTTCGCTCGTAACTATATTCATAACTATCTGCGATGTTTTCATATCAAGCGGCTTCGGCAATGCCCTCATTCAAAAGGCTAATGCCGATGAGGTCGATTTCTCGTCGGTCTTTTATGCCAGCCTTGCCATATCCGCGGTGCTTTACGTTGTATTATTTTTTACGGCGCCGCTGTTGGCAGGTTTTTATGAAAATGACATCATTACCCCGATAATCCGCGTAATGGGCTTGCGCCTTCCCATAGCCGCCGTATATTCTGTGCAGCAGGCATATGTTTCGCGCAATATGCAGTTCCGCAAATTTTTTGTGGCGACGCTTGTGGGCACCATAGCTTCGGGCGGCGTCGGCATAGGCATGGCATATGGCGGATGCGGCGTGTGGTCGCTCGTCGGGCAGAACATGACAAACGTGCTCGTCAACATGGTTGTACTGTTCTTTGTTGTAAGGTGGACGCCTAAACTTGTTTTTTCCTTCAAAAAAATCAAGGGATTGCTATCTTACGGCTGGAAACTGCTCGTTTCAGGTTTGCTCGATACCGGCTACAATGAACTTCGTGGGCTTATAATAGGCAAGATGTACACCACGTCAGACCTCGCCTATTACGACCAGGGTAAAAAATATCCTTCGCTTGTGGCAAACAACATCAATTCTTCGATGAATTCGGTGTTGCTTTCGGCAATGTCCAAGCGGCAGGACGACAGGGAAAAGGTGAAACAGGCCACGCGAAAATCGATAAGACTGAGCGCATATATTTTGATGCCATGCATGATAGGTCTTGCCTGTGTTGCGGAGCAGTTTGTACACGTAATACTTACCGATAAATGGCTGCCTGCCGTGCCCTTTATCCAAATAATGTGCGTAGTATATGCCTTTTACCCTATCCACACGGCAAATCTTACCGCCATTCAGGCGATGGGTAGAAGTGACCTGTTTTTGATACTCGAAGTCATAAAAAAGGTGGTCGGTATAGCCGGGTTGTTTGCTTCCATGTGGTTTGGCGTAATCTGGATTGCGGCAACGATGATGATAACTACGATTATCAATTCGTTTGTCAATGCCTACCCGAATAAAAAGCTGCTTGGCTACAGCTATTGGGAACAGGTAAAGGATATTTTGCCTGCAATCGGCGTATCCATTCTGATGGGAATACCCGTGTACCTGATGAACTATCTGCCCATCAGTTCTGTAATTATCCTTGTATTGCAGATACTTGCGGGTATGGCATTATATATCGCCTTTTCAGCCGTCTTTAAAATGGATAGTTTTCTCTTCCTTTGGGGCTTTATAAAGGGGCTGGTTAACAGAAAATTAAAAAAGAAAGTGGTAGATGCCCCTACAAATTTTGTAGAGGAAGATAGGACTTTTAATGAAAAGAAACAGTTTGGGGATAATGATAACATAATTAATTCCGAAGCCGATGAAAGTGTGAAAAAAGGACAAATAAATTCTGTTTTAGATACAGATAATATAAATAGCATAAATCCTGAAGTAGAAGGCTCATCATTTGATGGTGGCAATGTAAGTAATGATGATATCAATTTGAATCAATCCGATAACGGAGGAAATAGGAAAGCATGAAAAAGCTATTAATTTTAGGTGCAAACCCTGAAACATGCTGTGTCGTTAAGAAGGCAAATGAAATGGGAATAGAAACATATGTTACAGACTATAATCCGAATGCCTATGCTAAAAGATTTGCCGCTGTTCCGTGTAATATAGACGCAACAAATGTCGAACAGCTTGAACAACTGATAGACGAACAGAAAATAGACGGTGTTCTGTGTGGAGTTGCAGAGTCATTAATGCCTACATATGCAAAAATATGCCAGGATAAAAATTTGCCTTGTTATGGTGATCAAGAATTATTTACTCTTTTTGTAGATAAAGCAAAATTTAAAGATATCTGCCGTAAATTTGATGTGCCTGTTGTAGATGAATTTTTTCTCAATGATTATTCTGATGAGCAATTAAAGCAAGTAAAGTTGCCTGTGGTTGTAAAGCCGGTAGATTCATGTTCTTCTAAAGGTATTTCTGTCTGCCATACATATACAGAATTAAAAAACGGGATAAATAAGGCGCTATCGTTTTCAAAAAGTAAAAAACTGATAATTGAAAAGTATATGACGGGAGAAGAAGTTATAGTTTATTATGCTTTTCAAGACGGTGAATCATCTTTAGTAGCAATGTGCGACAGATACACCAACAAAGAGCAAGAAGGTGTAGCTCAATTGCCTACGGCATACATATATCCATCAAAATATTTGCATAGCTATGTTGAAAAAACTGATGAAAAAGTAAAGGCTATGTTTAAAGATTTAGGAGTAAAAAATGGTTTCATGTTTATCCAGTCATTTATCGATGATGATGGTGGCGTTAGATTTTATGAGCCTGGTTATAGGTTAAACGGAGCGCAGGAACATTATCTTGTGGCGGCAACAACCGGAATAGACGCTAAAGAATGTTTAATTAATTTAGCTTTAAACGGGGAAGAGGCAACCTTTAATATAGCGCAAAAAGCCGCGCCGAATTTTAATGGCTATTATGCGTGCAAACTTTCCCCTCTTATCAGAGTGGGGAAAATTAAAAAAATTATTGGATTAGAAGAAATCGAAAAAATTCATGAAGTCATATCTATCAACCCGAGTTATGATGAAGGTGACATTGTAAGCGGTTATGGCACTCTTAAACAAATAGTTTGCAGGTTTTTTATAGTGGCAAAAGATAGATTTAGGCTTAAAAGCATTATTGATAAAATATATAATGTTTTTGATGTGATCGGTGAAGACGGTACATCTATGCTATTGCAGGAATTTGATACTTCATTATTAATTAGTCAATATGTATAATTCAGTCTCTAACGACTCAAAAATCATAGCTTCTAGTATAGCAGATAATGTTAAAGTATATTGTAATGCTATAATTGCAAATTCCATTCTCTTAAATAATGTTTCAATTGGTGATATGTCAATTATTCGAAAATCTGAATTGAAAGAGAGAGTAGAGATTGGAAGAAGAAATACGATTGAGTCTTCCATAATTGATAAAGGAACCTACACAGGTGAATTCTGTATTGTTAAATATTGCACAATAGGAAAATATTGTTCAATATCATGGAATGTATCAATAGGTGGAGCAAATCATAATATTAAAAGACTTTCATCAACTCCGTTGCATAGAATTTTTGACGGGGGGGGGATTGAGTCATATAGTTCATTTAGAAATGAAAATGTTATGATTGGTAACGATGTTTGGATTGCTGCCGGGGCTCATATTTTACGTGGTGTTACTATAGGTGACGGGGCTGTTATTGCTGCTAATGCAGTTATAACTAAAGATGTTCCGCCTTATACAATTTGGGCAGGTGTTCCGGCCAGGCAGATCAATGTTAGATTTAAAAAAGATATAAGTGATAGGTTATTAAAAATAAAATGGTGGGATTGGCCAAAAGAAAAACTTAACAAAGCGAAAGATTTATTTGATATGGAAATTAATGAAGATATTATCGATAAACTTGAAATAATAGGCAAGGAATTATAATGGAAAAGTACATTTCACTTATTGGACTTGGTGCGGTTGGTGCTCCTTTAGCCGACTCATTATATAAAAAATATAAAAGTGATTTTGTGTTGTTATCTAGTAAAGATCATGCTTCCAGGTTGAATAATTTGTATATTAATGATAAACCTTTTTGTCCAAAGGTAATAAGTGATCACTCCCAGTTGCAAAAAAAGATTGCACTTGTTTTGGTCTGCGTTAAAAATTATCAACTGCAAGGAGTTATTGGCTTATTAAAAGAACTTATCGATAACGAAACAATCATTATTCCTCTGCAAAATGGATTATATAGCTATAATTTATTTTGTACTATGTTCCCAGATAATTGTGTTTTGCAAGGGTTTGCTCAAGGCCCTAATACAAAAACAATGGGCAATATTATTTCATATCAAAAACCCGGCTCTATTCATATCGGCACCAGTATTAATCGATTTAGGGCAAATGTTGAATTTATTAACGATCTCCTAAATCAAGCAGGGATTAATTGTTTTTATGATAAAGATATAGAATATCAGGTATGGAAAAAACTTATGCTCAATGTTGCAGGGAATGCAATTACTGCTTTAACAGGCATGGATTATTGTATGTTTTCCCACTCCAGTGATGTCTTATTACTATGCCGACGTGTAATGAAAGAATACTGCAAAATATCATTTTCCGAAGGAATAGAACTTACTGACAAAGATATAGAGGATATAATTAATTATTTTTTGTCATTTAAAGTTTCAAAAAGAACATCTATGTTAGAGGATGTCTTAAATAAAAGGCAGACGGAAAACGAATTTATAGCAGGTTACATTAGTAAATTAGCAAAAAAAAGATCTATTGACTGCCCTAATATAGATATGCTGTATTATCTTATAAAAATAAAAGAGGAAGTTTATTTAAATAAATTCTGAGGCAACATATGACAAAACAAATCAACGTAACGCGTTCCTCGATGCCGTCGTTTGACGAGTATTGCGAGGAGATAAAGGGGCTTTGGGACAGCCATTGGCTGACAAATATGGGCGTAAAGCATAAACAGCTCGAAGCCGAACTCAAAAATTATTTACATACTCCTAATATAACGCTCTATACCAACGGCCACCTCGCGCTTGAAAACGCGATAGCCGTTATGGATCTCCCCAAAGGAGGTGAGGTAATAACCACGCCCTTCACGTTCGCGTCAACAACTCACGCCATTGTGCGCAACGGACTTGTGCCCGTGTTCTGCGACGTCGATCCCAAAAATTACACTATCGACGCCGCCAAAATAGAGGGGCTGATCACCGCAAAAACCTGCGCGATAGTTCCCGTGCATGTTTACGGCAATATGTGTGACGTGGAGGCCATTGCCGACATCGCAAAGCGGCACAAATTAAAGGTTATATATGATGCCGCGCACGCCTTCGGTGTTACATATAAGGGAGTAAGCTCCGCCAACTTCGGCGATATCTCCATGTTCTCTTTTCATGCCACAAAGGTGTTCAACACTATCGAAGGCGGCGCTTTATGCTATGCGGATGACAGCCTTGCGCAGAGGCTCAACGATATGAAGAATTTTGGTATCCGCGGCCCGGAAAGTTGCGCATATGTGGGGGGCAATGCCAAAATGAATGAATTTCAGGCGGCAATGGGGCTGTGTAATCTGCGCCATCTTGAGAGAGAAATTGCCAAACGCAAGGCGGTTGTCGAGCATTACCGCAAGAGGCTTTCCGATATAGAGGGAATAGTGCTCTGTGGGCCTCAGCCGGATGTTCAATCAAATTACGCATATTTCCCTGTAGTGTTCGAAGGTTACAAGTACAGCCGCGATGAAGTGTTTGCCAAACTCGGCGAAAATAATATTGTCGCCCGCAAGTATTTTTATCCGCTCACCAACAGTTTTGAATGTTATAAAGATATGCCTACGGCAGGCGCCGAAAAGACGCCCGTTGCAAAGTATCTTTCCGACCGCATTCTCACTTTGCCGCTGTATGCCGATCTCGCAATCGAAGATGTGGACAGAATTTGCGATATTATTTTGAAGTAGTTACTTTAAAAAGGAGAGACCAATGAAAGGTATAATTTTGGCGGGAGGCAAGGGAACAAGACTGTATCCCATGACAAAGGCGGTATCAAAACAGTTGCTGCCTATCTACGATAAACCGCTCATATATTATCCCCTCTCCGTTTTGCTTTTGGCGGGGATCCGCGAAATTCTTATAATTTCCACTCCGCAGGATACTCCGCTGTATGAAGAGCTCTTGGGGGACGGAAGTCAGATAGGCGTACATATAGAATACGCCGTTCAGGATACGCCCCGCGGACTTGCCGATGCCTTCATTATCGGGGAAAAGTTTATCGGCTGCGATAATGTATGTCTCATTCTCGGCGATAATGTGTTTTACGGAACAGACCTTACCCGCGCATTAAAACAGACTATAAAAAATCTTGACGGCGCAACTATATTCGGCTATCCCGTCAATAATCCCAAAGCCTTCGGCGTGGTCGAATTCGATGATAACAACAATGTCATCTCTATAGAAGAAAAACCTCTTAATCCCAAGAGCAATTATGCCGTGCCGGGGCTGTATTTTTATGACAACAGCGTTGTAAAAATTGCAAAAAACGTCAAACCGTCTGCCCGCGGAGAGATAGAAATTACTGCGATCAATAATGAATATCTCAGGGCGGGAAAATTAAAAGTTACGCGCCTCGGCAGGGGCATGGCGTGGCTGGATACGGGCACTCCTGCAGGAATGTTGAAAGCGGCGCAGTTTGTTCAGACTATTCAGGAGATGCAGGGGTTTTATATTTCGTGCATAGAGGAGATAGCCTGGCGGCGCGGATTTATAGATACCGCACAACTCAAGGCAATTGGCGAAAGCCTTAAAATGACTGACTACGGACAGTATATCCTGTCACTTATAGAGGAGCGCAAATGACAATCATAGTAACGGGCGGCGCCGGGTTTATAGGCAGCAACTTCATATTTCACATGCTGGGCAAATACCCCGAATACCGCATAGTATGCCTCGATAAACTTACATATGCGGGCAATCTCTCCACGCTCAAGGGCGTTATGGATAACCCCAATTTCCGCTTCGTCAAGCTGGATATCTGCGACAGGGAGGGGGTGTATAAGCTCTTTGAGGAGGAGCACCCCGACATCGTCGTCAACTTCGCCGCCGAGAGCCATGTGGACAGGAGCATAGAAGATCCCTCCGTATTCCTTCAGACGAATATAATCGGCACGTCGGTTTTAATGGACGCCTGCCGCAAGTACGGCATTAAAAGGTATCACCAGGTGTCCACGGACGAGGTGTACGGCGATCTGCCTCTGGACAGGCCCGACCTGTTCTTCACGGAGACAACGCCGCTGCACACCAGCAGTCCGTATTCAAGCTCCAAGGCGTCGGCAGACCTGTTGGTTCAGGCATATTACCGCACTTACGGCCTTCCCGTCACCATTTCGAGGTGCTCCAACAACTACGGCCCGTACCATTTCCCCGAAAAACTCATCCCCCTGATGATAGCCAACGCTCTCAACGATAAGCCCCTGCCCGTATACGGCAAGGGTGAGAACGTGCGAGACTGGCTGTACGTCGAAGACCACTGCAAGGCGATAGACCTCATCATTCATAAAGGCAGAGTAGGCGAGGTTTACAACGTCGGCGGCCACAACGAGATGAAAAATATCGACATCGTAAAACTAATTTGCAAGGAATTGGGCAAGCCGGAAAGCCTCATAACTTTCGTAGCCGACCGCAAGGGGCACGACATGAGGTACGCGATAGATCCCACCAAGATACACGCCGAACTCGGCTGGCTGCCCGAAACAAAGTTTGTTGACGGCATCAAAAAGACGATAAAGTGGTATCTGGACAACAAGGAGTGGTGGGAGGAGATAATCTCCGGCGAGTATCAGAATTATTACCGAAAGATGTACGGAGACAGAAAATAATATTGCTTGTAGCTGATTCAACTATCAATACAGCCTTAATTGCATAACATTAAAATCTTGCTTGCCGAAAAACACTGTCAGAAATGTGAAGAAGCTTTTCAAGAGTTCGCTACATCTACATATAATTGTGTTGTTAAATATTGTTCCGATACTTTAAAAAGAACTTCAAATATAATTGATATTAATTCAAGATATTTTGCGCAACTACGCAATGTTGACAATGTTATAGTTATAGGGCATTCGTTTGGAAAAGTAGACAAGCCGTATTTTGAGGAAGTATTTGATTCTGTCAGGAAAGATGCTTTTTGGACTGTTTACTATTATAATGAAGCAGAAAAGAATAAATTTGAGCAAAGACTTCTCTCTTTAGGAGTAAAAGAGGAAAAGATGTCGGTGTTAGATTTGGAGTTGTTGCGTATAAATGGGGAGCAGAAATAATTGACGCTATAATAAATGTTGGAGTGGGGGAAGTCGCTCCAACATTTTTTAATTATAGAAGAAAAGAGAAACATTCAGATGTAGAAGGCTATATAATATGATGCCTCTTCGGAAAAAATTTTAGTTAAAAAATTCTCTTACAATAGAATTCATGATTGCAGCGGCAATAAAAAAGTCATCTGCTCGAAGATCAATTTTATAGGTTGATATATTACCACCGTAAGCACGCGAATTCCTTCATCCTTGTTTGAAAGCAACACATTTTCTTTATTGAAGGCAGCCCATGTTCGTAAATATGCTATATCTGAAACACCGCAAACTGTCCACCTATAAGGCAAAATCTCATAATAGCGTTATCTCGATGATAGGATTTAGGTACGACTATGTGGTGATAGTGCGAGAAATACTAAAATTTCGGAAAACTTGATATTGTATTCAATAAAATATTCCGATTTCGGAAAATGCATTGACATTTGAAGAGTGGAATGTTATTGGAGCATTGGTCCTTTGGGGTATGCGGGCGACACGGACAGCAGTTTGCGGTTCGACAGCCGTGAGATCGCTGAAATGATAGTTTCGCAGTTAAAGCCAAACAGTTGAGAACGGATCGTTTGCTTTATCCGAAAAATATCGCTAAATTCAATGAGGCTGGAGTAATTGAACGGCTTGGATTCGATAAGATAGAAAAGCCGGAAAATCAATGAATAGGAGCGCCCTGCCGAAATCTTCGGCAGGGCGCTCCTAAACTGTTTAAATGATTTATTGCAATTCCAAACTATTTGGATCAAGAAAGAAATCTATCACAGTTATATGGAACCGAATAGTCTGTGCGGTTGCAAATTATAAAAAATACTTAAACAGCAGAGAAAAGTTTGTCTGTTTTTCAAAATAGTTTGATAAAGTTTGAAAAAGTTTGATTATTAAGCAAAATATTTTGCTTATTATGCTAAAAAGTTTGATTATTATATAAAAAATTTTACCTTTAGTGTTGTATTGTTTGATTGTTTATGCTATAATTTAAATAAAGGAGAAGGTTTATGCTCTGCGAAGAATTGATAACGCTTATAAAACAAATACAAAAAGATAAATGCGAAGGTCAGACCATTGAGGTAAAAGCCGCTCACGGAGGATGTCCTAAATTATACGAAACGCTGTCATCCTTTTCAAATCAGAATGGCGGCGGAATCATTGTCTTCGGGATAGATGAAAAACAGGATTTTAACCCCGTAGGCGTATATAATGTTCAGGATTTGCAGCACAAAGCCGAAGAGCAATGTAAACAACTTGAGCCTGTTGTTCGGGCAGTGTTTACCCAATGCGAAATAGACGGCCTGTATTTCGTAAGTATGGAAATACCGTCGGTAGAACCTGCGCTCCGCCCTGTTTACTATAAAGGGGCAGGCAGATGGCAGGGGTCTTATGTCAGGGTGGGCGATGCCGACGAAAAGATGAGCGACTATGAGGTGTATAGTTTTGATGCCTATCGCAAGCAGATAAGGGACGATATACGCCCCGTAAATGTGGCTGTAGACAGTCTGGACGGCTCACAGCTGTCGCTATATCTCAATAGTTTGCGCATAAATCGTCCAAATACGGCCAATCTTTCAGATGAAGAGTTGTTGAACCTGACCGGTATAATATCTGACGGTAAGCCGACGCTTACTTCTGTTCTTTGCTTTTCAAAATTTCCTCAATCCGTATTTCCACAGTTATGTATAACTGCAGTTTTAGTCCCCGGCAATACAATGGGTGATACATCGGCCGACGGTCAGCGTTTCATTGCAAATAAACGAATTGAGGGCACTATCGCACAGATGGTTGAAGGTGCTGTTAATTTCGTCGCCATGAATATGCGCGAGGGAGTAAAGATAGAGGGGGGTAAACGCATTGATATACCCGAATATCCTTTAACCGCTGTGCGCGAGGCCGTGTTAAATGCGCTTGTTCACCGTGATTACAGCCCCTATACCGAGGGTATGCCGGTGCGCATAGAAATGTATCGCGACAGGTTGGAAATAACAAATGCGGGCGGGTTGTACGGTGCGATAGATATTGACGAGTTAGGTAGAATTCATGCCGATACAAGAAACAAAACACTCATTTCCGTGCTCGAAACTATGCGTGTGGCAGAAAATCGCTATTCGGGTATTCCAACAATAAGAAAACTTTTTGCCGAGAGCGGTCTGCCTGAACCTCAGTTTCAAGACAGAAGGGGAGTGTTCCGCGTCATTTTTTATAATGATGCAGGACAGGAAGGTGGAGTGGCTAAATTATCTCTCGAAGATTTCTGTAAAGTGCCGCGCAGCCGCAAAGAGATTGCCGATTATATGGGCATGACGCAATACTACGTCTTTAAAAACTATGTTGAACCGTTGATTGAAAAGGGGATTTTGGCGTACACCATTCCCGAAAAGCCCCGAAGCCGAGATCAGCGCATTGTCACAGTAAAAGAATAGTTTTATCACTGCAATTATAAATTGAAAATTTTGGGAGTGGCATGTTGAAAATCTTTGGAATTTTTATTGTGTATAATTTAAAAGGTGTTCGTTAAACTTATTTGGAGACATGAAGAAGGCGGGCGGATTTGAAAAATCCGCCCGCCTGTTTTCCCGTAGATTTGTTGATTGTTTTAACTAAAAGTTTGGGGAGTGGTTGGGGAGTTGGGGTTAAAAAATGACTGAAAACGGGCTGTTTTTGATGATTTTTGCTTGATTTTGCCCCGTTTCGGGGCATTGCCACGGACTCTGACTCCGTCATTCGTTGGTTCAAATCCAGCCACCCCAGCCACGGATACCATATATTGTATAAGGAATTTGTTTCCAAATACAATATATGGTTTTTTGTTTTATCAGCGGCTTTTTTCTCCCTTTTGATTGTGGGGTAAATTGTGGGGTAATTGCGGGGAGACAAGGCGTTCCTTTATAGGATATAATCGATCTTTTGCGCTTCCTGCACGAGATACTCTTGCGAGTAGTCCGTATAGCCCCTGTCTACCACGGAAGACTTTACGTCTTTGTCGAACGAGTGCCCCGCCCAAAGCATCACCGCTTCGAGGTTGCACCATGCCTCCTTCGCCCTTGTGATAAAGTTATACCTCAGCTCGTGGGTATGATGGTTCGGAAACAGGCGCTTGAACGTCGTGTAGATGGTATTGACGTTGGTGTGCTTCGCCTTCTCGAAGTCTACAAAGGGCAGGACGCGGCGGAACACGGGCGTAAAGGGGATGGAGCGTTTGACTTCGCTTCTGCCCATCTTTGTCTTGCTCGTGGTGCAGGTGAGCATTTCGTTTTCGACAGAGATCGTTTTGAGTTCCGAACGCCGCAGCCCGAAATATAACAGCACCAAAAGCGCGGAGGAGGCTTCGTTGTCCTGATGCCCGATACAGAAGTCGACGAGCTTCTTTTCTTCCTCCTTGGTGAGAGCAGAGCCTTTCTTTGGTTCATAGTAAGGAAGGACGATCTTCTTCATCGGGGAAAGGATATGCAGGTCCTCGCAGGCGAGATCGAAGATGCAGCAGAGGATCTGATGCAGCTTCTCCGCCGTGCGGTGCTTGCCCTCGTCGATGAAACGGAAGAGGTAACCTTGCAGTTCCTGCCGCGTGATGTCCGCGATCGGTCTCTCGCCGAAAACGGGCAGCAGGTTGGTCGATGACAGCCGCTCGTATTCCTTGCAGGTGCTTTCTTTGCACGTCTTGCGCTTGATCTCCAGCCACTCTTTAAGATATTCGGCAAAGCGGGCTTTGGAGTGTGCGCCGCTATGTATGGGCCGAGGATCGGGAACAGACGGCGCATGTTCGCCCGTCATCTGTGCAAGGAGCTTGGCGGCAAACTTGCGCTTCATCTCTTTGAAGTCTTTGGCGCAGGCGAACACCTTGAAGCCGTCTCTGCGGTAATGCGCTTCGTAGACGCCTTTATGGAAGCGATAGGGGATGAGCCTGTCTGCACAGGCAAAAATGTTACGATATTTTTCCGGCATCGCCTGTATGCCTGAACGCCAAAGCGGTAACCATAGGCAAACGCCGTCTTTTGCCCGCGGTTATACTGCAATTTTTCGTCAACAGTACGTTTCATTTTTTATCGCTCCTTATTCCTAAAATTTCGGCAGGGTTATAGCCGAGGTCGCAAGGCTCGTCGGCAGGCAGAACAGCGGCGGGAACGGGCGTTTGCTGCTCGTCCGTCATATCTTCCGCGCCCTCGTTCACGCGCTCCATATCGTTTTGGAAATGGCTGTGCTGTGCCTGTAATTCTTCCCACGTCGCACGGCTGCCCGCGTATTCGGGCAAGTCGTCAATTCCCACGTTGTTTTGCTCCGCCCGTCGCTCGAAGATACCAGCAAGACAGTCCGTGGAATAGCGGTTTGCATACACCTTTTTCGGCATTTTATACCAACGCCGTTCTATCTGTTCGCCGTTCATCTTTCCGCTTTCAACCGCCAAAGACAGCACCCCGCAGCCGAACGTATTACATACGCCCGTATAGTGCCGCTGCATGGCTGCCGTTATGCTTTTGAGAATGTGCATTGACAAGGTATCTTGTGTACGGCATCTATAATAATTTCAGCGTTCGTCAGTCTTGTGGATGCCGGCAAGTATAGTAATTATACAATGATTGTGACAAATGTAAATAATTTTGTTAATATTATTTTTAATTCTGTCACGGCAAGTATAGGTAATCTCTGCCTTGAAGGAGATATAGAACATCGATATGAGGTATTTAAGCGAATAGAATATATTTCAAACTTTTTTACTGTATTTTCAATGGTGTGCTATGTGTGTCTGTTTAACGATTTTATTTGTATTTGGGTCGGACAGGATATGGAATTCAGCATGGCTGTCGTTGTCGCGATATCGTTGAATGCAATGGTCAGCTATATGAGAAAGACTGTTAATGCCTTTAAAGATGCAATGGGAATGTTTCGGCAGGATTGGTATAAACCGGTGCTGGAAACCATAATCGGGATAGGGTTAGCAATAGGGTTAAGTTACGCCTGGGGAACCTTTGGCGTAATTATGGGGTATACTATTTCTACTATCTTTATTGCAATACCTATTGAAAATTATGTTTTATTTAAATATGGCCTGAAAAGAAAAATCACTCAGCAGGTTGTTTCTTTATTTATAACTTTCATGTTGTCTCTTGTGTTAACAGCATTAACGTATTTCATCTGCACGTTTATTCCTGACGGAATAGGGTGGTTTATCCTTGAATTCTTCTTTGTTGTGATATTTGCTGCAGGAGTATATTTTTTACTCACATGCAGAACGAAAGAATTTAAATATTATTGCGGTCTTGCCAAGAGAGTGATTTTAAAAATACTAAAGAAAGAAGAAAAGCATACGGAGGTATAGGATTTTATATCAGAAACAAATTATCTTTATATATAATGTACCTAATAAACAATTTGTAATTTATCGTGTGGAATTAATATAATATGGCAATACGGCTCTTTTATATTATTGAGGATGCGCATAGACTTGTAATTTTTGCAGAATACGATGGTTTTGCATAAAATAACTATTTATCCGTGTCGAATTTTGTCGAAAAATGTCTTTGTTTGTCGAATTGAAAAAATTTATTAAAAAGGTGTTGCCATACGGAGAAATTTGTTGTAAAATGAAAATACAAATATAATCTGATTTGGTAAGACATGGAAAAGTTAAATGCTAAAGATACATTGAAATACCTCATCGGCGTGCTCGAAGATCGGTTGGCGGAGCTTGAAGAGAGCTACGGCAGTCAGTTCATAGAGGGGCAGAGGATAGCCTATGTCGAGTGCCTCGAAGTAGTTCAGCGCTGGGAGGAGGCGGCTGACTGCGGGCTAAACTACGACATAGAGGAGCGCTTCCCCGTAAACTGAAGCCTTTATCTGTTGCGGCAAAAACCGCATTCGATGGCACATATATCCGCTCGTTTTATGGTGCGGCGGCAAATTTATAGCGCCTTGCGGGCGATAAAAATAAGAGAAATATCGCATTATAAGTTTGTGCGCCGTTGTGCGGTTGTCACAATTTCAGTTGGTCAGGCGTGCTTGCGTGCCTCGCCATGGGACACAGAATAAAACGCCATTTCATCAATATTATTTTGAAAATTTCCACAAATGCTCTATACAATTTTTTGCGGCGGGGAGAAGTTTAAAACTTCTCCCCGCCGCTTTTGGCTATAGTATGAATAGTTTGGCAAGCGCTTTATAAAAACTCGCTTTTGTTAAATATAATTAACAATGTCACGTTTCAATATCGTCCGTGCCCGGCTCCGCGCCGACATTGTCGCTGCCCGCGGCGAGCTGTTCGTCTATCTGCTTTTCAATGGGAAGGGCCTTTTTGCGCAGATCGTTCACCAATTTGCTGTTGACTATAATGCCCGCAACGACGGGCACGATCGATATAAGCGACCAAGACGAAGAGGGGAAGGGGATGGCGAGCGCCCAACCGAGCGCCGTGCCTGCGGCTAAGCATATGTAAAATATCTTGCCTTGGAATTTGTAAAAATCGTCGTACAGCCTGTACCATTCAAGGTTTTTTGCGTATTCGGGACGGCTTTCGAGCTCGGCCTTCTGCTCTTTTTCGATCGCCTTGAGTTTGCCGCCCGTGCAGCCGGAAATCAGCGCGGTGCCGCCAAATAACAGCGTGTACACCGCGGGGATGGCATAGCCGAACAGATCAAAGCGTGCAAAGATGAAGATTGCCGCGATGGCGGCTATTCCCAAAATAATGACGGTCGGCGTTATTATCTTTGTGCGTCTTTTGCGCTCGGCATGGGCTCTTTCGCGCAATTCCTCGTTCGGGAAGAGATATCCATACATCTTTTCGATCGTAGTGTTGACGTCTGACTGCGGATCGTACCTCGTCTCTCTGCCCTGCGCCCTGTCTATCGCCTCGGCCTCCGCTGCCGTCTGCTGCTCTATCGCTTTGCCTTTCTGTTGCTTTAATACGGCGCTTATAAAGTATGCAAAGAACAGCGTAAGCGCGCCGGCAAGCAGCAGCAATGTGCCGACAGAACCATATACGCCCATTTCCTCGCCATCAGGGTTTTTTATCGTATCGACTGCGATCAATGCAATGAATAGGGCGGCACATATGCCGAAAACAAGCCACGCCCACCACATTTTTTTAATGGTAGATTTTCTGTCTGCGGCCACCTTTTGCCTGTAAGAGGCGACTTCGGGCATCTCTCCCTCATATGCGGGTCGGTTGAGAATGGCGCGGTATGCCCTCTTAAACGATATCCACAGACATAGCGCGGCGATGCCGAACCCTATCCAGCCGAACATTAGGGCCGTCATTAAAAGGAGCGCCCAGTCCTGCTCTATGTAGGGGTGGAGAACCGCCGCCAGCACAACGAAGGCGACGCACACCGCAATAAATATTGCGTTGACGACGAGTTTTGTTCTGTATTTTCCGTACAGCCACGCGCGCTCCCGTTCGTCGCTCACCGCCCGCGCATACTTGGCAAACATTTTTTCAAACATATCCCATATTCTCCTTAATGTGTTGTTATTATAGCACATCCGCGCTGAAAAGTAAAGGGGAGTGGAAAATCTTTATACTATACTATATACGGCACTTGATCGCGGCATATATGCGGGGCAATTATAATTTTTTAGGAAAATCGCTATATCGGAGGGGTGTATTTTTTTCGTGAAGTGCCGTTTTGCATATGGAGGGAGCGGATGTAGGTGCATGTCGGCTATGTCGGGGTACTGCATTTCGGCCTTTTGGACGGCATTGTTTTAAGATATTCTCAGTACGATTATGACGAGCTGGACAAGCCGAGGATCAGATCGCAGTTTAAGCTGCTGCTTGCGTTTACGTCTGTAATGACTTTCGCGGGCTGTCTGGTGTCGGCCTTTTTAAATGATGCCGTCACAAGGGAAATAGTAATTCTCGTCGCTGTAGGAATAATCACAAAAAACATATTTGGTTATACCTCATATACGTTCCAGATAACCAACAGGATCACAAAATATGCAGTTCTTGTAATTGCACAGCGCGCGGCGTACGCCCTCTTTGTGGCAGTTTTGCTTGTTTGCCGCGTCAATGACTTTTATTGGTACTGTATAGCCGATCTGTTCGGAGATGTGTTCGGTATAGCTCTCGGCGCGATATTCAACCGCGGAATGTATTTCGGCAGAGCGCTGCCTGTTGCCGAGTGCTTCAAAGAGGCATGGTTGAACGTTTCGGCCGGTATTATGCTGATGGTGGCAAACTTCTCCTCAATGCTGATTGTCGGCGGGGCAAAAATGATGATACAATGGCGGTGGGACGAGCTTGTATTCGGGCAGGTGTCTTTCAGCTTCAGCGTGTCTAACCTGTTTCTCACGTTCGTTACAGCCATAAGCGTTGTGCTGTTCCCCTCATTAAAGCGTATGAATGAGGAGGAACTGCCAAACGTTTATACTAAGATCCGCAACGGAATTTCCCCGCTGCTGTTCTTCGCCATGATATGCTACTTCCCGGGCTGCTGGATACTCAACATTTGGCTGCCGAACTATGCGGACAGTTTGGTGTATCTCGGCATCCTGTTGCCGCTCATCATCTTTTCTTCAAAAGTCGGGCTGCTCACAAATAACTATTTAAAGGCATATCGCAAGGAAAAGTTGATGTTAGTCATCAACGTCGCTGCCGTGGCCATAGGCATGGTGGTGTTTGCGATAGGCGCGTATGTATTAAATGATCTTGAATTTGTGCTATATGCGCTGGTCGCCGTGATAATGCTGCGTTCGGTCGCCTCGGAAATAGCCGTAACAAGGATAATCAAAAAGAACATTACAAAAGATTTTATAATCGAGCTCGTGATGACGATCGCGTTTATCGTAGCGGTGCGGTTTCTCACTCTTTGGTGGGCGTGTCTGGCGTATGCCTGCGCGCTTGTCGTATATTCCGTCATCTATCGCAAGAGCATAGCGGCGTTTTTTCGCACTGTTTTGAATATGTTCAAGCGCAAGAAAGCGGCGGATGGGGTCAACAAGTGATAACGGTTGCGGCGGGGCGGAGCAATTTGCTCCGCCCCGCCGCACAGAAGAGAATAAATCATTGTATCGTGTAAGCAAAGGTAAAACTATTTTTCCGTGTCGAATTTTGTCGAAAAATGTCTTTGTTTGTCGAATTGAAAAAATTTATTAAAAAGGTGTTGCCATACGGAAAAATTTGTTGTAAAATGAAAATACAAATATAATTTTGGCTGGTACAAAAATGGACAAGCTAAATGCAGAAGATACATTGAAATACCTCATTGGCGTGCTCGAAGATCGTCTGGCGGAGCTTGAGGAGAGCTACGGCAGTCAGTTCATAGAGGGTCAAAGGATAGCCTATGTCGAGTGTCTCGAAGTAGTTCAGCGCTGGGAGGAGGCGGCCGCCTGCGGGCTAAACTACGACATAGAGGAGCGCTTCCCCGTAAACTGAAGCCTTTATCTGCTGCGGCAGAAACCGCGTTCGACGGCACATATGTCCGTGCGTTTGAGAACACGGCGGTAAATTTATAGCGCCTTGCGGGCGATAAAAAGTAATAGAAAGTATCGCATTATAAGTTTGTGCGCCGTTATTCTGTTGCCGCAATTTCTGCGGGTCAGGCGTTCTTGTGCGCCTCAACTATACGGTATAGGACAGGAAGCAATTCCATCGATATTATTTTGAATATTTCCACAAATGCTCTATACAATTAAAGCGGCGGGGAGAAGTTAATAACTTCTCCCCGCCGCTTTTGACAATGCCTAGAATTTGTGCGCTTGTATTAAAATTCTTTTGGGCGTTGTGTTTGTTACCGTTCGTTTGGCTGCCGCAGCGGCGGCGTCTGCAGCGGAGGAGGGAAGTGAAGCCCCCTCAACTTTTAAATTGCTTTATTTTAAAATAATGGCGAAAATTGGTAGGTTTTGGGGCGAGAATTGAGTATTGACGAACTAATATTTTAATGCTATACTATAAAAGTACAAGTGTACGGCAAACATGTTGCCGGATATCTTTCGGGCAACGGAACCACAGTTAAGAGGGGTGGTATGATATGGAATATAGCCGACATGTACGATCTTTCGTCGTCGCTGTTCTGGTATAAAATCGTATTTTTGATAGAGCTCTTTGTGGCGGGCAGCCTGATAGGCGGAAAGCTCAGGCGCCGACAGCCCTTTGCGGCGCGGCTGGCGGCGTCCGTGTTAATGCTGTTCGCCGTAACCTTTGCTCTGCCCATACTGTCGTATTCAAGCTTCTATACGATGGTGCTCTTTTTTGTTATTTTTGCACTCTTTCTGTGCGCGACAAAGTTTTCCCGCGACGAAAACTGGAGCAGCATACTCTTCTGCGGCTGCTGGGCGTACACCGTTCAGCACATTTCCTATCAGATATACACGCTGATAATAACCATGCTGGGCATAAACGAGGGCAATATATATTCGTCGGGAGAATTTATCTCGGGCAAATATGCGTGGCTTTCGCTGTCTATTTTTCTCGAAGTCCACGCCGTCGTCTACGTCGTGGTATGGGCGGTGACGCGCCTGAGGCTGGCAAAGGTGGAGAGTCTGGAGCTGAGGAGATGGCGGCTGTTCATCCTTTCCGCGGCAATACTGTTCATCGACATAATCCTCAACGCGTTCATAGTGCATAACGAGGCGGCGACTTCGCAGTTTGTCCTCAGTTTTTTCTGTATTTACGGGATAACGAGCTGCGTGCTCATCCTCATTCTGCAGTTTTCTATGATAGACACCGAAAAGCTCGAAACCGAGCTGCGGATAGTTGAAACTCTGTGGGACAAGGATAAAAAGCTCTACGAAACGCGCAGGGAAAATATAGAGTACATAAATATCAAGTGCCACGATCTCAGGCACAGAATGAGGGCCATACGCCTTAAAGACCACATAGATCAGCGCGAACTCGGCGAAATAGAGCGGGCCATAAACATCTACGAAGAGACCATGAAGACGGGCAACGAAGTAGTGGATATCGTCCTGTCGGAGGAGAGCATACTCTGCCACAACAACAATATAAATCTCATCTGCGTGGTGGACGGCAAGCTGGTGGACTTTGTGCAGACGGGCGATCTGTATTCCCTCTTGCAGAACAGCATACATAACGCCTTCGACGCGGTAAAGGATATCGACGACGAGGAGCACAGGTTCATCCGCCTCACCATAAAGCGGGTGGGCGAAATGGTATATATAGGCGTTGAAAATTATTGCAGGGACGCAGAGGCGATAGAGTTCAGAAACGGCCTGCCCGTCAGCAAAGGCGACAGCCGTGTGCACGGGTTCGGCATGAAGAGCATAAGCGCCATAGTGAACAAGTACGAGGGTACCATGAATATAAAGGCCGAAAACGGCATATTCAAGCTCAATATTCTGTTGCCCGAAAGATCGGAGGGAGGGGACGTGAAGTGATACGGGTCGCCATAGTTGAGGACGAAGAGTTAAATCAGAACATACTCAAAACCTATTTATTTACATATTCCGAAGAGCACGGCGAAACCTTTGCCGTAGACGTGTATGCGGACGGACTGGCGTTTTTGGAGAAGAGCAAGCTTTACGACCTTGTGTTCCTCGATATAGCGCTGCCCAATATCAACGGCATGGAGACGGCGCGGCGCAGAAGGGCGTTTACACCGACCTCAAGCACTTTGCCATAAACGAGCAGGAAACGGCGCGCAACGGCATAGCTACATACTGCACCGAGCAGGCCCTGCGCGAGCTCTATCTCAAGCCCTTCGAAATGGCCGTTAAGGGAGAGTCGGACGTAAGCCATTCCCCTACGGCAATGGAGGACGGAGTGGAAGAGTTTGAAGGAAGCAGGGGAGTTATGAGCTCTTTCAACCGCATAGGCATAACGTGGACGGGCGGCGATTACCGCCTTATGACGGGCATACTCCGCGGCGAATGGGGCTTTGAAGGCCTTGTTATAAGCGATTACAAGACGGACAATACCGTTATGAATTCCCGCCAGATGCTGTATGCGGGCAACGACCTCATCCTCACCTCGCTCGAAAATCTGATGTGGACGGACTGCGATTTCAGCGATCCAAAGGATGTGCAGATACTCCGCAACGCCTCCCACAATATTCTGTATGTGGTCGCCAACAGCAACTCAATGAACGTGGATATCATAGGTTACAGCATGGAGTGGTGGCTGGCGCTCATAATCTCGCTCGACTGCGTCGTGCCTGCAGGCCTTGCGGTATGGTGCGTGTTTATCGTTCTCAAACTTCGCAAAAGGCAGGCGGAGGGCGGCGCCGCGTGAGGCGTGACCCGACCGGCAGGCCTGAAGGTCAATTATTTAATTAAAAACTGCGGGGCGCTTTTAAGCGCCCCGCAACCCGTTTATTCGCACATTGTCAACGGATTGAACGGGCAAAATCAAAGTATGGCGCGTGGGTGGTATAATCGCAAAGGTTTCGGGGGAAAATTTTAAACATGCTCTTGACTTGAGGGCAATTTTGTATTATCATATAAAAAAGCGCGTAAGGGGGTGGCGGCATGCCCTATACTTTTACTCAGGCAATGAAATTTTATCGCGAGGGCGACTATCTCCACGCCGCCTCCGCATTCCGCAATTCGCTCGAGCTCGGCGACGAGCGCTGCGCCTACGGGCTGGCGCTCTGCATGCACACGGGCAACGGCCTTACTTTCGTGGACAAGGCCAGCGCCAAACAGCTCATCGACGGCTATCTGTCCCGCATAACGGCTTATGCCGAGGGCGGCGACGCCGAGGCCTGCTTCATCCTCGCCGAGTACTGGTCGAAGGGCATATTTGTTCCGCCCGACGCCCAAAGGGCCGAGCAATGGTATAAAAAATTTGCCTCTGTGTCGGGCGGGGAAGAGTTGCCCGGCTTTGACGGCGAGGACTGAGCGCGGCGGGCCAGAAGCCTTTGCGGCCAAACATGTTTAACTTAAAAATATGACGACGGGCGCCGCTGCAAGCGGCGCCCGTCGTGCATGGCGGAGGGCGTTGCCCCCGCCATATATGCGGCCGAAAGCCTTTAAAAAGGCTTTCGGCCTTACCAGACGAGAGTAATACGAACCCGCCCTTAAATGCTTCTCGCAAGGCAAGAGGTGAAAATACCGCCTTGCTCGGTCACCGTTCGCGCTTGCATATGCGCTCACTCATCTCGCCTTGCAAAAACAGTGGGTGTCCACTGTTTTTGAGAAAACAAGGCTCGTCTTTCGGCGCCTTGTCGCTCTTCCTCATTGCAATGCGAGTGGGCATTGCTGCTTCGTCATCGTGCCAATTCATCCCAAAATACGCTATTTAAGGGTGCTAAGCAATTTAAAGCGGGCAGATTGCTTTAGATACAAGGCAAAGCCCGCATGTAACACGGTAGATGGGGCAATATGCCCGCTTTAAATCAGGCTCGTTTTATTCTCGTCTGGTATTCTATACGAACGGGTTATTTTTCTCCGCCCTCGCCTCTGTCTTTTTTTGGCAGCGGCAGGGGCAGGAGGAGCACCCTCCGCAGCACGTTTTGCCCTTCTTTTTGCGCCATATCATGGCGGTAACGGCCCCTGCGGCGCACACGCCTATAAGGGCGCTTACCAATATCGTAGCCCACATATTCGGCCTCCTTTCACACTATCAGCGCGCCTATCTGATAGACGACAAGCGTTACCAACCACGCCACGGCCAGCTGGAAGGCCGTCGAGCCGAGGGTGAACGCCCAGCTCTTGGACTCCTTGTGTATAGTGGCAATAGTGGCGGCGCAGGGTATGTAGAGTAGGCAGAACACCATCAGGCAGAAGGCGTTCAACGGCCCGAAGCCTATGCCCGCGAGCGCGGAGGTGAAGGCGGCCATGCCCTCGGCCGAGCCCGTGTTGGCTATGCCGAAGAGTATCGCGCAGCTCGAAACTACGACTTCCTTGGCGGATATGCCCGCTATCAGCGCCACAACTATCTGCCAGAACCCCAATCCCACGGGTATGAACACGGGCGCGAGGAATTTGCCCACATATGCCGCAAAGCTGTTGCTCATGTCCGAAACAAAGCCTTCGGGGCCGAAGTACAGCAGCGCCCACAGAATGAGCGTCGCCACAAATATCGTGGTGCCCGCCTTTACAAGGTAGTCCTTTACCTTCTCCCAGACGTACACGCCCACGGCGCGGGCGTCGGGCATCTTATATTCGGGCAGCTCTATCAGAAGATAGTTGGGCTCCTGCTTCTTTTTGTCGATGAGGTGCATGACCGCGCACACGGCTATGGCCACGAGTATGCCGATCAGGTACATGGAGTACGCCGCTAGCATGGCGTAGGAGCCGAAGAACATCTCGGCAAAGAGTATGTATATGGTCAGGCGGGCGTTGCAGCTCATAAAGGGGGTGACAAGCATTACCTTATACCTGTCGCGCTTGCTTTCGAGCGCGCGCGAGGCCATTATCGCGGGCACCGTGCAGCCGAAGCCCAAAAGCATGGGTATGAACGCCCTGCCCGACAGCCCCAGCCTGCTCATTATCCCCTCCATAACGTAGGCCACCCTCGCCATGTATCCGCTGTCCTCCAAAAAGGCAAGGCAGACAAAGAGTATGAGTATGTTGGGAAGGAAGGTGATTATGACGCCCACGCCGTTTATAACGCCGTCGACGAGGAGGGAGGTGACTATCTCGTTGGCCCCCGCCGAGGCGAGGCCGTCGGCGGCCGAGGTGGACAGCGCGTCCAGCCCCAGCTCTAAAAGCGCCTTGATGAGGTCGCCCACAAAGAAGGTCAAAAAGAATATCACGGCCATTATGCCTAAAAATACGGGTATGCCCCACACCTTGTGGGTCATAACGGCGTCCACCTTTTCGGTGAATTTGTCGCTGCGCTCCTTGTGCAGCATCACCTCGTGGATGATCTCGTCAATAAAGTCGTACTTCTCGTTTATTATGCGCGATTCGTAGTTTTTATCGAGTACGTCGGGCAGATCTACGGGGTATTTTTGGCAGATCTCCTTGTCGTTTTCCAACGTCTTGATTGCCAGCCAGCGCCTGTTTGCCGAGTCGGGATACTTTGCGCCCAGCGCGCCCATAACGGCGTCTATCTTGTCCTCTATCTCGTCCGAATACACCATGGCGTACTCGGAGTGGTGGTCGTGTATGTGGCGGCTTATCGTGCGGTGGTCGTGTATCAGCCTGTCGGGCTCGGGTTCGTCGGTGTGGTGTATGGCCGCGTGTATCAGCGAGTCGAGCCCTATGCGCTTCCTCGCCGAAACGGGTATAACGGGTATGCCCAGCATCTCTGGCAGGCGGTGCAGGTCTATCTCTATGCCCCGCTTGCGCACTATGTCCATCATGTTCAGGGCGAGGATGACGGGCTTTTTAAGCTCCAAAAGCTGCAGCGTAAGGTAAAGGCTGCGCTCGAGCGCGGAGGCGTCCACCACGTTTATCACCACGTCCACCTCGTCGCTCAGAATAAACTGCCTCGAAACGGTCTCCTCCATGGTGTAGGAGGTCAGGCTGTACGTTCCAGGCAGATCTACAAGGTGTATTTTGCGGTTGTGGTCTTTAATGGCTCCCTCAACCTTCTCCACCGTAACGCCCGGCCAGTTGGCCACCTTTAAATTGGCCCCCGTATATGCGTTGAACAACGTCGTTTTTCCGCAGTTGGGGTTGCCTATAAATCCTATAGTAAGCTCGTTATTTTCGTTCATGCGCCTCGCTCACCTCTATGTTTTTGGTGATGTTGCTGCCGAGGGCGAAGCGCGTGCCGCGCAGCTTTATTATGAGTATGCCCTCGCCCTTGCGGTTGACTATCTCCACGGGCGCCCTGTCGGTCATGCCCAGCGCCTCCAACCGCCTCACCATCTCAAAGGGCAGGTCTATCTTTTCAACGATATAGTCGCCGCCCTTTATGCCTTCACTCAGTTTCATGTCCGCCTCTTGCGCGCAGGCCGATCGTCGGGTGTTAACCTGCGTTAATTTATATATATTTTATTACATTGCCGTGCATGTGTCAAGAAAATGTCGGCGGGCCGAAAATTTTTTTGTGCGCCTTTGCAAAGGTTGTGCAGGGAATAAAAATGGGGCGGCGGGGACTGCTTCGGCAGTCCCCGCCGCCCCTCGCCCGTGCGTCGGTTGTTTAAGGCATATGCGCGGGCGTATCATTCAAAATGCAGTTTATCCACGGGGTAGTACTTGGCGAGGCCGCCCGAGGAGGTCTCGCGGTAGCTGTTCAAAAGGTCGCGCCCCGTGTTGTACATGGTCTTTACTATAAGGTCGAAGGATATTTTTCTGGAATCGGCCAGAAAGTTGGCCAGGCTGAGCGCGTTTATCGCCCTCATGGCCGCCACGGCGTTGCGCTCTATGCAGGGTATCTGCACCAGCCCCGCAATGGGGTCGCAGGTCAGGCCGAGGTGGTGTTCCATGGCCACTTCTGCGGCGTACTCTATCTGCCCGAGCCCCATTTCAAACAGCTCGCCCAGCGCCGCTGCCGCCATGGAGCACGCCGAACCTATCTCTGCCTGACAGCCGCACTCGGCGCCGCTTATCGATGCGTTTGTCTTGATTATGTTGCCCACAAGTCCGCCCGCCGCCAAAGCTTTAAGTATGTCCTCGTCGGAAAATCCCCTCGTCGTCTGCATATAGTTGAGCACGCTGGGCACCACTCCGCAGCTGCCGCAGGTGGGGGCGGTGACTATCACCCCGCCCGAAGCGTTCTGCTCGCTGACGGCAAAGGCATAGGAGCACACCAGCCTGTTTTCGCGCGTCTGCGCCGACTCGTCTATGTGCCGCTGATTGTAGAGGTGCTGGGCGCGCCTCTCGGTGCCCAAGCACCCCGGCAGCACGCCCGTGGTGGTCAGGCCCTCGTGTATGGCCGCCTTCATGCGCTCCCACACCTCGGCAAGGTAGGTAAATATGCCCTCGCCCTCGCACTCCTCAACGTACTGCCACAGCCTTATGTTTTTGCCCGCGCAGTAGGCGGAGATGTCGTCGTAGGTCGAAAGGGGATACACGGCGTCGTCCGTCCCCGCGCTGCCTTCGGGCTCGCCCTCTATTTTAAGAGTGCCGCCGCCCACGCTGTAAAATCGGGTGAGAGCAAGCTCCCTGCCGCCTTTGAGCGCGCATATGTCGAGCGTGTTGGGGTGGACGGGAGTGGGGGAGAGCCCGTCGAACACCACCTCGCAGGGCAGGGGCTCGAAGGTCTTTTTCAGTACGGCGTCCGTGCCGTGCCCCCTGCCCGTCAGCGCCAGCGAGCCGTACAGCGTCACGCGGAAGGCGTCGGCTTCGGGGTGGCGCGCCCGCATTAGCTTTGCCGCCCTCTCGGGCCCCATGGTGTGCGAGCTCGAGGGCCCGCGGCCTATCTTGTATATCTCTTTCAGCGATTGCATGTGCATTTGTCCTCTTCAAACATTTCTCACCCATATTATAAGCCCCTTCGCCTCTTCTGTCAACGGGTTGAAGGGAGGCGCCTGCAGGCGGAGGCGGGGAATGTCGGCCGGGTTAAAAATTGCCCGCCCCCTAACTTTGGCGGCGCCGACCTCCCGGTCGGCGCCGCCTTTCGGCATAAAATGCGCATAAATCAGCACGAAAGGAATAAATATGAAAATATTGTATATTGCGTGAAATTATTTTTAAAAATTGCCCATAAAGTTTCCCGTTTGTCACATGATACTATCATAAGAAAATGGTAAAATTTGTTTAATACCTGTCACAGGGGTACTGAAATGGCATATCTACAGCTGGCAAACATCAAAAAGGAGTACAACGTTTCGCGCACGCAGACGCAGACGGTGCTCCGCGACATCACCGCAGAGTTCAAGCAGGGCGAGCTCGTCGCGCTGCTGGGCGAGAGCGGTTCGGGCAAGTCCACGCTCATCAACATTCTCGGCGGGCTGGACACAAACTACACTGGCAGCGTCATTTTAAACGGTCAGTTTTTAAAGGATCTCACCGAAAGGCAGATGGACGACTACCGCAAGAAGCGCGTGGGCATGATCTTTCAGAGCTACAACCTTATAAGCAACATGACGGTGCTCGACAACGTAAAGATAGCCATGAAGATGAGCGGCGTCGACGACGGGCGGCAGACCGACCGTGCCATCAAGCTTTTAAAGGTAGTCAAAATGGATCACGCCGCCTTAAAGTTGCCCAATCAGCTTTCGGGCGGGCAGAAACAGCGCGTGGCCATAGCCCGAGCGCTTGCCAACAATCCCGAAATAATCCTCGCCGACGAGCCCACGGGCGCCCTCGACAAGGACTCCGCCCGCCTCGTAATGCTCATCTTAAAAAAGATAGCCGAGAGCGGCAAACTGGTCATCGTCGTCACACACTCGCAGAAGGTGGCCGACGAGTGCAGCCGCGTAGTCAGCATAGCCGACGGCGTCATTGCGCAGGACGTAAAGGCCGCGCCCGTAAAGGGCGCAAAGGGGCGCATGCGCGCGCCCGTCCGCGCGGGCGGCATAAGCTCCAAAAACACCATGGCGCTGGCGTGGAACAATTTGTGGCGCAGCCGACGCCGCAGCCTGCTTGTGGCTATAGCCATGGCCATAGGCATGGCCGCAGTCATACTCATCCTGTCCATATCTTCGGGCATCACCGACTATGTTAACAACGTGCTCGTCTCGGGCGACGACGCCATGAGGCTGGAGATAGAAAAGTCCGACGGCACCGAATTTTCGGACAGCGAGATATCTGCCGTCGAAAAGCTCAACGGCGTCGCATATACCTCCGCGGCCGTGGTCAGCAGGAGCAACGTATATTATACCTACGGCAACGTTTCGGGCACGCTGCTCACCCTGTCCTCCGACGAGGGCGCGCTGCCTTCGGCGATAAGCGGGGAAGCGCCCTCCGAAGGCCAATTATACATAAACGAGGCCCTCGCCAAGGACATCTGTTCGTACGACGACTATGCAGAGGTCGTGTTGGGCCAGACTGTAGAACTCAATATGGGCAATGGCGAAAGCCTGTCCCTGACCGTCGCGGGCGTGTACGAGGACGGCTCGTCTTACTCGGCTTTCCCCTGCGCCTACGCGGCACGCTCGGTGCTGGAGGAACTGTACGCCACCGTCGGCCGCACTCTGCCCCAAAATAAACTTGTCGTCGCCGTCGAGAGCGCTTCCTACCTTTCGGCCGTCGGCGAGGATCTTCAAACTCTCGGCTACACCGTGTCGGGCGAGAGCGCGTCGCTGTCGGACATTCTTTCGTACATAGACCTCGGCACAATGGTGCTGACGGCTGTGGGCGCCATCTCGCTGGTCGTTTCGGCCATAATGATATTCATAGTGCTGTACATAAGCGTTATAGAGCGCACCAAGGAGATAGGCGTGCTGCGCGCAGTGGGCGGCAGCAAGGGCGACATCCGCCGCATATTCCTCTCCGAGGCGGCCTTCCTCGGCGCCATAAGCGGCGTTATAGCCGTGGCGCTCTCCCTTCTCGCGGCCATAGTCGTCAACGCCTGCACGGCCTCACTCGGCGTCAACATAGTCTCCTATTTCTACGGCGTCTACTATATAGTAGGGCTGGCGCTCAGCGTGATATTGAGCGTGTGCGCGGGCGTTGCTCCCGCCTCGTACGCGGCCTCGCTCGACCCCGTAGAGTCGCTCAGGAGGGAATGACGCATGAAGAACAGCAAAAAAGACACCCTCCGCCGCATGCAGAAGGAGGACGCGCTGGGCATCAGCCGCAGGCGGAAGAGCTATCTGCATATCGACAGGCGCGTCTACCGCACCTTTAAAATAGTAATGGCCATAGCGCTGCCCGTGCTGTTTTTCCTGTATTCGCCCGCGCTCATCGCGGCGACCGTGGTGTATATTGTTGTAGTCTGCATATTCAACGCCAACGCCGAACGCGAGATGAACGACAACTACCGCCCCGACTGCCACGTCAAAATGCCCAAATACGACGTGGCCGCGGCCGTTGCGGTGACGGCGCTCACCATAATAGGCGTGGTGCTGTCGCAATGCCTTTCCAAAAACGCGGGCGGCATGCTCGGCGGCTTTTCGACCGACGAGCTCGACGACTTCCTCGGCAGCGGCAAGTTCCCCGTCGACTTTTCAAGCGGGTGGTTTGCGATAAGGGAGGTGCTCGTCGACCTCGGCTCGCTGATGACGGGCGAGCGCAGCCTGTTCTCCTCCTTCCGCATAGGCATGCAGGCGCCGCCCTCCATGCCGGGCGGCGGCGGGTTCGGCGGCGCGCCGGGCGGAGGAGCCATGCCCGAGATCTCCCTCTCCGACCTCCCCCTGTCCTTTGTGTTCTCCACGCTCTTTTCGGTGCTCAACAGCATCCTGCTGTTCTCCGTTGCCGCTCTGGCGCTGCTGTCGCTGCGCGGAGTTAAAAAGGTCTACCGCATAGCCGATACTGGCGAGGGAAGAAAGCGCGACAAACTGCGCTTCGAAAAGGAGGAAGTGCACACCGTCGAGCGGGACATCGAGGAGATAACAAGGGAGCACGACCTGCTTTTAAAGATCTTCGAGGACGAGCTTCTCCCTGACGATCCGCAGCCCGGCACGACGGACGCCGTCGGTGACGACGACGGGACGGAAAATTCCCAAGCCGACGCAAAATCCCTCTCCGCGGCCGGTCATGGCGACGGAGCGAAAAAAGGATGATTTTCCGCCAAAATGGCCGCCAAATAGCCCAAAACAGGCGAAATAATGCCCAAAATTACAGGAATAACTTAAATATAAGGAATTCCTTACCATAATATTATTAAATAAAAGCTCCCTGTCCGCCCCGCGCCGCAAGGCGACGAGGGGCAAAACATACAGAAAAGCCGACCGCGAAGGTCGGCTTTTTCTTTTAAAGGGGGGTCATTTTTTATTGTGATACTCGCACAGTTCCTTTAACGTGCAGCCCGCGCAGTCTGGCCGCTGCGAGTGGCACACCCGACGGCCGTGGTAAATGAGCCAATGGTGGGCGCGGCTCCACTCGTTCTTAGGTATGGCCTCGTTCAGCTGCAGCTCGGTCTTTTCGGGGGTGGAGGCGTGCGCCAGCCCGAGGCGGTTGGCCACTCTGAAGACGTGCGTGTCCACGGCGATGGCGTCGCCGCCGAAGGCCACGGCGTAAACGACGTTGGCCGTCTTTTGTCCGACGCCCGCAAGCGTTTTTAACTTGGCGTGGTCGCCCGGCACCTGCCCGCCGAACTTTTCAACAATGTCGCGCGAGGCCGAAAGTATGTGCTTTGCCTTGTTGCGGTAGAACCCGCAGCTGAAGATATACCTTTCAAGCTCCTCCTGCGAGAGCGTCAGCATGGCCTGCGGGGTGTTGTATTTTTTAAAGAGCTCTGCCGTCACCTTGTTTACTCGCTCGTCGGTGCATTGCGCGGAGAGGATGACCGCCACCAAAAGCTCGTAGGGCGTGGCGTAGTGCAGCGCGGGTCGCGCGTCGGGGTAGAGCTTTTCAAGCTCAAAGAGTATCTTTTGTGCGTCCATGCCATAATTTTACCACGCTTGCGCCCCTTTTGCAAGGGAAAGCCCCGCCGTTCCCCTCATTTTATGCTGTTTTCTTTTAAGGGTCGTTCAACGTGTGTAGACGTATCCGTAAAAGGCGGAGTAATTTGCCCTGTCTATGATTTTCTTGGCGCGCTCCGAAAAGCTGCGGGGGAACTTAACGCTCACTCCGCACCCCAGCCCGAGGGAGGAGGGGGTGCCCGCGAGGACGGCGGGAACGCCCGCCGCGCACAGTCTGGCCTTGCAGTCGGCGGCCTGCGAGCGCGACCTGAAAACGGCAATGCAATTTGTCATAAGTTGAAACCTCTGTAAATATAAATATGTAAGCGGCGGACAAGTCCGCACTTTTTACGGACTGCGCTCCGCGCGCAAGGTTTTGGGAGGAAGCATGATCTATTTCGACAACGCGGCCACGGGCGGCCGCAAGCCCGACGAGGTTCTGACTGCGGCCGTCGCCGCAATGCGTGCGTGTGCAAACGCGGGCAGGAGCGGCCACGCGCTCTCGCTGGCCTGCGCCGAGCGGGTGTACGCCGCGCGGTGCGCTCTGCGCGATTTTTTCGGCGCACTTTCGGCCGATAGAGTGATCTTTACCAAAAACTGCACCGAGGCCCTCAATATCGCCATCCTCGGCGGGATAGGGGAGGGGGACAAGGTGGTCACCACCGTCGCCGAGCACAACTCGGTGCTGCGGCCGCTGAAGCACCTTTCGGAGAGGGGAGTGCGCGTTCGCTATGCCCCGCTCGACAGGTCGGGCCGCCCCGACATCCGCGCCGTTGCCGATCTGGCCGCCGACGCGACCGCCGTAGTCATAACGCTGGCCTCCAACGTAACGGGCGCCGCGCCCGACATATTCGCCCTCCGCCGCATGCTGCCCCAAAAAACGCTGCTGATCTGCGACGGTGCACAGGCCTGCGGGCACGAAAAGATAGACATATCGGCGCTCGGCGTCGACGCTCTCGCCGTCGCGGGGCACAAGGGCATGCTCGGCATGCAGGGCAGCGGCGCGCTCATCCTCTCGCCGCGCTTCTCGCCTTCACCCATAATGTTTGGCGGAACGGGGTCGGAGAGCTACGATCTCAACATGCCCGACTTCTATCCCGACAGGTTAGAGGCGGGAACGCTGTCCTATCCCGCAATAGTTTCGCTCGGCGAGGGCGCGCTCTATCTCTCCACCCGCCTCTACGAGCACAGAGATTACCTCGTCTACCTCACTAACAGTCTCATCTGCGCCCTGCGCGAAATGCCCTTCGTCCGCATATATTCTGCGCCCAATCCCTACGGCATAGTCGCCTTCGACGTCGAAGGCATGCCCTCCGAGGCGGTTGAGGGCTACCTCTCCGAGAAGGGCATATGCGTGCGCGCGGGCCTGCACTGCGCGCCTCTCATGCACGGCGCCCTCTCGTCCTCGGGGCTGGTCAGGGCGTCGCTCTCCCCCTTCAACACAAAGGGCGAGGTGGAGTACTTCATAAAAACGTTGTCCGAACTGCCCGAAAACGCGCATTGACCGAATAATATGTGCCGTTTAACGCCTCTCGGCGCTCCGCCCCGCGCCGTTTCGCGGCGCGGGGCGCATTGCACGGCGCATAGTGCTGGGTCTTTGATATTATTTGCGGCATATTGCCGCCCGGATTTTCGTCGGGGCATATTACAGGGGATTTTAAGATATCCGCGGCATATATGCGGGGCAATCATATGCGCTTGAGCCGCGTTATTATCTGCTGTAGTTTTTTGCGTCTGAAGCCGTCCAGCATGGGCGACACAACGTTGTAAAAGTTGTCAAGATCGGCGTTTGTCAGCGTGCCGTCGCGCTTGCTCTGCTCGGCCTGCGAAATTATGGCCGAAAGCATCTGTCCCTCGCTCTTGCCCGCAAAGGCCTTAGCTATCAGCGCGGCAAGTTCGGCGTTTCCGCCCGTTGCTCCTCCCGCGCCCGCCCGCGGCGACTCGCCGCGGGCGCCCTTTTCGCTTTCTGCGCCCCGTCCGTCGGGGCGGTAGCTTTTAAAATCGTTCATAACATCACCTCTCGCCGTTTATTTAAATATAATGATATTACAGTCTATGTTTTAAGGTGATTTTATGCAACTGCTCCTCCTTTTATTGCTGCTGTCCTCGCCGAATGTAACTTCGGCGCTGCCCTCTCTCCTCGGCGCGGGGGGTGGCGAAGCGCGGGACGCTGCGGGCGTGCCCGACCTCTCCGCCGTGCTATCCTCCCTACTTGCGCCCTCTGCCGTACAGAGCGGGGGTGAACGGGCAAGGGGCGGCGCGGCGGACTGTGCCGCCGCGCCGCCGCCCGCCCCCGGGTTCGCGCTCTCCCCCATCTCAAATGTGGCCGACGAGGGCACGCTCGCCTCGCTCGGGCGGTACATATCCCTCGGCAAATGATATTTTTTGGCCGATTTTGCATTTGCTATTGCATTGCGCCCCGACTTGTGGTATAATGCAGATATGCAAACGGGAATATCTACGGCCTCGCTCTTTCCGCGCTCTTCCACGGACGAGGCCCTCAAAAAATTAAAGGCCCTCGGCGCCGACTGCGCCGAAGTGTTCTTCTCCACCTTCTACGAGTACCGCCCCGAGTTTTCAAAGTCGTTGGCGGGCACATATGGCGGCCTCAACGTCAATTCTGTGCACTGTAATTCGCTCAATTTCGAGGGCAACCTCTTCAATCCCTCGCGCAGGGTGAGGGGGGACGGCATGTATTGGCTCGACCAGCTAATGCGCAGCGCGCAGCTGCTGGGCTGTAAATTTTACACATTCCACGGCTTCCACCGTCTGCACGGCGATAGCGGGGACGACTTCGGCCTGCTGGCCGACCGCCTCGGCGAGGCCGTCGCTTTCGCCCGCAGCTACGGCGTCACGCTCGCGCTCGAAAACGTCTGCTGGTCGCTCTACGACCGCCCGGGCGTTTTTTCGGCTTTAAAGAGCCGCATACCCGACCTGCGCGGAGTGTTCGATATCAAACAGGCCCGCCGCTCTCACCACCCTTGGCAGGCTTATTTAAAGGATATGTCGGGATCAATTTCCTATGCGCACCTCTCCGACGTCGACGCCGACGGCCGCACCTGCCTGCCCGGCGAGGGCATCTGCGACTTTTGCGAAATTTTCCGCGCCCTCGCGGGCGAGGGCTTCTCGGGGCCCGTCATAGTCGAGGTGTACGGCGGCGACTACGCCGCCGAGGCCGATATTACCCGCTCGCTCGTGCATTTAAGGGAGTGCGCCGAAAAGGCCGGGCTCTGAACGCCTTCTTTCTGACGCAGCGCTCTGATGCGGCGGAAGAGGTCATCTTATTACCATATATATAATATGGATATGGGCATGTCGCCAAACGGGGCGGCGGAGCGCAAAATTGCGCTCCGCCGCCCCTTAGCCGTATTTAGTGCCCCGTAAGGGCACGGCATACAATATATATAAAGCATTTTTACTTCGCCAAAAAAATGTAAAAAACCCGAAAAATTTTTTTAAAATTTGCTTGACTTATTTAAAGTCATTTGATATGATATAAAAGCTGTCAACGAGGACGGCGGAGTTTTTTAACTCACAGCCCGCTTTTGCGTGGTTCACGAAGATTGACAACTGCATAGAAAGAAATATCAAAGTACAAAAGGCAATTCAAGATTGATTAAGGTTAATACGAA
>CALVRO010000061.1 GCA_944358655.1 uncultured Clostridia bacterium | reverse complement strand
CCTGACCAGGATCGGCCGCGGCACCAATTTCGAGGCGAAGTAAAACAGCTTGTTGAGCCCGCCGGGCACATATTTTACGGCTCCCCTTTCGGAGGCCGTAAGCGATTTATTAACTATATACTGCGGCGACTTGGCCGACATTTTGGCAAACACGCCCTGCGAGCGGATGTAGTCGGCTATGTCGGGGCGGGTGTAGACAGAGCCGGGCAGCACCGCCGTCACCTTCACTCCCTTTCCCCCGAACTCCCCGGCGAGCGCTACGGACAGGCTCGTCAGCGCCCCCTTCGCCGCCGCATAGAGGGCGAAATAGGGCATATCGTATTCGCCGCATAGTGAAGAAATGTTTATTATGGACAGCTCGTCGGCCCTGTGGCCGAGGCAGAACAGGCACATTGAGGCCGCTCCCTCGAAGTTGGCGCGCACCTGAAAGGTGAGTTTGCGCTCGTCGTAGTCGCAAAAGGGTTTCTGAATGTCGGCGCCCGCGACGTTGATGAGCCTTGAAAAGACATACCCTTCGGCAGCCGCGAACAATCCGCCGCGCGAGGCGCCGTCGGAGAGATCGCACGCACGGCAGACGACATCTCCCCCGCCTCCGTCCGACAGGAGAGCGCTTTTTAAGGCGGAGAGTTTGCCCTCGTCCCTGCCCGTAAGGAATAAATTTTCGCCGCGGCGGCGGCACTCCTCGGCAAATGCCCGACCGAGACACCCCGTCGCACCCGTGATGAGAGTGTAGTTCATGCAAAGATTATATCATACTGAGGCGGAGCCGCACAACGATATGAGCAAAATAATTATATTTAAATAATTTTTCTCCTCGGATAAAAAACGCTTGCAATTATTTTATTTTTCGTTATAATAGATAGTGCTTTTGCGCAAAAATTGAATGCTACTGTGGCTCAGCCGGTAGAGCAGCTGATTCGTAATCAGCAGGTCACCAGTTCGAATCTGGTCAGTAGCTCCATCTTTGGTGTACGAAATGACTACACCACAAAATCCCTACAAGATATTGTTTATCTTGTAGGGATTTTGTCTTTATATTGTGTTTTTAGCTTTCATTTGAAGATAGCAAGTACTTTTCTATTTGACGGCTGCATTTTTTATTTTCTGAGAATAAACCATATCCGAACCGACGACTTGGTAGTTTTACCAATATTCTTGCGCAAACAATGGTAGCACGCAAATGTGCTACCATTGTTTTATAATCTTTCTTCAATCTCCTCTCCACCTTTAAGTACAATGACAATTTTCCCATCAGACATTACCTTTATATACTCTACTAATAATCGCACGGTGACATCGTCGTACTCATAAAACGCAATTCGCTGGTCGAGCAAGATTTTTCTTATACGCTCCAACTCTACCTTATTAGCATCGTTTGAATCTAACTTCTGTTTCGCAAATTCAACCTGTTCACGCAACGCGACAATCCGTTTGCTAATTTCTCTGATCATTTCGATAAATCTGCTACCGTTACCCCCGCTTTCCTGACTTAGTTTTATTGTTTCGTCTAATTCATCGTCGAGAGTCTTTATCTGATTTTCCATAGCGTAAATATTCAAAGCCTCTTCATCTCCGGTTACACCGTATGACAGGTTAGCCTGTATCATGTTCATTATTTCATCTCTATCTTCAATAGCCCTATTCAAGCCGCGACAAATCGCTCTTTGCAAAACCCCTTCTTCCACACTTAATGAATGCTTACAAAAAGTAGTTCCATGTTCTATTCTGCTAAGGCATCGCCATACAATTTTCTTTATTCCGTTTCTACTCCAAGTCTTTCTCCTGTATTGCCTTCCGCACTCACCACAAACCAGCAAATCAGTTAAAGCGTATTTACCGCTGTATTTACTTTGCTCTGTAATGCTCTTATCTGATAGTTTCTGTCTGCTACACCTTTTTGCCATTTCAACCTGTACAGCTTTAAATGTATGCCGGTCGATTATGGCGGGGTGATTATCTGTAATCAAATATTTAGTCATCTCGCCGCGATTCTTTTTGACCTTTTTTGTTATACAGTTTTCTGTATAAGTCTTTTGTAATAACATATCTCCACTGTACCGCTCATTCGTAAGCATATTTTTAATTTGAGTTTTACTCCATACATCTTTTCCCTGTTTCGTTTTGACACCATTAGTTTCAAGATAATTTTTAATTTGGTCAAAACTATTCCCGTTAAGATACATTGTATAGATTGTCCGTATATGCTCTGCCTCCTCCGGCACAATTTCAGGATTGCCGTCCTCACCCTTTCTGTAGCCCAAAATATTATAACGGAAGGCAAAGGTGCCGGATTTCATTCTCTGTTGTATTCCCCATCTGACATTTGCACTTATGTTTTCACTTTCTGCCTGTGCCAAAACACTATGTAGCCCGATAAACATTTCGCTGTCTGTTTTCAACGAGTCAAGATTTTGTTCTTCAAAAAAAACTCCCACACCTATAGCTTTTAACTGACGAACATAGTTCAGACTATCAACAGTATTTCTTGCAAAGCGAGCGACTGACTTTGTAAGAATCAAATCTATCTTCCCTTTCTTACAATCGCGTATCATTCGCATAAAGTTTGGACGCTTCTTAGCCAATGTACCTGTAATACCCTCATCCGCATAAATCTCGACAAATCTCCATTGCGGATTTTTTGAAATTTTATCTGTGTAATGAGCCACCTGCGCCTTATAGCTTTCAAGCTGGTCTTCACTATCGGTTGATACCCTGCAATAAGCAGCTACTCTCAATAATTTGTTCGGATTCGTATGTTTTGACAGCAACGGATTAGCTTCTATTTTAGTTACCAACTTTGCCTGCATATAGCTCCTCCTTGCCTGCAACAATCGCATCGTTTGTAAACACTACGGCAACTCTTCCTCTTTCATTAATTCTTACTTCTTTTACAATATCTTTAAGCAGTTGCACATGCATTTTACCATTCCTATGGCTTGCCCTTATTTTTTCATAAAGATTATTGGTATAGATACTTTTATCTTCTTTACATATAGAAAACTTTGCTGACGCTATCTGAAAAAGTAGTGTTTTAGCAACTTCATACCCACACTGATGCTCTACTCTTCTAAACTCGTTATTCATACGAACTATATCAGGAGTAGGACTGTAACAAGTAGTTATAACTGAATTATTTAAAAGATTACGATCGCGCACAACTCTTCCCATAACTGAATATATCGAAGATAAAATGTAACCATCTGTAGGCTTTACTCTGCAGCATGAATGGGCACATGTCCAATAATGCTCGCCTTTCTTATTTATCTCACGAACATAATGGCTGCCACATTTTGAACAAGTAATTTTGTTTTGCAAAAATTTAATCTCTTCGCTTGCGGGCGTCACTTCTACATATCTGCTCTCCCTTGCAGAATTTACCCTGTCAAATAAATCGATTTCAACAATCGGAGGGTACAACTTATCTCCTACATAGCGCGTATCCATCAAGAGCCTATGTAATTTACATTTATCCCAAAGTGAGCCATCGCTATTAAATGATATAGCACCTTTGTTGAGTATTGATACAATTTGTTTGAGGGAACAGCCACGGTCATACTCTGAAAAAATCATTCTGACTACAGCTGCCTCATATTCATTTACCTTTATTTCTCCGTTTTCACAATTATATCCAAAAGGATACATCCTCTTTTTCATAGCTTCTCCCTATCCATAGTAAATTCTAAACCAGAACGCATAACGAAAGTCAATTTGCCGTCTTGTTCTACATATATTTTTTCCACAATACTATCAAAAACATCACCGCTAAAATCCATTAAAAAATCAGTATCCAGCAACACTTTCTCAAGTTTACGCAAAGCATTTAATACCCCGTCATCACTACACATATTGAGCACCTTTAATCGCTGGCTGCGCAGTTCAGTTATTTTATTCTTTAACATGTCGGCTTTTCTATAAAAAGTCATCTCATCAAGCGCTCCTTGCGTATAAAGCTCAGTGTAAATACGGCTTTGTTCAGATAACTCGGCTATCTGACGGTCTATATCTTTAAGCTCTTCGCTCGTGCCGTGTTCCCTCATTTTAATAGTCTGCATTTGCAACAGAGTATCGTGGACAATATCATTTTCGTTTTGTTTTAAGATATTAAACAGATGGACAAAGGCATTTTGCACTTCTTCATCTAGCAGATTTGGCGCATAGCATTTTTCTGCGACCTGCCCTTTTTTGCTGCAACGCCAGAATAATTCGTTGTGACGAATTGAGCTTTTATATACCCAACCACAATGCCGGCAATATATCTTGCCATAGAAGAAATTATCTTTTGTTGTACTACGATTTGCTTTGTTGTAAAGCGGATGTCTGTTTTTGCGTAATAATTGAGCTTTATCGAAATCTTCCTCGCTGATTATAGCCTCGTGTGTTCCCTCATAATAATATTGCGGCAACTCCCCATTATTTTTTCTCATACGCAATGGCAATGTTGAGTCCGAATAATTTTTTTGAAGCAAACAATCCCCCACATATCTTTCATTTGTAAGGATGCAGCAGATTGTACGCTTACCCCACCTTTTCTCTGGATAATGCTCGTTCATAAATTGCGCTATCAGGCATTCACCCATCCCTGCCAAATAAAGTTCAAATATCTTTCTAACGTGTATAGCCTTGTTCGGTTCTATAATTAGCCCATCTCTTGATAACCTATATCCATAAGGTGCGCTGGCAAGATTATATGTTCCGTCAGCCATCTTCATACGACTTGATACCGCCATTCTGCGCGATGCAGATAACGCTTCCCCCTGAGCAAACGCACTCTTTATATATAAAATCATTTCCGAGTTCATTTGTTCTGTATCAATATTATCATTCTCAAAATAGATACTTGTTCCGTTTGTCTTAAACAAGCGTACTGTTTCTATACATTCAAGAGCATTTCTGGCAAAACGGGTAACACTTTTGACCAGCACTCTATCTATTTTTTTCTTTTTTACATCAGCAATTAATCTTTTAAAATCCGCTCGTTTTTCGATAGCCGTACCTGTAATACCCTCATCTGCATATATATCTACAAGTCGCATATTTTCATTCAACCTAATGTAGTCGGTATAATACTTAACCTGAGCGTAAAATGAATTAAGCTGGTCATTGGAGTCTGTACTCACACGACAGTATGCAGCGACACGAATTATGTTATCGTTGTTACCTAACGGTGCTATTGTTATTACTTTTTTTGCTTTGTTTATCATAATAAATGCCTCTATATTTTAATTTCTCGACACCCCGTCTCCTCTGCATTTTTATGATTTATTCGCTCCAAGACAGCTACATCTATCAACCCTTCGGAATAAACGTGACGCAGAACAGAAAGTGCTGCCAGATATTTAATTTGGTTATTTTTCATAATGTCCGTACTGTAATCTCCTCACCTCATAAATCTAAATTGAGAAGATATAGCGCGGCGGCATAAGTCCGATACGCCACATCTTCCCGATGTTCGTTTTCTTTCCTATGCCGTTAGGCAAAATATTCAATTTTAGTTTTAGATAAAAGTAAGAGCGCAAGGGCCATAGTCCTTGCGCTCACGCTTTATTCGTTATTCTGTTGTTTTTGCGGGCCGTACTGATTTTGCAGGGCTTGAAACCCTGCATAAATCAAATCGACCTTTTTAAGGTCGCGCTCTTTAAGAAAAGCGTCTATCTTATCGGAAAACTTGCGTTCAATGCTCGTCCCCCATACTTTGTTCTTTTGCACACGCTCTTCTCTGTGCCTTTCCTCATACCTTCTGCGCACAATGCGTTCAGGCGTATCTTCTTTGCGTTTCATTAACTTTTCCTCTTAATTGCCTGCAATAGCGCAGATAATCGCGCCTATAAAATTCATAATGCAAGTACCGACTATGACAAATCCCATAAATGCTATTTTGAGCACACCTTTTCCAAGACCTATGACTTTATTCATATTAAACCTCCATATCAGTCAACATACACAAGTTCGGAAAGAATTTCTTCCTCAATTAGCCTTTGAATTTCCGTCTGACGGCGATAATCTTCCATAAAATCGCCCGTTCTTTTGTACCGCTCGTCCTTTGACAGCCTTGCGTACATACTCTCATAGAGTTCGTCCGCCTGCCTGTCAATGCCGTGCAGGTATTCGGGCAAGTTCTCGATTGCCCAATACTTTCCCACATTGTGCTCTTCCAAATATTTGAGAGCCAACGTTCCGTACTTGCCATAAACGTGTTTTACAGGTTTGACGATTTGCTGATAGACAGCAACTTCTTCTGCCGTCAGCCCCTCTCCCCTGTCCGCTTTGGCTATGATTTGCTTTGCATTCATGAGTTGACCTCCTCGCTTCTTTCTTCGTGTTAATACGATTACCACATTTTTTGTGATTTGTCAATAGGTTTTGAGAAAATTCTTCGTAAAATTATTTTTATGTTACAAGCGCGGCAATGCCGCGGATAAGGTACGGGCACGCAACGAGGATCGCAAAGATAACGACAAGCCCGACAAGATAGTTGACTATCATCTTTTTCGCCTTCTCTTTATCCTCATTCTTCTGCGCGATTGCAAAGAACACACCCATCACAATGCTCCAGATACCCGCCGTGGCGAGAAGCACCCACCACATATAGGGGCGATACTGTTCAAATAGCTCTTCGATATAGGAAGACACCTCTTCGTATTGGTCGCCGAGTTCCTGCGTATAGCTGTCGCCGCATAGCATACAGGTATAGACCCTTGTTGTAACACCGCTTTCAGAACTTGAATCCGTGATTGCGTAGCTGTGTCCCGTTGCAGGTATCACTTCGGTGTACTCATCTCCGCACTTGTCACACACGAACCTGCGCTCTCCGTCCTGCGTACATGTTGCCGCTTTGACGATAAAGTTGGAATAGTTATGCCCCGTGGGATATATGCCGTCCAGCATCTCCTCTTCATATCCGCACACCTGACATGTATAGACGGTTTTACCGTATTCCGTGCAAGTAGCTTCTTCCGTTACGGAAATAAAGTTATGTCCGAGCGGCTGACTTTCATTGTCTTTATAGCTATCCCCGCAACGCGAACAGGCATGCAACGTATAGCCGCCCTTTTCGCATGTAGGCGCAATAGTCTGCGTTACATAGCTGTGACCGAGCGCGGGAGTGGCATTACCGCCGTAACTGTAATTACAGCGCGTACATTTATATACTATCCCGCCGCCATTTTCACAGGTTGCCGCAATCTCCTCGCTCACCAAACTATGGCCATACGGCTGTGTTTGGTTGCCCTTATAACTTTCTCCGCATTTCACACAGCGGAACACCGAATACCCGCCCTTAGTGCATGTAGGTTCCACTACTTCTTCAACATAACTGTGTCCCGTAGGCGCAACAGAGTCATCCGTATAGCTGTCGCCGCAATTTGAACACTTATAGGTTGTGACTCCCGACTGCGTACATGTGGCACTTGTGGTGGTCGCCTTATAGTCGTGACCCGTGGGCGAAGTGGGATTGCCCGTATATGACTCGCCGCACCCCGAACAGGTAAAAATCGTGTAACCGCCCTGCGTACAGGTAGGCGGCACTACCTTTTGCGTATAGTTATGTCCCTGCGCACAGGGGTCGTAGAGTGTAACGGAAAATGTGCTTATGTTACCGCTTTTATCCTCTGCGCGGAACACATACTCTCCCTGTTCCGCAGTTTTCGGGATCTCCGTTCCCGCAGTATATGGTATATAACTGCTTATTGAGGGCGTTTTATATGTAATTGACTCTATCCAGCTGCCCGAATCGGTTGCGGAAAAAGAAAAGCCATCCTTTGTGGAGGTCCCTGAGGTCAATGATTGCCCCGAACTTGAAGTCAGTTTGCCTTTTGGCGCGACGTTATCGTAGTAAACATAATAGTTTGAACTGCGATAGCCCGCCTTATCCGTGGCGTAGAACGTGTATAACCCGTTTACGCTGCCCGCCGAAATAGTTTTGCTTGTCCCGATTTTTGTATATGACGACGAAGCGGGTGACTTCATATACATAGCGTCCACGCCGCTGCCCGAATCGGCCGCCCTTACCGTAAACGCTTTGTTTGTATATTTGCCAGTGCGCGAAGTTGACGCGCCGCTTATGGTAGGCGCGGAAGTATCTACCTTGAAATTAAAAGTTGTGGTTTCCGGGTCGCGCCAGCCGCCGCTGTTGTTCGCCCTGTAATAGATCTGCGAATCGAAGCTCAACGTATAACTGCCGTCCGTAAGTCCCGTAAGCGTGAAATCCGCCGTAACGTTTTCGGACGTAGTACCTTCGATATAATTTGGCGCGGAAAATGTTTTAGGCCCGGAAAGTTTTACGTTGAATATCCTCGCGTGCTGTGTATGCCATTGATTGGCACTGCCGTAGGGTATTACTATTTCCAGCTTTTTGGGCGAAAATTTAAGAGTATCGCCCCCTTTTATCGTTCCCGAAACGCCTGTCGAACTTGTACTGCCGGACAAATACACCTCAAAATCTCTTGTGGTATTAGGTGACACCTGATATATAAGGTCGACATCCAGCCTGTACCTTCCGCTCCCGTACGACGCCGCGCTTGCTGGTTTTGTATCACCGAACATAAATATACTCGCAGCAACGGCAAATAATATTAAAAACAATGTAAGGAATATCTTACTTCTGTGTTTTGTCATTGTTTCTCCTTCTGTTCTTTAAATAAGCCTTGCGTATATTCGCCCGCCTTGACAAGAATACAGTTGCGCAGCTCCGTGCTGCCCACAAAGAACGCCTGCCCCGTAACAGCCGAAATTATCATTCTCTGCTCCTCGTCGTTGAAGCTGTCGCCTGCTTTATAGATGTCGAGCACGTCCTTCATGTCGGGCGCGGACAGTTTGAAGATAAAGCTATACTGACTGTTCTTGATGATCGCCGAGGTCTT
>CALVRO010000060.1 GCA_944358655.1 uncultured Clostridia bacterium | reverse complement strand
GATCGACTATAGGCCCCGTTTATTCAGTCGGTTTCAGATAAAAAAAGTCCATAGAAAGATACCTTCCTATGGACAGTTATTCTATATTGAATGTCCAAAAAACGGTATGCTTATAACAGCCCTTGTTTACGTATAGAAACGTAACAAAAGCATACGGAGCGAGAGTTTACCTCGTCCGTCAGCGACTTAAAGTCGCATATTATAAACAGTGATAATCTGCGCTTGCTATTCACAACGTGAAGTCATCGCGCAGCGGACAGATTATTCTTGTACCGCATAAATGCGGCACGTCCCCTCGTCGCGGCAAACTGCGCTTTTCGCAGGGCGGGCATTTGCTCCGCCCTGCGGTTTTCGCTGTTGCCGCTCCTCTTCCCACAAAAACTTCTTTTTGCGGGAGCCCTGTTTAAGCTCGTAATTTAACACGCAACACCATAAAGAGTGGTGGAGGACTTAATCGGAAGTCAACCGCTCGGGTACCGTTTTTTGTTCGCAAAATACCGCCTTTGCGACCGATAGTCGCCGGCTGAATAAGTCCGTTAAAGCCATATAGCCGAACAGTAACAAGCTGCATAAAGCAATGGGAACAGACTTCAATCCCTCGTTTCTTTCACCGATACGGGCATTTTGCTTGCATCGAAAGAATGCTCATCACTCCGATACATTTCGCATTATATCATACCGCAATCTATTTTGTCAAGCAAATAGAAACAAATGTTTGTATTTTTTATAGGCAAACATTACCCTGTGACCTTGAAAATTATGTGTAAATATGATATAATAAATTAGAGCTGCTTTAATTTTAAATTATTTTTTATTTTGCAAACCGATAAGGAGTACCTAAATGGCAGATAACAGAAAGGAACAGGAGAGAGCGGAACTCCACAAAATGATATGGAATGCGGCGACCGATCTCGTACATGCGGGCGGCGTTGATGCTTGGGATTTCAAACAATATGTACTCGGTACAATGTTTTACAGATATATTTCCGAAAATATTACCGAGTACATAAACGAAGGCGAGCACGCCGCCGACAACGCGGGGTTTGACTATACTAAACTTTCTGACGAAGAGGCGGAACAGGCTCGCGTTGACCTTGTGCAGGAGAAGGGCTTTTTTATTCTGCCTTCGGAGTTATTCTGCAATATAAGGGCAAATGCTGCAAACGACGATAAACTCAACGAAACGCTTGAAAAAGTGTTCAAAAATATAGAAAATTCCGCACAGGGAAGCGAAAGCGAAGATGCGTTCAAGGGGTTGTTTGATGACTTTGACGTCAATTCAAACAAGCTTGGCGCGACAGTCGCTAAACGTAACGAAAAACTTGTAAAGCTGCTGGATACTGTTGCCGATATGAAGCTCGGCAAATATCAGGACAGCACGATCGACGCCTTTGGCGACGCCTACGAGTATCTGATGAGTATGTACGCCTCGAATGCGGGTAAAAAGGGCGGTGAGTTCTTTACTCCGCAGGAGGTTTCCGAACTTTTAACGCGCCTTGCAACAGTTGGCAAAACCGAAGTAAATAAGGTATATGACCCCGCCTGCGGTTCGGGCTCGCTGCTTCTTAAAGCCGCTAAAATTCTCGGTAAAGACAATATAAGGCTGGGCTTTTTCGGTCAGGAGATAAATATTACGACCTATAACCTCTGCCGAATAAATATGTTCTTGCACGATATCGGCCCCGATAAATTCGACATTGCGCACGGTGATACGCTCACCGAGCCCGCCCATTGGGACGACGAGCCCTTTGAAGTAATCGTATCCAATCCGCCCTATTCAATCCCTTGGGCGGGCAGCGATAACCCTCTGCTTATCAATGATATAAGGTACTCTCCCGCTGGTATACTTGCGCCCAAATCGAAGGCGGACTTTGCCTTTATAATGCACTCTCTTTCGTGGCTGGCAAGTAACGGCACGGCGGCGATTGTATGCTTCCCCGGCATAATGTATCGCGGCGGCGCTGAACAAAAGATAAGGAAGTATCTCATAGATAATAACTTTATCGACTGCATAATTCAGTTGCCTGCAAATCTCTTTTTCGGAGCGTCAATTTCCACCTGTATAATGGTGCTTAAAAAATCAAAGGCAACCAACGACGTCATTTTTATCGACTCTTCCAACGAGTTTGTAAAGGTAACAAACAACAATAAACTCACAGAGGAAAATATACAAAAGATAGTAAACGCCTTTGTGGAGCGCAAGGACGTTGAATACTTTGCAAAAATTGTCCCCAACACCATAATTGGCGACGAAGAGCACAATTATAATCTCTCTGTTTCTACATATGTGGAGCAGAAGGACACGCGCGAAAAAGTCGATATAAAGAAGTTAAACGAAGAAATCGCACAGATCGTTGCCCGCGAGCAGGCTTTAAGGGAAGAGATCGATAAGATCATACGGGAGATAGAGGCATGACAGAGAAAGAAGTATTAAAAAATTTAATTGATAATCCTAAAAAACCGACTGTTAATGAATGGGTGTATAATGTTGAAGCGTTTTTACAAGAAACGAAATCCTCAACAAAAGAAGCTTCAACTCTAATTAAAAGTATCAAATTCCAAGGCGATGAATTTCAGTACTGTGCTAATTTAGTTGCGTGGCTACGACAACTTTATAAGCGCAAATATGACAGCATTGAATTGCCGCCTATAACAAAGCGCAATCAGATTTTTGTCGCTATGATGTTTTCTGACGATATGTCAAGCATATATGAAAACGGATATAAAACTGTAATTCAATCATTAAACTATGCTGCGATGCGTATCGATGAAAAAGAATATATAGGTTCTATAATAAACGAGATAACTTCTGAAATTGCTAATTCGGTAGCGTTGATTGCAGATTTAACAGGAAACCGAGGCGGAGTATACTATGAGGCAGGTATCGCGCGTGGCTTAGCTATGTGCAATCACCCGATTAAGCTAATTCTTACCTGTAATAGGGAGTTTTTCAATAGTGAAAAAGTTCACTTTGATGTTAGTGGGGATAATATATTGTTATATGATAATTGCGCAGATTTAACTGAGAAATTGGGAACAAGGCTATCTGTGATTTTGGGAAAATAAGAGACATTATTGTTATGACAAAACTTGAAAAATTGATAAAAGAGCTTTGCCCGAATGGGGTTGAGTATGTTGCTTTAAATGAAATTTTAAATTATGAGCAGCCTCAAAAATATATTGTGAAAAGTACAAAGTATGATAATTCGTATGAAACGCCTGTATTGACAGCAGGTCAAACATTTATATTGGGATATACAAATGAAAAGGTTGGCATATATGAAGCAAGTAAAGATAATCCTGTAATAATATTCGATGATTTTACAACTTCATTTCATTGGGTAGACTTTAATTTTAAAATTAAGTCATCAGCAATGAAAATGTTGAAATTAAAAGATTCTCAAAAAGCCGTGTTCAGATATATCTTTTATGCAATGCAAACAGTAAGTTATAGTCCTTATGGGCATACAAGGCAGTGGATTGAAAATTATTCACGCATACAAATTCCGTTGCCGCCTTTGGCGGTACAGCGGGAAATTGTCCGTATTTTGGACAAGTTCACGCTGTATTCCCGAGAGCTTGCAGCCGAGCTTGCAGCTCGGAGAGTGCAATATGAGTATTATAGGGATAAACTTCTTTCGTTTAATAATGCTATTGAATATTATCACCTAAGTAAATTGGCGAATTTTAGCTATGGATATACTGATAAAGCAAAAGATAGTGGTGATGTCCGGTTTATTCGTATAACAGATATAAATGAAGATGGCTGTTTGTGTCCAGACGGGGCAAAGTATATTGATTTGACGGAAGATAACAGAAAATATTTATTAAAGAAAGGGGATTTGCTGTTGGCGCGGACAGGAGCAACATATGGCAGAACTTTGTATGTCCCAGACGATTCACCCGCTATATATGCTTCATTTCTAATAAAGATTATTCTTGATAATAGTAAGATTCTTAATAGATATTATTGGCATTTCTCTAAATCAAGATTATATTGGCAGCAAGCGGAAAAACTTGTTTCCGTGGGAGGACAACAACAATTTAATACAAATGCCGTTGGTAGAATAATTGTTCCAGTTCCGCCGCTTGATGTTCAGGAAAGAATTGTTAAGGTGCTGGATAATTTCGATGCGATATGCTCGGATCTCGGGATCGGCTTGCCCGCCGAGATAGAAAAAAGACAGCAGCAATATGAATTTTATCGCGATAAACTCTTGACATTCGGAACGGGTTCGGCGACAATCTTCACAGACAGACAGACAGACAGACAGACAGACAGACAGACAGGGCTGATTAAGCTTTTGCAATATGTCTATGGCTTTGCCTTCGTCCGTTTGGGGGATATTGCAACAATCACTCGCGGCGGAAATTTTCAAAAGAAAGATTTTTGCCGTTCAGGTTATCCTTGCATTCATTACGGTCAAATTTATACAAGGTATGGATTATGTGCGAACGAATCTATAACTTGTGTAAATAATGAAGTGTATTGCAAATCTAAAAAGGCTGTAAAGAATGACATTATAATGGCTGTTACAAGTGAAAATATTGAGGATGTTTGTAAATGCGTTGTATGGCTTGGAGAAATGGATGTTGCTGTAAGCGGACATACTGCAATTATTCATCATAATCAAAATGCCAAATACTTAGCTTATTATTTTAATACAAGTTCATTCTTTGAGCAGAAGAAAAAACTTGTGCATGGTACGAAAGTAATAGAAGTTACACCAAGCAATCTTGAGTCAATAATGATTCCGCTTCCTACGCTTGAAGAGCAGGAACGCATTGTTGAAATTCTGGATCGCTTTGATAAATTGTGCAACGACCTTTCCGAAGGCTTGCCCGCAGAGATCGAAGCAAGGCAAAAACAGTATGAATATTATAGAGATAAGCTGTTGCAATTCGAAATTAGAAATTCGAAATTAGAAATTATGAGGGAATAATCATGAAAGAAAATATTATTGCCGATAAGAGCAAAGTCTTCGCCTTGCGTATTATAAAACTATATAAATTTTTACAAGGTGAAAAGCAAGAATATGTTCTTTCTAAGCAAGTTTTAAGGAGTGGAACAAGCATAGGTGCAAACGTAAGGGAGGCACTAAGAGGACAAAGTAAGGCGGACTTTTTTGCAAAACTTACGATTGCGCTTAAAGAAGCGAGCGAAACGGAATATTGGTTAGAATTGCTGCATGAGTCAGACTATATCGATGAAATCAGTTTTAATAGCATTTATACAGACTGTAAGGACGGCATAAAATTGCTTACGGCAATTACAAAAACGATTAAATACAATTAGAAATGCGAAATTAGAAATTAGAAATTGCGAATTGCAAATTTCGAATTGCGAATTGCAAATTACACAAGGGGTTTTTATGAATTACAACGTCGTTGTGCAGAGTGAAGAAAGCACGGTTTTAGCTGAATACATATCGCAGGGCAAGCGCGCCGAAAGTTATCAGAGCGAAGCCGATTTAGAGCGCGAATTTATTAAATTGCTCACAGAACTTGGGTATGAGTATCTGCCTGTTCATACAGAGGCGGAGCTCATTTTAAACCTGCGCAAAAAGTTGGAGGGGCTGAACGATTACCGGTTTTCCGACAGCGAGTGGGAACAGTTCTTCAATAATTGCATAGCCGGCAAAAATGACGGAATAGTCGAAAAGACAAGGCGTATTCAGGAGGACTATATTCAGGTTCTTCACCGCGACAATGGCGCAACTAAAAATATTAACCTCATAGATAAAAAGAATATTCACAATAACAAATTACAGGTTATAAACCAGTACGAAAATAACGACGGTAAATACGATAACCGCTACGACGTTACTATTTTAGTCAACGGTCTGCCGCTCGTACATATCGAACTCAAAAGGCGGGGCGTGCCTATACGCGAGGCATTCAATCAGATAGACCGTTATCAGCGCGACAGCTTTTGGGCGGCAAGCGGACTATATGAGTATGTTCAGATATTCGTAATTTCCAACGGAACAAACACAAAGTACTATTCCAACAGTACGCGTTTTAATCATATCAAGGATGCGGCACGCGGAGCGAAGAAGGGCAAGACGAGCAACAGCTTTGAATTTACCTCCTTCTGGGCAGACGCTAAAAACAAAGTCATACCCGATTTGATCGACTTCACCAAAACGTTTTTTGCCAAGCATACGATTTTAAACATACTCACGAAGTATTGCGTGTTCACGGCCGAGAATATGCTTTTGGTAATGCGGCCCTATCAGATTGCGGCAACCGAGCGAATACTCAATCGCATTGAAATTGCCCACAATTACAAAAAATACGGCACGGTGGAGGGAGGCGGCTATATATGGCATACCACCGGCAGCGGCAAAACGCTGACTTCTTTTAAGACTGCCCAGCTCGCAACAAGCCTCAATTATATAGATAAAGTGCTGTTTGTCGTCGACAGAAAAGATTTGGACTATCAGACGATGAAGGAGTACGACCGCTTTGAAAAGGGTGCGGCGAACAGCAATACGTCCACGGCAATTCTTAAAAAGCAGCTTGAAGATTCCAACGCAAAAATTATAATTACAACCATTCAGAAGCTCAGCACATTCATCAAAAAGAACGCCGGCCACCCCGTGGCGGACAAGCAGATCGTCATCATCTTCGATGAGTGTCATCGCAGTCAGTTCGGCGATATGCACCTTGCAATTACAAAGTTCTTCAAACAGTACTATCTGTTTGGTTTTACGGGTACGCCCATCTTTGCGGTCAATGCGGGCGTTTCAAAAAATCCCGCATTGCGTACAACGGCGCAGGCTTTCGGTATGCAGTTGCATACATATACTATCGTAGACGCAATAAACGATAAAAACGTGCTTCCTTTCCGCGTGGACTATATAAAGACGATGGATAAGGAGCCGGATATTGACGATAAGGAAGTATGGGACATTGACAGGGAAAAGGCTTATCTTGCGCCCGAACGCATAAGCAAAGTGGTGGAATATATCCTCGACCACTTTGACCAAAAGACAAAGCGCAACGAGCGGGCATATCAGTTTCGCCATCTTGTAAACGTAAGCGAAGTTGCCGCGGCAAAGAGTGGCAACGAGGTCGAAGAGATACGCAATAAAACTCATATAAAGGGATTCAATTCCATACTTGCAGTTTCCTCTGTGGAGGCGGCAAAACTTTACTATGCCGAATTTAAAAAGCAGATGGCAGAGCACCCCGAAAAGGCTATAAAAATAGCAACTATTTTCAGTTTTGCTGCCAACGAGGGCGAAGTCGACGGAATGCTTGACGAGGAAAATTCCGACAGCACGGCAGACCTCGACGCTTCTTCGCGCGATTTTTTGGGAGGAGCAATAAGGGAATATAACGAATATTTTGGGACGAATTACGATACTTCTTCGCAGAAATTTCCCAACTACTACAAAGATGTTTCCCTTCGCATGAAGAATAAGGATATAGATTTGCTGATTGTAGTAAATATGTTCCTTACAGGGTTTGACGCCACTACACTCAATACTTTGTGGGTAGATAAAAACTTAAAAATGCACGGACTCATTCAGGCATATTCCCGCACCAATCGCATCTTGAATTCAATTAAAACGTTTGGCAATATAGTATGTTTCCGCAACCTGCAAAAGCGCACGGATGACGCGATAGCCTTGTTTGGCGACAGGGAAGCGGGTGGCATTGTGCTCATGCGCGGATTTAAAGATTACTACTACGGCTACAAAGATGATAAGGGCAATTATCATCAAGGCTATGTGGATATGATAGATAACCTTGTTTCGCGGTTCCCTGTTGAACAGGAGAGAATTGAAGGCGAAACCAAGCAAAAAGAATTTATTGTGCTCTTTGGCGCAATATTGCGTATGCGCAATTTGTTGACGTCGTTTGATGACTTTGCCGAAAAGGAATTGCTTACGGAGCGTGACTTGCAGGACTACCTCGGCAAATATCAGGATTTGCGCGATGAATGGAAGAACAGAAGGCGCGAAGGGGAGAAGGAGGATATAACCGATGACGTCGTCTTTGAAATTGAGCTTATCAAGCAGATAGAAATAAATATCGATTATATTCTGTTGCTTGTACAAAAGTATCACGACTCACATTGCGATGATAAAGAAGTGCTCATCACAATTCATAAGGCAATAGACGCAAGCCCGGAACTACGCAGCAAGAAAGCTCTTATTGATAATTTCATAGACGGTATCAATGACGTATCCGACGTAATGGTTGAGTGGCGTGAATATGTCGCAAAAGAAAAAGAAAGGCAGTTGGACGAAATAATAGCCGAAGAGAATTTAAAGCCCGAAGAAACATATAAGTTTATTGAAAACTCTTTCCGCGACGGCGGAATAAAGACGACGGGAACGGACATTGATAAAATAATGCCGCCGGTATCGAGGTTCGGCGGAGGAAGAGAAAAGAAGAAGCAGACGATAATTGAAAAACTCAAAGCCTTCTTTGAGCGGTTCTTCGGTATTGGGTGATCGGTGATACACTTTACAAAGAAGAATGGGCGACTGTCAGGTCGCCCATTTTAAAGCTTAATGTGATGAAAGTTTCATTGCCTCAACCAATAGATAAATTGTAGTACTTGAATTCCATTCCCATATCGGCAAT
>CALVRO010000059.1 GCA_944358655.1 uncultured Clostridia bacterium | reverse complement strand
AGAGATCCTTCGCTGTCGCTCAGGATGACAATGAGGAATATATTATTAAAATTTTCGACCTCTCCGTCTGCATGCTCTCGCATGCAGACACCTCCCCATGACGACGGGGAGGCAATAACGAGGAACAAGTGTATCTGAAGCGTAGCCGGGGAGATTTCTCCGTTCCGCTCGTATCACTCGCTTCAGTCGAAATGACATGCTTTACCGAGGAGATTTCTCGGCTGGAAATGACATGCTTAAAAAAACGCGGCGGACTGCTTGGGGCAGTCCGCCGCGCGGTCGGCCGCAGGGGTCACGGCCTGTATAAGGGGCGAAAGAAAGGCGCTTCATCCGCCTTCGAGCGCCGCAGAGGGCGCAGGGGCGTCATTCGATGTCGATATAGTGGCTCTGGGGCAGTTTGGGCTGCGACTTGGGTACGCTGACGGTGAGCATGCCGTTTTCGTACTTGGCCTTGATGTCTTCCTTAGAGACGTCTTCGCCGACGTAGTAGCTGCGCGAGCAGCTCTCGCTTATCTCCTTTCTGACGTAGTGTTTGCTCTTGTCCTCTTCCTTGCTCGTCTTGCTTGCGCTTACGGTGAGATATCCGTTTTCGAGGGCGAGTTTTATTTCGTCCTTGCTGTAGCCGGGCATTTCGACTTCGAGCTCGTAGTTGGCGTCGGTCTCCTTAATGTTTGTTCTCAGATCTCTGTTCTCGTCGTAGAATACGGGGCGGAAGAAATCGTCGAAAGCGTCGAAGAGGTCGTAGTTGTTATTTCTTTTCTGAAGATAGTTTTTCATAATTTTAAGTCTCCTTTTAAAGTTATTAAACTTGACGGGGAGTCTTGTTTTCGGCTTCCTATTTCGTTCACTTTAATTATAACGCTCTTTTAAAATTTTAAAACGCAAAAGGCGCAAAATATTTTTCCGTCCCCTCCCCCTCTCCGAAAAAAGGTTCGGAGAAACCGCCCGCGCGGCGCGGCCCTTTTGCGGCCGCGCCGCGCGGGCGCAAAATTTTTCGCGGCAAAGTTTGCCTTTTTTATAAAAGGGTTATATAATTATTATAGTAAATACAAGGAAGTGCTGTAAAAATGGTAAAAATAGATATATTTTCGGGATTTTTGGGCGCGGGCAAGACGACGCTCATCAAAAAACTCATCAAGGAGGCCTTCGCCGGCGAAAAGCTGGTGCTCATCGAAAACGAATTCGGCGAGATAGGCGTGGACGGCGGGTTCATGCAGGAGGCTGGCATAGCGGTCAACGAGCTCAACTCGGGCTGCATATGCTGCTCGCTTGTGGGCGACTTTGCCAAGGCCCTTAAAAAGGTAGACGAGGAGTACGCGCCCGACCGCATACTTATAGAGCCCTCGGGCGTGGGCAAACTTTCGGACGTGGCCAAGGCGGTGGAGAGAGCCGGCCTTGCCGACGCAAAGATCAACTCCATGACCACCGTTGTGGACGCCAATAAGTGCAGAATGTACATGAAGAACTTCGGCGAATTCTTCAACGACCAGATAGACAGCGCGGCCTGCATAGTTTTCAGCCACGCCGACGTGGCTGGCGAGGACAAGCTGGCCAAGGCCGTGGAGATGGTGCGCGCGCGCAACAAAAACGCCACCGTGGTCACCACCAATTTGAAGGAGCTGAGCGGCAAGGAGGTGCTCAACGCCATGGAGCACACCTCCACCCTCGCCGACGAGCTGGCAAAGCTCGCCGCCGAACTGCACGACGAGCACGGCCACGAGCATCATCACGACCACGACCATGAGCATGAGCATGAGCACGAACATGACCATGAGCATGAACATGAGCACGAGCATCACCATCACGACGGCGAATGTTGCTGCGGTCACGACCACGAGCACGAGCACGAACATGAGCACCATCATCACGCCGACGAAGTGTTCACCAGCTGGGGCGCCGAGACGGGCAAAAAGTTCGGCGAGGACGAGCTGAAGGACATGCTGGCAAAGCTCACCGACGCCGTTACCTACGGCACGGTGCTGCGCGCCAAGGGCATAGTTGAGGGCAAAGACGGCAAGTGGCTGCACTTCGACTATGTGCCCGGCGAGAGCGACGTGCGCGAGGGCGCGCCGCTGTACACGGGCAGGCTGTGCGTTATAGGCAGCAAGCTGGACGAAGAGGAGCTTGAAGAGCTCTTCCTCGGCTGACGGCGGACAAAAACTCATACGGACAGAGCCATGCAAGACGTAAGCGTATTTTTATTTCTCGGATTTTTGGAGTCGGGCAAGACAAAGTTCATTCAGGAAACTTTGGAAGACCCGCGCATGAACAACGGCGAGCGCACCCTGCTGCTCGTGTGCGAGGACGGCGAAGAACAGTACGACAGGGCTAAATTTGCCGTAAAGAACGTGGCCGTGGAGACGATAGAGGACAGGGAGCACCTCAACGAATACACCCTCAACTATCTGACGAGAAAGTACAGGGCGGAGCGGGTGTTCGTGGAATATAACGGCACATGGATGCTGCAGGACTTCTTCGACGCCATGCCCGAGAGCTGGGTCATAAACCAGATGATGACCTTCTTCGACGCCGCCACCTTTTTAAGCTACAACGTCAACATGCGCCAGCTGGTGTACGACAAGATATTCATGACCCAAATGGTGGTGTTCAACCGCTTCAAGGGTGAGATGGCCAAGGAGGACTTCCACAAGGTGGTGCGCGCCATAACGCGCAGAGCGGACATAGTGTACGAATATATAGGCGGCGGAGCCGTTTTCGACGACATAGTCGACCCCATGCCCTACGACATGGAGGCGCCCGTGATAGAGATAGCCGACCGCGACTTCGCCCTGTTCTACCGCGATCTTTCGGAAAACCCCAAGGCATATGAGGGAAAGACGGTAAAGTTCAAGGGCATGGCGGCCGTATCCAAAAAGGTGCCGCAGGGCTTTATTGTGATAGGCAGATATATTATGACCTGCTGCGAGGCCGACATTGCCTACGACGGCTTCGCGCTGAGGGGCGAGGGGCTGCTGCCCGAGGGCGTAAAGACCAAGGACTGGCTTATGGTGACGGCGCGGATAGAGTACGGCTACAACGCCGTCTACCGCGGCGAGGGGCCCATACTTGTTGCCAAAAGCATTGAAAGGAGCCTGCCGCTCCCTCCCGAAGAGGCGGTGGCAACGTTCTATTGACGGCCGAAAGGGGCGCATATACGCGCCCCCTTTTGATATTTTACAGTATTTGCGGCATATATGCGGGGCAATGCGCATTGCCCCGCATATATGCCGCAGCCAAACAAACGGCGGGGCGGCGCGGGAATTTTCTCGCGCCGCCCCGAAAAAATTTAATTTACTTTAAAAGGGTG
>CALVRO010000058.1 GCA_944358655.1 uncultured Clostridia bacterium | reverse complement strand
ATTCGCCCTTGCCCGCCCCCTCTGTCGCGGGTGCGGTGCTTTAGCGATTTGCTACCCATTTTTCGGAGGGTGCTCGCAAAGCTGCGCACGCTTCGCGGAGAGGTAATGAGTGTATCTGAAACGCAACCGGGAAGATTTCTCGGCTACACTCGAAATGACATGCTCTACCTGAGAAAGCTGCGCAAAGCCTTACCTGTCACTGATTTTGTCATTTCGACCAAGTGAGGCCAACGGGCCGAACGCGCGGAGAAATCTCACGGGGAGAGGCCTGCGCACCCATACTCCCCACCTTGTCATACCGAGCAGCGCGCCATAATTGTCGGTATAAAAAAAGAGCGCGAGCGCGCGTTGCCGAGGTATCTCTGCCCATGCTTTTGTACAGTCGGACAATGAGATCCTTCACTGTCGCTCAGGATGACAAAGAGGAATATATTATAAATATTTCGACCTCTCCGCCCACACGCTCACGCGTGTGGCCACCTCTCCATGCGAAGGAGAGGCTATACTGTGGTAAAAATGTATCTGAAGCGTAATCGGGGAGATTTCTCCGTTTCGCCCGCCGCGCTCTGCGCGGCGGGCTACAGTCGAAATGACATCTTTGACCGAAGAGATTTCTCCGCGCGCTTTGCTTGGTTTCGCATCTTGTCTGCGTTCAATAAAAATGCTCTCGTTCCAAGCGAAAGCGGCGCTGCGCTTGCCCGAAATGACAACATGAAGCGTGGAGGGGGCGCGGCCTTTGGCCGCGCCCACTCCCGTTCTGCAACGATTATTTTTTATTTTTGCTTGACCATTATAAAATTGTCGAGCAGAACACCCCTGCGCTCGACAGTTTGGCGTTTTATGGCGACGTATCCTCGCCTTTCAAAAAAGCCCTTTGCCGTGAGCGACGCGAAAGTCGTTATCCTCTCCTGCCCCCTTTCAAGCTCGTTACAGAGCGCGGTCGCTATGCCCCTGCTCTGCTCGTCGCGATGAACATACAGCATGTCCAGATGCCCGTCCTCCATGCCGGCGAAGCCGACGACGCGGCCGTCCTCCTCAGCGACAAGACAATTTTGGGCGGCAAACTCCTCAGCTCTCGCCAAAAGGCAATCACGGCTCGGCGCCCAAGCAAAGAGTTGTTCCTCGCAATAATCACGGCTGTTTACAGCATGGACGGTTTCGAAAAAGAGTTCGGATAAAACAGAAATATCTTTTATATTATATGGTCGGATAGTCATACAGGATAGCGGTCACTTTACGAGGGCGTAGAGATAGCAGTCGTAATAGACATCGTTCTTATAAAAATACTTGCGCATGGTGCCCTCGCGGACAAAGCCGCACTTCTCCAAAACTCTGCACGAGGCAACGTTTTCGCACGCGGGAACGGCGTACAGCCTTGTTACGCTCTCGTCGACGAAGATGAGTTTGGATAAAAGCTTTAGGGAGCGCTCGGCGAGGTTTTTATTCTGATACTGCTTTCCGACATAATATCCCACCTCGGCGCAATGGGCATGACAGCCCCTGTCCCTTCTGTACGAAATACAGCCGACGACGATATTGTTATAGACAATGGCAAAACATTGCTCGCCCTTGGCGCCCCTCTTTTCGGAGAATTGACAATAGCGGATAAAAGACAGCGCGTCCTCCTCGGTGTAGGGCAGTTTGTTGAGCCTTAAATACTTTTGGATGTCGCCGTCGTTGCACACTTCAACGAGTTGCGGCGCGTCCTTTTCGAAAAATCTTCTTAAGGTAAGCATAATTTTTTAAGTACCTCCCCGATATTTTTGTTTAATTGCTGCAGGTCGCCATTATTATGTATGACATAGTACTGCTCAAAATTAAAATTATCGTAGTTGAATTGGTTTTTTATGCGGCTGACGGCTTGACTTTCGGAGCAGCCGTCGCGTAATTTTACGCCCTCGAGCCGCTTATCCCTGTCGCGCAGGACGACTATTACTCCGTCGAAGAGAGCTTGCGCTCCGTCCTCAAATAGCAGAGGGACTTCGCAAAAACACGTTCCCTCCGCCCCTTTCGCGCGGGTTAGAAGCTCTTTATAAATTTCGGGATGGGTGTAGCCGTCGAGTTTTTTAAGGGCGGCATCGTCCGAAAAGACGAGCGACGAAAGTTTTTTTCTGTCGAGCCGGCCGTCTTTTACTATATCGTCGCCGAACAGCGCCTTGAGCCCCGACAGAAATTTTTTGTCCTGTAGAAGTTCTGTATAGATCTCGTCGCACGAGAACACGGCATACCCTCTTTGGCTCAGCAGTCCCATGACCGTCGATTTGCCGCTGCCGATGCCGCCCGTTACGGCAATTATTTTATTTTGCTTCATACCAGTTTTCGCCCGTGTTGACGTCGACTTTGAGGGGAACTTTTAGCTCTACGGCGCTCTCCATCTCGCGCTTGAGTATTTGGGCCGCGAGGTCGGCCTCCTCACGCGGACAGTCGAGCACCAACTCGTCGTGTACCTGAAGTATGAGTTTGGCCCTAAGTCCCTCCCTTTTGAGCGCGCGGACGACGTTTATCATGGCTATTTTGATTATGTCGGCGCTCGAGCCCTGCAGGGGCATGTTCATGGCGGCGCGCTCGCCGAAGGAACGGATGTTGTAGTTGCTTGAATTTATCTCGCGGATGAAACGTTTTCTGCCCGTAAGGGTAGCCACATAGCCGTGCTCTTTGGCGAAGTCGACGTTGGACTGCATGTAGTCCTTGACGGCGCTGTAGGTGGCAAAGTAGTTTTCAATATACTCCCTCGCAGTCTTTACGGGGATATCGAGGTTTTTGGCCAGGCCGAAGTCGCTTATGCCGTAGATGATGCCGAAGTTGACGGCCTTGGCCTCCGAACGCATCTTGTGCGTTACTTGCTCCAACGGAACGCCGAACACCTGCGAGGCCGTAACGGCATGGATGTCATTGCCCTCGTTGTAGGCCTCGATAAGTTCCTTGCAGCCCGAAAAATGGGCTAAAAGCCTCAGCTCTATCTGCGAATAGTCGGCGTCGATGAATAAGTTGCCCTCGCGGGGGATGAAGAGCTTTCTAAGCTCTCTCCCCTCGTCCTCGCGTATGGGAATATTCTGAAGGTTGGGATTGGCGCTCGACAGCCTTCCCGTAGTCGTCACCGTCTGATTGTAGGTGGTATGCACGAGGCCCGTCGACCTGTCTATCAGCGGGCGGAAGCCCTCGACATAGGTCGAACTGAGTTTTTGGTATTGTCTGTAGGCGAGGATGAGCCTGACGGCCTCGCTCTCGCCCGCGAGCTTTTCGAGTATTTCTGCGCTCGTCGAATACTTGCCGTTCTTGTTCTTTTTCCCCGACTTTAAACCGAGTTTTTCAAACAGCACCTCTCCGAGCTGGGACGGCGAATTGATATTGAAGGTTGTGCCGCACAGCCCGTAGATGCGCGAGGAGAGCTCCTCGAGCTTTTGCCTGTACTGCGCCGAGAACTGTTCGAGAGCGGCGGCGTCTACCTTAACGCCCGTGCGCTCCATGTCGTACAGCACAAAGATGAGCGGCTTTTCTATGTTCTCGTACAGCCCCTCCGAGCCGTCCTCCGAGAGCTTTATATAATATTTTTCTTTGAGCTCCGAAAGCATGAAGGCCGTGTAGGCCGCGTCGTAGCCGTAATACCCGGCGAGAGCCGAAGGGCTGTCGCTCTGGTCGAAGAAGTCGGCGAGATACTTCATTACGGAGATATCGTCGAATTTACAATAAACGCCCTCTCCGCCGTACTCTATGTCGTGCAGGAATTTTTTGAGGTCGTAGACGACGAGCTCGGCCCCCTTATCGCAAAGTATGTCAGAGAACGCCTTAAACACGGCTTCATACGGAATTCCGCCGAGCAGGTCGCGGCCTATCTTACATTCGTACTGCACTCCACCGTGATAGACGAGGGCGACGTCGCCCGAGAGATCGACGGCGAATGACCCGCCCGAGGAGCAGAGCTCTTCCACCTCCTCAGCGCTCTCTATCTGCCTGCGCTCCGGATAGTCGAACCCCTTGCCGTCCGTGCGCGCGCCCTCCTCCTCGAATATATCGAGAGAGAGCAGGCTGCGGAATTCGAGTTTGGTGAAGATATCGCGCACCTCCCCCGAATACTTTTGCGGCGCTCTGCACTCCTCGAGGTCGGCCTCTATCTGACAATGCCTGTCGATCGTGGCGAGCTTATACGAGAGCTCGGCCGACTGTCTGCCTTCGAGAAGTTTTTGCCTGACGGCGCCCTTAATATCGTCGATATTGGCGTAGATGCCATCCAGCGAGCCGTATTTTGCGAGCAGCCCGAGAGCCGTCTTTTCGCCTATGCCGGGCACGCCGGGGATATTGTCCGACTTGTCGCCCATCAGCGCCTTAAGATCGATTATCTGTGCGGGAAGTATCCCCACCTCGGCCAGAAAGTTATCGGTGCTCAGCCTTAAAATGTCGCTTACTCCCCTCTTGGTGAAGCAGACGTCGGTCTTGTCGTCGACGAGCTGATAGCTGTCGCGGTCGCCCGTATAGATATAGCTGTGCACGTCGAAGCGGGCGGAGAGCGTGCCGATAATGTCGTCGGCCTCCAGACCCTCCCTTTCAAACATGGCTATGCCCATTGCGGCAAGCAAACTCTTCAACGGCGCGAGCTGTGCGGCGAGCTCTTCGGGCATCGGCTTGCGGGTGGCCTTGTAGCCGTCGTACATGAGGTGTCTGAAGGTGGGCGCCTTGAGGTCGAAGGCCACGGCGATATACTGAGGTTTGAGGTCGGAGAGTATCTTTAAAAGCAGCTTTACAAAGCCGAATACGGCGTTGGTGGGCTGTCCGTCCTTGGTGGTGAATACGGGTGTGGCATAAAAGGCCCTGTTCAAAAGGCTGTTGCCGTCGATGAGAACGAGTTTATCCATAAAACAAATTAAAATCGCTTGATTTTTGCCGCGCGTTATTATATAATAATTGCGCTATGCCGCTGTGGTGGAATTGGCAGACGCGCTGGACTCAAAATCCAGTGGTAGCGATACCATACCGGTTCGACCCCG
>CALVRO010000057.1 GCA_944358655.1 uncultured Clostridia bacterium | reverse complement strand
CGCGAAGCGCACAAATCAATCCCTCAGCCTCGCGCAAAGCTGTAGTATTTGCGCGAAAGAGGAGCCGCTGGCGCAAAAGGCAGGCAAGCCGAGGTTACTCGGCTTGTTGCAAAACGCGCCTTGCGGCGACGAGGAGAAATCTCCCGGGCTACGCTTCAGATACACTCCCGCCGCATTAGTGCCTTACAGAGGCGAAGGGTCGGGGGTGGGTGGGCGGGGCAGACTTGTCATCCTGAGCGACAGCGAAGGATCTCCTTGTCTGACTATTCTACAAGCCATGCAGAGATGCCTCGGCAACGCGCGCTCTCGCTTTGTTTTGCGTCCAACTCTTTCGGCGCGCTGCTCGGCATGACAAAGAGGTGGGGGTATAGTATTTGCGCGAAAGAGGAGCCGCAGGCGCAAAAAGCGGACAAGGCAGATTTATCTGCCTTGTTGCAAAAGGTGTCTTGCGGTGACGAGCCTCGCGCAAAACCGTGGCTTTTGCGCGAAAGAGGAGCCGCAGGCTATAGAGCAAACAAGCCGAGTTGTACTCGGCTTGCCGCGAAAATTAGCCTTGCGGCGACGAGGCCCGCGGCGCGGTCACTCCAAATCAAACAGCACACTCTCGCCGGGGCCGACGCGGTAGGTTTTGCCGCGTATCTCCAGCCAGACGGGCATATATGATGGATTGAACACCCTTTCGCCGTCGAGCGAGAACACCAGCGCCCTGTATGCGGCGACATAGTCGTATATCTCGCCGTTGGTGGCGTACCATATGTCGGCGTTGCCGCTCACCTTTTGAGCCAGACCCTCCAATATGTGCCAGTTATCGTTGTCGTCGTACTCGTAGGAATGTCCCCAGACGTAGAACAGCCTGCCCTCGCGGTGCTTGAACTCGTCGGCGGGCGAAGTTGAAACAAACTGCTCGGCCAGCTCGGCGAGGCGGGGGTCGGAGTGGTGGCAGGTGGGATCCCACTCGAGGAAGTCGGAGGGCAGCGCAAAGGAGTGCGTGGGCGTGGTGGTGCGGGCATAGTGCACGCCCAGATCCTTTAAAACGCGCTTGACGTCGTCGTTGAAGCCGTTGTAGGCGTAGGCCATGCCGCAGACGATACGGCCGAACTTATGCTCGAGCCAGTCGCGGTTGAGGACCACCTCCCTTACCGCCTCGGGCAGGGGCACTTTGTTCAGGAATATGTGCCGCGCGCCGTGCAGGGCGACCTCGTGCGGGCCGTCCTTAAAGGCGTTGTATGTGGCCTCCTCGTCCATGCGGCCGTGCCAGCCCGCGCAGTCGAAGAGGGTGGAATTGAGGTTGAACGTGCACCTGAGGCCGTATTTATCTATTATTTCGAGAAGGCGCCTGTCCGCCTCCACTCCGTCGTCGTAGCTGAGCGTGAACGCCCGCGTGCGGCCGCCGGGAAAGCGGATATACTTCTCTTCGAACATCTGACGAAAGACTTTTGCTGCCATGATATGCCTCCGCGAATTAGATATTTTCCTCTTTGGCGCCCTCGGACTGCGCCTCGGGCTCCCCCTCTTCTCCGCCCTTGGCGGGGGTGTCGTTCAGAAGGCCCGAGGCCCTCCTCCAGCGGCCGGTGAGCAGCCTGCCAGTGAAGAGTATTGAGCGCACGCACCAGTCGGCGCACATGGATATCCAGAAGCCCATGGCGCCCAGCTCGAACTTGAAGCCGAAGGCCGACTCGAGCCATGGCGTGAGCGCGTCGGAGGTGAGCACGAAGCACACGCCCACTCGCATGATTATCATGGAGGATATTGCCGCCCACATGACGTATTTTACGTCGGACGTGGCCTTGAGCACGGCGGGCGAGGTGAAGGACAGCGGGTAGGTGACGAACTGGAAGGACAGGCACAGATACAGGCAGTTGAGCGCCGCGGGATAGGCGGCCTCGGGGAACTGCCACATGTATATCAGCCAATGGCTGGTGGCCATTATCAGCGCCACGGTGACGGCGTTGGCCGCAAAGGCTATGGCGAACATCTTTTTAATGTAGTACTTTACGCAGTCGACGTCGCCTGTACCCACGGCCTGACCTATGACCGTGAGCACCGAGGTATTTACGCCTCCGCCCACCACCGAGGCAATGTTGTTGAGGTTGTTTGCAACGGTGTTGGCGTTGGCCTGTATGTTGATGTTTTCGCCGAGGACGGGGTCGAACACCACATAGCAGCCGGCGTTGACGAAGGTGTTGGTCATCAGCTTGCCGAGCTGGAAGAGGCAGTTTTCGATGCCGCTGGGCACGGCTATGAAGAGTATGTGCTTTACCATGGCGCCGTCGAAGCGGAACCTTTCGAACAGCTTTACGGTGAGCACGTTTTTATCGCTGTTGAGCAGCACGCGCATATACACGGCAGGTATGGCGCGGGCGATGAGCGTTGCCAGAGCGGCGCCCGCCACGCCCATGTTGAAGCCCCAGATAAAGAGGGCGTTCAAGCCTATGTTGACAACGCAGCTTATGCCCGCGCTGGTCATGGTGACCATGCTCCTGCGCTGCGCGCGGAGCAGGGCGGCGCTGCCGTTGAATATGCCTATGAAGGGGAAGGAGGCTGCGGTTATATAAAAGTAGGTGCGCTGCAGCTCCATTACGTCGTCCTCGACGGCGGGATAGAAGAGCTCTAAAATCAGCGGGTTGAGCGCGAGGCAGAGCGCGGCGATTATCACCGAAAAGATGAGCACGATGACGAGCATGTGCTTGCCGCTGTTTTTGGCGCCGTCGATATTTTTGGCGCCGAGGTACTGCGAAGTTATTATGGCTCCGCCCGTGGCGAACGCCGAAAAGAGCTGTATGACGAGGTTGTTGATGAAGTCGACGTTGCCGACGGCGTTGCTGGCGTGGCCGAGCTCGTCTATAGTCGACACCATTATTCCGTCGAACATGCCGAGCGACGTGGAGAAAATATTCTCTATTACTATGGGCAGTATGAGCCAGAGCAGCTGTTTGCCCGTGAACAGATTGTACTTGCGTTTTACCCTTCCCGCAGTTTGCAAAGCGAGGCCTCCTCCAGGCCGCAGGCGCCAATCGCCTTCCGGCCGTGTTTACGAATTTTTCCGTGGGGGCGCGGCGGGCGGCCGCCCGCCGCGCCCCTTAATTTTTTTCGGTAATATTTTACAACAGTTTTTCTTGATTTTCTACGGGTTTATGTGGTATAATAATTGAAAAATACAGATTTTTCAACAAAAAAGGGAGGAGTTTATGGCCGCAGAGAGCAGTTCGCGCATCATCGACCGCACGATAGACAGGATACACGCCGACAGCCGAAGGCAGCCGGGCGGATTTACCATGCCCTCCCCCCACTGCCACCCGCACTACGAAATATTTTATATAGAGGACGGCGAGGCGAGTTTTTTTATAGGCAACGGCATGTACGAGCTGCACGAGGGCGACTTCTTACTCATCCCGCCCGACGTGTTCCACTACACCCGCTACCCGCGCGGAACGTGCCTGAGGAGCAACGTGTTCTTCCGCGAGAGCGACATAGACGGGCGGGCGGCCGAACTCATGCCCGAGGGCAGGAAGTTCTTTTCGGACACGCGCGTCTTTCACCTGCCCGAGGCCTACCGCAGCCAGATATCGGCGCTTCTCAACCGCATGACGCGCGAGGAGAGGATAAACGACGAGCGCAGCGCGCCCATGCTGGGGGCGCTGCTGACAGAGCTGCTGCTTCTGTGCGGCAGGGAGTGCTCCTTCGTCAGCGAGCTGCCCGACAGGATACACACCACCGACCTGCCCATAGTGCGGGCGGCGCAGTACATGTCCGAACACTACATGGACGACATAACCTCTGCCGACATAGCCGCCGCGGCGGGATACAGCCTCAACTACCTCACCCGCCGCTTCCGCGAGGCCGCGGGCATAGGCGTGCACGAATACCTTATGTTCATAAGGCTGCAGCGCGCCGCCCTGCAGCTCGTGTCCACCGACCGCACGGTGACCGACATAGCCATAAGCTGCGGGTTTTCGGACAGCAACTATTTTAAGGACGCCTTTAAAAAGAAGTACGGCGTGACGCCGAGGGCGTACAGGAAATGACCGCGCGGCCGACCGCCGCGCGCGGCGGTCGGCCGCCAAGAGAGATAAGACATGGACGACAACAAAAAATTACTTTTAAACGACTTTTTAAAGCGCGGCCTGATGATAACCATAGGCTGCATACTCTACCCCGTGGGCGTCGTAATATTTTTGCAGGCGGGCGGCCTTGCCACGGGCGGCGCGACGGGCATCGCGCTGATAGTAAACAAACTGACGGGCTTCAGCACGGGCGTGACGGCCTTCCTTATCAACATTCCCCTGATGCTGTGGGGGCTGAAGGTGTTCGGCAGGAGGTTCTTCCTCTCCACCCTGTACGTCATAGCCCTCTCCTCCGCACTGACGTGGCTGACAGAGTATATCTTCTTCACCGCCATACCGCAATCGACGGGCGCCGAGGTGCTGCCGCTGAGCGACAACGGCCTTGTAAACGCCGTGACGGGCGGCGCCGTGTTCGGCTTCGGCATGGGGCTGATATTCCGCGGCGGAGCCTCGTCGGGCGGCACCGACATACCCGTAAAGGTATTGAGAAAGGCCTTCAGGCACATAAGCACGGGCACCATCACGCTGATAACCGACGTGGCCATAATAGCCTGCTCGGCCTTCGCCTTCCGCGACGAGGGCATGGACGCGCTGTTCTTCACCGTGCTGTCGGTCGTGGTGTTCACGGTGGTGTTCGACATGGTGCTCTACGGCGGCAACTCGGCCAAGATGGTGCTGATAATCTCCGAAAAGGAGCGGGCCGAGCGCATGAGCGCGAGGATACTCACCGAGCTCGACGGCGGCGCCACGTTCATAGAGGGGCGCGGGGCCTATTCGGGCGGGGACAAGGCGGTGCTGCTTTCGGTGGTAAAGCCCGTGATGTACCCCCGCCTGCGCGACATTGTGCGCGAGGAGGACGGCGAGGCGTTTATGATAGTGTGCTCGGCCAAGGAGATATACGGCGAGGGATATATGGCCGCCGACGAGGAGGAGAAGTAAAAACCATCCACCCCCTCTTTATAACTTGTCATTTCGACCAAGGCGGCCGCACAAAGTGCGGCCGCCGCGCGGAGAAATCTCCCCGGTCACGTTTCAGATACACTTATACCACACCTTGTTCGGCGCTGTCGCGCAGAGATACCTCGGCAACGCGCGCACGCACTT
>CALVRO010000056.1 GCA_944358655.1 uncultured Clostridia bacterium | reverse complement strand
AAGCCAAGTAAACTTTGCTTGTTTGCTCTATAGCCTGCGGCTCCTCTTTCGCGCAAATACTACAGTTTTGCGCGAGAACAAGGTAAAAATACCTGCACTCCGTGAAAGCAAATTCGCCCTTGCCCGCCCCCTCTTCGCGGGTGCGGTGCTTTAGCGATTTGCTACATGTTTTTCGGAGGGTGCTCGCAAAGCTGCGCACGCTTCGCGGAGCGGTGACGGCGCGTCACCTCCTCCCCACCCCTTGTCATGTCGAGCAGCGCGCCGATAAGGTTGGGCATAATAAGAGCTGGAGCGCGCGTTGCCGAGGCATCTCTGCCCGTGCTTTTGTGCAGTAGGACAAGGAGATTCTTCGCTGGCGCTCAGGATGACAAATCTGCCCCTCCCACCCACCCCGAGCCTTTCGCCTCTGCAAATCAGATGGCGCCGGGGAGGCTATAATGAAGCCACAAAAAATGTTGGAGCGGATCAACTCGCTCCAACATTTAATCCTTAAAACCATTAAAAACTCTTTCAGCGGCGCATATTGCGGCGCATGTACGGCAAATTACTTGGCGGTTATTTTTCTTCCTCTTCCTCGCCCTCATTGGCGGGGGTGACCTTGACGCGCAGTTCGGTTATGCGCCTGAACTCGGTTTTGGTGACGGTTATGGTGAGGTTTTCGTAAGATATTTCGTCGTTGACTTCGGGCACTTTGCCGAGCATATCCATTACCCAGCCGCCCACAGTCTGACTGTCGCACTCTATTTCGTCGAGCTTGAAATAGTCGCAGAAATCGATGACCGAAAGGCCGCCGAGCACCTTGTACTCGTCCTCGCCCGCGGGGGTGATGTCCGACTGGACTTCGTCGTGCTCGTCCCAGATCTCGCCGACGAGCTCTTCCAAAATGTCCTCCATGGTGACTATACCCACAACGTCGCCGAACTCGCCCGACACTATGGCCATGTGCGACTTGGCGCGCTGGAGCTGGCGGAGGATATCCGATATCTTGGCCGTCGCAACGACGAACACGGCGGGCTTTGCCACCCTTTCGACCGAGAAATCGGCCTCGCCGCGCATGCGGATGAAGTCCTTTTCGTGAAGGATGCCTACTATGTTGTCGACGGTGTCCTTATAGACGGGCAAGCGGGAATAGTGCGTTTCCGCGAACACCTTGGCTATTGTTTCGGCGTCGTCCTCGGCGTCGACGCAGACGACGTCTACGCGGGGGATGAGAATGTCCTTTACTTCGAGGTCGTTGAACTCGATGGCGCTCTTGATGAGCTCGGATTCCTGCGCGTTGATGCCGCCCTCATGCTCGGCCTCATCGACCATAGTCATGAGTTCGTCGTCGGTTATCGTGGTATCCTCTTTGTTCTTGAATATCTTGCCCAGCAGCTTTTTCCACTGCGTGAACAGGAAATTGAGGGGCGTGAGGATGTAGATGAGCACGTTGATTATGGGCGCCGAGAAGAAGGCGAAGCCTTCGGGCGCCTCCTTGGCAAGGCTCTTGGGGCTGATCTCGCCGAAGATGAGCACAAGAATGGTCAGCACTACGGTGGAGAGCACCGAAGCGAGGTCGCTGTTGCCTTGGCACCACGCTATAAAGAGCACCGTGCCCATGGAAGAAGCGAGAATGTTGACTATGTTGTTGCCGATGAGTATGGTGGAGAGCAGCCTGTCGTAGTCGTTGGCAAGCTTTAGAACGAGGCGGGCACGCTTGTTGCCGTCGTCCGCCTTGGTCTTTACGCGCACTTTGTTCAAAGTTGTGAACGCCGTCTCCGTGGCCGAGAAATAGGCCGAAAAGACGAGGCACACGAGTATTATGATTATTAAAACTACCTGATTCATATGTTCCTCCGAAATTTTTAAAAGATTTTCTGTCCGTCCTCTTTTTACAATTTCAAAGGAAAGTCGTCAAGCGCGAAGTGGGCGCGCAGGCGGGCATATGTACCCGCGTAACTTGGCTTAGATGGGTCGTCCATATCCGTTGTTTAAGTTGTTTTGTCCGCCCTGAGGGCCGCGTTAAGCGGCAAGGCGGAGCCCTCCCTTAAATATAGTTGGAAATATTTTATCATATTTTTGAGTATTTTGCAATAGTTAGGGGCATGTTTTTTGAAAATTCGTAAAAAACTTAAAAAGCTATGCCCTCTCCCCCTGCCCGTCGGCCGGCGTCAGCAGGCGCATGGAGCGGCGGTAAGCGAAGATAAAGTAAACTATCTCGCACACGGCGGTTATGGCCCACGACACGGGATACAGAAGATACAAAAGAGTTGTGGTGCCCTCGATGGGGAAGATGACGTACACCCAGAACACCCTGAACACGCACGAGCCCAGGATGACCATTATGGTGGGCACTATGGTCTTGTTGAGGCCGCGCGCGGCGGCTATGGTGCCGTCCATGAAGGCGGATATGGCGTACGAAAGGCACATTACGGCCAGCCTGTCCCTGCCCGCGGCCACTACGGCGGCGCTGTCGGTGAAGATATACAGGAATGCGTCGGCGAAGGCGTAGATGCCGAGGCCGAATATCAGACCGAACACGCAGGCATATCCCACGGCTATGAAGTAACTTTTGAGTATCCTGTCCCTCTTTCCCGCGCCGTAGTTCTGGCCGATGAAGGACGTGCACGCCGTGTAGAAGGCGGCCATGAGCTCGAACACTATCGTGTCGGCGTTGACGGCCGCGCTGTTGCCCTCCACCACCGCGCCGTCGAAGGAGTTGACGCCCGACTGTATGAAGAGGTTGGCGAGCTGGAATATGGCGTTCTGTATGCCCGCGGGGATGCCGAGCACGAGCACGCGGCGTGCGATATCTCTGTCGAACTTCAAAAGACCGAGACGGAGACGGTAGGCGCGCTTGGCCCTCATCAGCGCCGCGAGGATGAGCACGCAGGACAGCCATTGCGATATGGACGAGGCCAGCGCCACTCCCACCACCGCCATATTGCAGACAATGACGAAGAAGAGGTTTAAAAGCACGTTTGTAACGCCCGCCGCAGAGAGAAAGATGAGCGGCTTGCGCGTGTCGCCGTCGGCCGAAAATACGCCGTTGCCGAAGTTGTACATTGCCGTGCCGACCGCGCCGGTGAAATAAATGTAGACGTAATTGAGGGCGCCCTCCATAAACTCCGGCTTTGTGCCCATTAAAGTGAGCACGGGGCGGGCGAGGCCCATGGCGAGCGCCGAGACTATCAGGCCGAACACGGCCGAAATGATGAACGAGGTGTGGCAGACGCGGTGCTGGCCCTCCTCGTCGGCGGCGCCTATGCGCTGGGCCATGACGGCGTTTATGCCCGTACCGAGGCCGATGAGAAGGCCCGTGAAGAGCGCGACATATATCGTGGTGGAACCCACGGCGCCGAGCGAGCCTTCGGGGCCGAATTTGCCGACGACGGCCACGTCGGACATGTTGAACAGCACCTGCAGCACGTTGGATAACATGAGCGGCAGGCTGAAGATGAATATGTTTTTTACAAGCGACCCCTGAGTCATGGTCAGCATGCGTTTTTGGCGCGTCCCGTGCATAAAAAAGACCTCGGAAAAATATTCGGCGGGGGACAAATCTCCCCCGCCGCAAAGTAGTATATCACTTTATAAAATAATGTCAATCAAAAAGCCCGCCCTCTCCCTTGAGAGAAAAATTTTAATTTGTGTCGGCAAACGAGCTAAAAGTATTTGACAAACAACAATATATTTAGTAAAATAATTAGGCTGTTTGAGAGAGATTTTCTCAATAATTTAAATAGCTGTTTACGCACCGTTAGCTCAACTGGATAGAGCATTGGTCTACGGAACCAAAGGCTAGGGATTCGAATTCCTTACGGTGCACCAAAGAGGTATAATCCGAATTATTTGCTGATAACCGGCGAATGGTTCGGATTTTCTCTTTATATAGGCGAGGTTAAACAATTAAAGGGACTGCTCATATGAACAGTCCCTACTTTATACGCATGGGAGGTGACCCGCGGTGCCATTCGGGGTCTGAAACATCTATATAAAAGCTTCTATATAGATTCACCTCCTTTAACACACCGATGCAAATGACACCTGTGCATCGGTAGAAATATTTTAACATCTATACTACTATTTGTCAATACAGAAAAAGCTGCGGGAGCTTCATGCGAAGCCCCCGCAGCTTTTTGTTCCTATCAATTTGCTCTGTAACCTGCGCGGCGCAGGGTTTCAATAATTTTCTGTTTAAAAACTCTTTCGTCAACCATGTCGTCAACTCTGAAATCAAATCTTGCGCCGTTGTAGCTTGACGAAGAGTGAACGCTTTTGCCGCCCGATTTATTCAACATGTCCTCAATATCTTTCTGTGGATTGACGGCTTTTATTGTATAGCGCACTTCCAATTCGCCGTTGTAATTGCGCCTTACATCAACATTTCTGGCGCCGCTCCTTTGCAGTTCGGCTTTCAGTTCTGTTTCAGGGTCTTTGAATTCAACATTTAAGTAAATAGTTTTCATAGAATATCTCCTTTATTTTACTTACCCATATTCTAACACACCTATTATACCGAATTTGGGATAATGGTTATGTAATATTCTGGCAGTTGGCTTCCAGCAGTTTAAGCATTTCTCTCCCGTGTTTTTTATATCCTTCAACTCTCCACAATGCATCGTCTATGGTCTCTTTCGCCATTATGCGCATTTTGAGGCTTCCGTTGTTTATTATGTTTACGTTTTTCTGTTTTGAGGTAGGGGCAAGATTGGAGAATTTTGAATTGACTTCCCGTGAAATAATGCAGATATTCCCGATATGGTCGCGGCAAAAGTTGTCACCTTCTTTTTCATCCCAGACTGGAAGCATATCCTGCGATGGGTGTTGCGGATACCAATGCTCCACAGAATTGTTTTGAAACCTGAAAGTAAAGTCGCACTTATCCCGTTTCCATAACAGGTAGTCCAAATAATTTAGCACTATATGCTGGGTAGATACTCCGAGATAGTAGTTATTGGGGTCTAAATAATTTTCTTTGACCTCTTTCTTAATAAAATTTTCCGTTTCGGTCTCCAAATTGGAAATGATTCCGCGATTATTATCACCGTAAAGCCAAATAAGCAATTTTGTTATCCAGTGCATACTCTTTTGCGAAATGTAAGATACTCGCAAACAAGATTGCAACATAATAATATTGGTGTGGCGGCTCTCCTTTCTCTCTTTATATTTGTTGCTTTTTTCCCATTTATTTTTGAGTTCGGTATTGAAATATTGCGGCTTTTTATTATTGCATTTCAGTTCCTTCAAACTCCAGCCGTTGGAGTCATCATTCTTGTATTCTCTTTTTATTATGTATTTGTCAAATAGGAATCGACATTTGAGCAAATACTTAATAAATTTAAG
>CALVRO010000055.1 GCA_944358655.1 uncultured Clostridia bacterium | reverse complement strand
GTCGCCGCAAGGCTAATTTCGCCGCAAGCCGAGTAAACTCGGCTTGTCTGCTTTTTACGCCTGCGGCTCCTCTTTCGCGCAAAAGCCACGGTTTTGCGCGAGAATTTTGTACGTTTTTCCGATTGGATTACTGGATGACGCTGCCGCTGACGTAGTCGGTTTGGATGATCATTTGGTGGGTGGAACAGATTATCGGCGACGAAGCGTTGGAGGTTATGGCGGCCGTGTAGACGCAGTTGAGCGCGGGACAGTTGGCCGACGTGACCTTTACGCTGGCGGCCGATTTGTCGATAACAATGGTGTTGTACTCCCCCTCCCCGTCGCCGTGAAAGGTGAGGCGGATAAGCGAGGGCGTGTTCTCCTCAACGGTGATGACTTCGGGCTCGGCGACTTCAAGCGAGTCGAGCACAAAATTGTAGGTGCAGACGGTGACGGGCTCGAGCCCGAAGCCCTTGGTTATCTTTATGGACGTGAGGGGCGTATTCTTTTTGGGAAAGACAAACACGGCAAAGAGCGCGAGGATGAGTATGACGAGCGCCGCATACACGGCTATATCCCATATTTTAAAGCCCTTGTCGGCCCTTAACTGTTCTACCTTTCTGAGTGACATTTTATTTTAAGATAATGTTGCCTTCTTCGTCTAAGGTGTTACCACCCTCATAGGCCGGATTATATTTGAGATCATGTATATTGGAGATGACCCGTTCGCATCTGCCATCATCGCCGCGAACTATCATTGCCACGCCGCAATCCCTTAAATTTTGGTTTATAAACGATACGGCCTTGCTTTCACCCATAACAAGGAGAGCTGTGGTAAGAGCATCGGCACGGCCTGCAGAAGTTCCGTAGAGCGTGAGCGCGGCTATCCCTCTGGTCTTAGGCTTACCGGTAAAGGGGTCGATTATGTGGCAATAGGGGTTACCTTCGGAGGAGGTATAAACTTTTTCGTAGTCGCCCGAAGTGGACAGGCCGCCGTTATCGACATACATTATTGCATAGAAACCAAGGCTATTATCGGGGTTTATGAGATCCATTTCCCAACGGTAGTTTGTTTCAGGGTCGGCACTGGCGAGCATGCTGACGCTGGACGAGCCGAAGTTGAAATATCCGTACTCAAAGCCATGCTCCTTCATGAGCGAAGTGACAATATCGGCGGCGTACCCTTTGCCTATACCGCCGAGATCGAGAGCGAGGGAATACTCGTCGCCGTAGAGCCCTTCAACGGTATAGTCCGGCTTTGCGACATAGTATCTGCCCTCCCTCTCCTCTGTTTTAACTTCGGACATATGCGAAGCGAGGTCTTTGAAAATATTGACATAGTGATCGTCGGGCTCGACTTTGCCGTCTATCCTGAGGCCGTCGGAGGTCAGCCTGTCGTACGGGCGGCGTGTTGAAAGCTCGGCCGTATATGTGTAGGAAACGATCTTGCCGTCGACCGTGGTCTGATATATCTGGGCAAAACGGGGCGAAAAGCCGAAGAGATCAACGGAGTAGTAGACGGCGGGGTTGTAGTAGCCTTCGGTCAGTTCGTAAATTTCCACGGCCTCGGAAAGAACGGTGTAGGTGAGCTCGTCAACTTCCACCTCGCTGCCCGGTTCGGCGGCGTTAAAGCGCGAAATATACGAAGTGGATACGTCGGTGGAGAGCGAGTTTTCGAGCCGATCGAGAAAATCTTTGACGTCACGATCAAGCGCTTTAAGCGCATCCTTGTTGGACTGCAGAGTGAAATCGGCGGTAACCACAAGCGAACCTGTGGTATTGAATTTGGAGTAGGTAGCCTTCATAGAACTGAAATTCTTGGAGGGCTTTTGCTGATCTTCCCCTCCCGTTTCTCCTAAATCCCCGTCGCCTATCGTAGGCCAGTCGTCGGTAACGTCATCCTCCTCCGCGCAGGCGGAAAGGGAGGCCGCGCCCAGTGCAAGCGCAAAGGCGAGAGAGAATAGGGCAACTTTTTTAAATTTTAAACTTTTCATACAGAGGTATTATAAATTATTTTAAGACATAAATCAAGCCCGCCGCGCGGCGGGCTTGAAAATTTTATTTAATTTTTACTCAGTTGAGTTTTGAAAGCGCATTTTGCACGGCAAGCATGAGTCTGCCCGAACCCTGGGTGGCACCGGTGATGAAGTAGGCGGAGTCGCTTACCTGGTTGGGCTGGCCGTTATCATCAGTTATGACATCCACGGCGAGTATCTCTTCAACGGTTTTACCCGAATACTTGCCGAGAAGCGATGATATGCCGCTGTTCCATATGTCCTTGTTCTCCCAACTGTCGGTGACGGATACATAGTCGCTGTTGGCAATGCCGACGGCGGCAATTTTACCGTCTTTGACCACGACTTTGACCTTTATGCCGTAGTGAGGAGCCTCGGGAGCCCACTGGTTTGCATAGTGATATTCACCGCTGACAACCTGATATCCAAGCGCGGAGAGGGCGTTCTGAACAGCGAGTAAGAGCCTGCCGGAGCCCTGAGTGGCACCGGTAATGAAGTAGGCAGAGTCGCTTACCTTTTCGGGCTGGCCTTTTTCATTTGTTACAACATCGACAGCCAACACCTGCGCGACCGATTTACCTATGTACCCGTTGAGCAGATCCTTGAGCCCGTTGTTCCATATATCCTTTTTATCCCAACTGTCGGAAACCTCGACATAGTCGCTGTCTATAACGCCGACCGCAAGTATCTTGTCATTGTCGTCGGTAACAACTCTCACCTTTATTCCGTAATGAGGAGCCGTGGGAGCCCAGGCATTGGGGTGATCGTAAGAGCCTTCGTAGATATTGTAGCCGTCGACCTTGCCGAGGGCGTTCTGAACGGCGAGCAACAATCTGCCCGAGCCCTGGGTTGCGCCCGAGATCATGAGCGAACTGTCTGCCACGGAAGTAGGTTCGCCGTTATCCTTGCATGCAACGTCCTGCACGAGGATGTCGGCTACTCTTCTCCCTATGTAGTTTGCAAGAAGATCGTCGACGCCGTTTATCCAGATCTCCTTATTTTCCCAACTGTCGGTGACGGACACATAGTCGCTGTCAAGAATGGAGATATCGGTGATGACGCCGCCGTAGACCTTTACAGATACCTTTATACCATAGTCACCCCAGGCACTTGCATAGTGATATTCGCCCTCGTAAGAGGTACCGAGCGACTGACCGAACGCATTCTGAACGGCGAGCAGCAACCTGCCCGAGCCCTGGGTGGCGCCCGAGATCATGAGCGCGCTGTCGGACACGGCGGAAGGCTGACCGTTGGCGTCGCAGGTTACGGTAGTGGCGAGGATCTCGCTCTTGCTCTTGCCGACATATTTTGCAAGAAGGTCTTCTATGCCGTTGTTCCAGATATCCTTATCTGTCCAGCCGTCGGAAACTTCGATGAAGTCGGAGTCGATAACGGTGACCTTTTCTATTATATCGTTCTTAGTGACAACTCTTACGCGTATGCCGTAGAGAGTTGAAGGCGTCCATGCGTTGACATAGCAGTATTGCCCCTCCTGTACGGCGTAGCCGGCGCTTGCAAAGGCGTTCTGCACGGCGAGCAACAACCTGCCCGAGCCCTGAGTGGCGCCCGAGATCATGAGATCGGGATTTGAGACGGCGGTGGGCTGACCATTGGCGTCGCAGGTGACCTTTTCGCCTATGATGTCGACCATATTCTTGCCGACATAGGAATTGAGAAGGCCGCTCAAGCCGTTGTTCCAGATATTCTTATCCTCCCATGAATCTGTTACAGACACGAAGGAGTGGTTGGCGGGAGCTACCGCATAAATTGTACCGGCGGTATTGGTGACGACCTTTACGGCTATACCGTAATGAGGAGCCGTGGGCGCCCATGCGTTGGGATAGTCGTATGACCCCTCGTAGACGGAGAAGGTGTTCATGCTCTCGATCGCCTTCTGAACGGCGAGAAGCACAGCACCCGAGCCCTCCTTTTCGCCCGAAAGCTCGTAAGAACTGTCGGCAATGGCAGTGGGAGCACCGTTTTCATCACAGTCGACGTCGACGGCGAGAACATTGGCTACACCTCTGGCAAAATAACACGAGGAAGCGTCGTCCTTATCGGGCATATTGTCGCCCGATGACGAGGTTATATCCATTTTGGTAATGACACCGCCGTTGACGCAGATATCGACGGCAACGGAATAGTCGCTTCCACCCTTTGTGTAGGAATATGTTCCGCTGTATTTTGTGCCCACGGCGCTGTCGGGATCGAGGGCGTTCTGAACGGCGAGCATAAGTCTGCCGGAACCCTGAGTAGCGCCTGCGGCGTTGGGATCGTCGGGATTGGATATGACGAACGACTCATCGGAAACCGAGCTCGGCTGACCGTTGGCGTCCATGCCGACGGTGACCTTCAATATATCGGCCTTATTCTTGCCCTCGTAGGTCTTTAAAAGCCCTTCGATACCGTTGTTCCAGATATCTTTATCGGCCCAGCCGTCGGATACTACCGTATAATCTGTATCGAGAAGAACGACCTTGCTGATGACGTCACCCTTGGTGACCACTCTTACCTTGACGCCGTAACGCGACGAAGGCCCCCAAGGATTGAGATAGCTGTATTCTCCCTCGCTTACGCTGTAACCTCCGAATTTGCACAGAGCATCTTGTACGGCGAGAAGGATACGACCGGACGACTGCGTTGCACCCGAAATGACTACGGAATCGTCGGATACAGCTGAAGGTTCGCCTGTACTGCTCGTTGAAGCTTTCATGGCAAGCACGTCGGCAACATACATCCCGCGATAGGCATTGAGCAGTTCCTGCTCTCCGTCGAGATATACCTGTCTGTTCTCGTCCGTCCAGCCGGCCTCTTCGTTTTCTGCAGAAAGCTGTACATAATCGCTGTCGGCAATGGTGACCTTACGGATACGGTCGCCCTTCTTGTCCGTCTGCACTTCCACGTTTACCTTTACGCCGTAGTGAGGAGCCTCGGGAGCCCATACATTTGCGTAATGATATTCGCCGGAAACCATATCGGTAGTCCATGCGCAGCCCGAAAGGGCAAATCCGCCCGCGCACAGCGCACCCGAAAGGCATGCCGCGGCGGCAATTCTTAAAAGTTTTTTGTTCATATACACTTCCTGAAAAGTTAAACTTTTTAATTACCTTTTTAACTGATATAATTATATCCGTTTGTGGCGGACATGTCAAACATTATAGAGGAATGGTGAACATTTTGGGCGAAATTTATACGGCCGAGAGGCAAATATAAATATTTTTTGTCTATGCGTACGGTCGGTCGGGAGGAAAGCCGCAAAGGGGCGGGGCGCGCGGGCGGAAGCCCGCGCGCCCCGCCCCGAAAAATTATGGGCCTGAAGCACAATTAATTCTACGATGTGAAGCAGGAGGA
>CALVRO010000054.1 GCA_944358655.1 uncultured Clostridia bacterium | reverse complement strand
GCAAACGAGCCGGGTTAGGCGCGGCTTGCTGCGAAATTAGCCGTGGAGCGACGAGGCGCGCGGCGCGGCATGACATGGGGTGGGTAGGTGAGCGAAGCGCGCGCCTCACCTCGGGCAGAGTATGTCATTTCGAGCGTAGCCGAGAAATCTCCTCGGCTACGCTTCAGATACACTTTGTACCACTCCGCGAAGCGTGCGCAGGGTTTACCCGAGCACCCTCCGAAAGACTTAAGCAAACGAACTTGAAGCCGTGCCGCAACGTGAGTTGCGGCGGGCACAGGTGAGTTTGCGTTTCGCGCGGAGCGCAGATATCTTCACCGCAGCTTCGCGCAAAACCGTGGCTTTTGCGCGAAAGAGGAGCCGCAGGCGCTAAAATCAGACAAGGCAGGTTTCACCTGCCTTGTTGCAAAAAGCGCCTTGCGGCGACGAGGCGCGCTACTCGGCATGACATGGGGGAAACGAGTATAATGACTATTTATGTTCCTTCCACACACATTCGCCCACCGCAAAGTTTGTAAATATTGCGCGGAAAGAGGAGTTTTCGGGGCTGCAGGCGTAAATTCCGAAGGGTATCTCTTTGCCCGCGTTGACGAGGCGACAGATGCGCATCTGCGCGTAATTTACGCCGTCGAAGGAACATTCGATGAGAAAATCGCTCCCCCTTCTGCTGAGGCGGTACCACACCTCGCCGAACGACGAGGGGATATCGCGGGTGGCCCAGTCGGAGTATCCGTTGTTTGTGACAACGCTGCCGAGGCGGGATATACTTTCATTTTCGTACTCGACAGAGGCTTTGAGCCAGTTTTGACTGTCTATATAGACGGCTATGCCGCACTGGTCGAAGCGGCGCGCGGGAGAAAAGGACGTTTTTACGGTGAAAGTGAAATACTCCTCCGCTGTCTTTGTCTGAAGCACGGGGGCGTTGTCGTGGCAGAAATTATAGTAAGTGCTCTGCCATAAATCGGTTTGGGGCTGTGTGACTATTTCAACTTTTTCATCTGAGATAGAAAAATCTTCGGGCCTGTTTACCCAATATGTATCGGCGGTAAATTTCATATCGATCATTTCCTTTTAAACTTAATAAATTTATCGAGGGCGCGCAGACGGACAGTCTGCGCGCCCTCCCACTACTTTATATACAGACAATTACGCCTCGCCGCGCCTGTGCGAGGAGAGCAGCAGCCCCCTGCCCGTGATGATGGGCGAGATGATGAGCCATACGGCCGCCACGGCTATGGCCACATAGACTATGATTGAGCCGACGGCGCGCGCGTCGCGGAAGATCCACCCGACGAGGTTGAAGCCCCATATGCCGTAGAGGCCCCAATTTACCGCGCCAAGCAGGACGAGGATATAGGAAATTACGTTTGCAATTATCATAATAAAATTCTCCTTGCCGTTATTGTGGGCGCATAGGCGCAAAAGTATTCGCGGCGGGGAAATTTTATATTATTTTTTGCAAACTTGCGTTATTTTTCGTAGACGGAGCGCTTTAATATGCCAATATAGGGCAGCGAACGATATTTTTCGTCGTAGTCGAGCCCGTAGCCGACTACAAATTCATCGGGGATCTCGAAGCAGTTATAGTCGGGGGCAATGTCCTCGGTGCGGCGCTCGTGCTTGTCCAAGAGCGTGACTATGGTGACGGACGAGGCGCCCCTCTCCAACAGCAGCTTTTTAAGGCAGGCGAGGGTGAAGCCGCTGTCTATAATGTCCTCAATAACTATGACGTCGCGGCCGGATATGTTGCTGTCCAAGTCCTTTTTTATCCTGAGTTTGCCGCTCGAAGTGCTGCCCGAACCATAGGAAGAAACGGCCATAAAGTCGAGCTCCAAAGGCATGTCGAGGCAGCGGATGAAGTCGGCATAGAAGATTATGCTGCCCTTGAGTATGCCGACGGCAATGGGGCGCTTGCCCGCAAGGTCGGCGTTGACGCGGCGGGCGACCTCGGTGACGCGCTCGCGTATGCGCTCTTCGCTCAAAAGCATGGACTGACAGTCGGGGTGTAACTCGTGCATTTTATTATCTCCTGTAAAATTTTAATTGAACGGATTTTAATTGAACGGGCCATATTGCGGGGGCAACGGCAAAATTTGTGCTGTGGCCGACGCATTATGACAGAGTTGACGTTTCAGAAGTTGGAGCCGTCCCAGCCCCAATTTGAGTAGCCTTCGTATGTGATATACACTCCCGAAGGATCGACGGAGGTGCAGGAAGAAAGGGCGCTGCATACGGCGGCCGTCATCTTGCGGCAGTCGGAGGGATCGACGCTGCCGAAGGCGCGGATGTCGACAAAGGCGCCGCTTTCAAGCTTTTTTCCGCCGAACCACAGGTCGTACCCGTCGACAATGCCCACCATGAGGTAGCTTTCGGGCTTGCGCATGTTGGCTATCGCCCTGCCGAGCGCGCTCTTTACGCTCTCCTTCTGCTCGTCGGTAAGTTTTTTTATCTTGCAATACCAGACGGGAATAAAACGAACACGATTTGAAGCGGGCATATCGCCCCATCTACTGCGTTAAATCCCTTGGCAATAGGGGTCGCTATTGCCTGCGGGCTTTGCCTTGTATCTGAAACGATCTGCCCGCTTTAAATTGCTACGCACCCTTAAATAGCGTATTTTGGGATGAATTGGCGCGATGACGAAGCAGCAATGCCTACTCGCATTGCAATGAGGAAGAACGTCAAGGCGCACAAAAGCCGCATTTAAGGGCGGGTTCGTATTACTCCCGTCTGGTATCAATAAAGGGCATAATAACTCCTATATATTGTTATTATTTGCGGCATACTGCCGCATGTTTTACAGTTTTGAGTAGTCGGTCGAGGCAATGAACAGGCGCGCCGAGGGCGGCGTGCCATCGTCCACCCTCACCTTTTGGGATATCTCCACGCCGCAGACGACTAATATGTCGTTTTCAATGGCTATGACGGGAATGGCGGGACGGAGGTATGCGGGTATCTTTCTGTCGGTCAAAAAGTCGCCCGCACTCTTGGTGCCGCCGCCGAACTTTGTAAACCTGTCGCCCGGGCGGATGTTGCGCACTACCGCCCCCGCGGGCAGCTTTTGACCGTTGACCGACAGCGTTTTAAGGGGCATATTGCCGCACGAACGCGCCAAACGCTCGGCCTCCTCCGCTGTTGCGCCAAATGCTGCGGGCTGTCCGCCGAAACTTACCTCCATACCCTCCCTGAATTGACAAAACAGCATTTCATGGGCGGCGGGGTAGAGCTCCGCAGGATCGAAAATGACTATGCCGTCCGCCGTGCTCTGCGCGACAAGGCCGAGAAAGTCAAATTTTTTGCCGCTCGGGGCGGACTGAAGGTCGTATAATTTTTGGGCGTGAAGGGAAGTGTAATCCTTGCGCCCGTAGCGTTCAACGGCATATAGTGCCGCACGTTTGAAAATTACGGGCTCCTCGCAAAGCGCTATCTTATATCCGTAGCAGCCGTTGAAGGCGACAATTTTTTTGACCATGCAGGCAAAATAATCTTCGTCCTCGGCTGCGAGCCGCGAAAAGCGGTAGATGGCGCGGGTCGCGCCCGGCACGGCGCTCTCCAGAGCGGGCAGAACGTTGTGGCGGATGAAGTTGCGGGTGTAGTCGTTTGTAAAATTTGTGGCGTCGTCGACATACTCAATGCCGTTGGAGCGGACATATTCGTCTATCTCGGCGCGGGTGGCGGCTACAAGCGGGTGGATCAAATAGCCTTCGGAGGAGTTGTTTTCGTCGCGGATGCCGCGAAGGCCCGCAAGCCCGCTCCCCCTTGCGAGGTTGAAGAGCACCGTTTCGGCGTTGTCGTCCATGTGGTGGGCGGTGGCCACGCAGTCGCACCCCTCCCACCTGCCGTCGGGCGAACATATTATAGGCTCTATGCCGAGGGAACGGTAATTTAAGTCGTTCTCCCAACTGTCGCTTTGAAGCCGTGCGACGGCATAGCAGCGGAACACCCGCCAGAAGCGCGCCGAGGCCTCGTTTTTGCAGCTCTCGCCCGCTCTGAAGAAAATGAGGGGTATGCCGTGTTTCTTACAATAGTCAATAACGAACGCCGAGTCGCGGGCGGACTCCTCCCCCCTCATCGCGTGGTCGCAGTTGAGGGCGCTAAGGGCAATGTTGAAGCGCGCGGAGTTGGCCTTAAGATAGTGCAGAAGCGCCATTGAGTCGCGCCCGCCCGAGCAGGCCACGCATATTCTTTTGCCCGCATAGGGGGTGAGGTCGATATTCATGGTATGATTATATCACATACCGGGCCAATATGCAATGATTAAAAAATAATTATAATGATTTTTTTGCAACAGCGCCAAAAACAGTTGACAAATTATTGCATTTACTATATAGTTATTAAGCTTGAACGTGCGCAACACTTTATCGCGGGGTGGAGCAGCCAGGTAGCTCGTCGGGCTCATAACCCGAAGGTCGCGCGGTTCGAATCCCGCCCCCGCAACCATGATGTTTACGCACGTTCATTTTATGGCGACGTAGCTTAGTTGGTCTATAGCGGCCGGTTCATACCCGGCAGGTCGGCGGTTCGAATCCACCCGTCGCTACCAAATTTAAATTGTCGCGCGCAAGCGCTTTTTTCGGCCCGTTGGTCAAGCGGTTAAGACACCACCCTTTCACGGTGGTATCATGGGTTCGAGTCCCGTACGGGTCACCACGAAACGGGGGTGCAACTGTCGGCGGTTGTATTCCCGCTTTTTTCCCTCCTTCGGGAGGGTCAATATGAAGGTGTAGTTCAGTTGGTTAGAACGCTACCTTGACATGGTAGAGGTCGTAGGTTCGAGTCCTATCATCTTCACCACAAACAGCCCTCACCACAGCGTGGGGGCTGTTTGTGGTGAAGATACGAGCGAATAAACAAGGTGGTTCGCGCGAGGGGCGAAGCCCCGACGCTCTGACGAGGGGACCCCTTCAGGGGTGTCGTCAGATACCTATCATCTTCACCGGCGACAAAATCTACTCCACGCGCGAGGGGCAAAGCCCCGACGCTCTGACGAGGGGACCCCTTCAGGGGTGTCGTCAGATACCTATCATCTTCACCGGCGACAAAATCTACTCCACGCGCGAGGGGCGAAGCCCCGACGCTCTGACGAGGGGGCCCCTTTAGGGGTGTCGTCAGATACCTATCATCTTCACAGGCGATAATGATTTCTTCACGCGCGATGGGCGAAGCCCCGACGCTCTGACGCGCGAGCGAAGCGCTGCTCTGCCGAGGCTCCGCATATATTGCGGAAACGGCAGATGGGGCCCCTTTAGGGGTGTCGTCAGATACCTATCATCTTCACAGGTGATAATGATTTCTTCACGCGCGAGGGGTGAAGCCCCGACGCTCTGACGCGCGAGCGCAGCGCTGCTCTGCCGAGGCTCCGCATATATTGCGGAAACGGCAGAGGGGGCCCCTTGAGGGGTGTAGGCGTTTGATT
>CALVRO010000053.1 GCA_944358655.1 uncultured Clostridia bacterium | reverse complement strand
GAACGCCTTTTCATTTAACGCACGCGCAAGCGTGCATTTCACGCCGCGTCAGCGGCATTGAGCAGAGATGCCTCGGCGACGCGCGCTCTTGTTTGGTTTTGTTCCAACTCTTCTGGCGCGCTGCTCGGCATGACAAGGGGTGGGGGAGGGCCTCGCGCAAAACTGTAGTATTTGCGCGAAGGAGGAGCCACAAGGCGCAAAAAGCAAACAAGGCAGGTCACACCTGCCTTGTTGCAAAACACGCCTTGAAAAAAATATAATGTTACCGCTCCGCGAAGCGTGCGCAGCCCCGCGAGCACCCTCCGAAAAATCTAAGCAAACGAACTTGAAGCCGTGCCGCAATGAAATTGCGGCTTGCAAAGGTGAGTTTGCGCTTCGCGCGGAGCGCAGATATCAATTCCTTAGCCTCGCGCAAAACTGTAGTATTTGCGCGAAGGAGGAGCCACAAGGCGCAAAAAGCAAACAAGGCAGGTCACACCTGCCTTGTTGCAAAACACGCCTTGATGGCTCCGCTTATGCTACTTTTTTCAACAGCGCCTCAACGGCGGCCTGCAGTTTGGCGAGCGCGTTGATGGCGTCGTCCTTGTTGTTGGCCTTGACCGAATAGTATATCTTCAGCTTGGGCTCGGTGCCGCTCGGGCGCACGCACACGAACGAGCCGTTCTTCAGCTCGTAGTACACGCAGTTGGTCTTGGGCGAGCCTATGGGGCTGACTTCGCCCGTCGCAAGGTCGGTCTTTTCATCCTTGGAGTAGTCGCGTATGGAGGCTACTTCGTATATGTCGAATTTGTTGACCTTGGCCGTCTTAAGGCCGTCCACAACGGCGTTCATCTCCTTCATGGCGTTGAGGCCCTTGTATTGAATGGAGACGTTGCAGTCGAGCACATAGCCGTAGGTCTTGTAGATCTCGTTGAGCCTGTCGAACACGGTCGTGCCCTTGTAGGTGTAGTAGCACACCATCTCGGCGCACAGCATCGAGGCGACTACGGCGTCCTTGTCCCTCGCGTGGGTGCCGCGCAGATATCCGCAGCTCTCCTCGAAGCCGAATACATAGGTGTGGCTGCCGTCGCGCTCCCATTGCTTTATCTTTTCGCCTATGAACTTGAAGCCGACGGGCACTTCGAAGAGTTCCACGCCGAAGCTCTGGCAGATGGGTTTTGCCATGCCCGTGGTGACGAAGGATTTGACCACGGCCGCGTTGGCGGGCAGTTTTCCGTCCTCCTTGAGGCGGGTGAGAATGTAGTCTAAAAGCAATATGCCCACCTGATTGCCCGAAAGCGCCTCAAAGTCGCCCTTGTCGTTCTTTACGGCCACGCCCAGCCTGTCGCTGTCGGGGTCGGTGCCGAACACAACGGTTGCGCCGATCTTCTGCGCCAGCGCTATGCCCATCGAAAGCGTCTCCTTGAATTCGGGGTTGGGCACCTCAACGGTGGAGAACTCGGGGTCTTTCTTGGTCTGCGCCTCAACGACTGTTGCGTTGATGCCCAGCTTTTTGAGTATGGTGGTAACGGGGATATATCCCGAGCCGTGCACGGGCGTATAAACCAGCTTCAATTTCTTTCCGCACGCCTTGACGGCCTTGGGAGAAAGGGTGAGTTTGGTGAGAGCCTTGTAGTACTTCCTGTCCACCGAGGCGGGAACGGGCTTTATGTACTTCTTCGCCTGCTCGGCGGTGGGAGCGGGAGCGCCAAGATAGTCGGTTATCTTTTCGATGCTTGCAACCACCACGGCGGTGTCCTCGGGGCTCATCTGCGCTCCGTCCTCGCCGTACACCTTGTAGCCGTTATACTGCTTGGGATTGTGCGAAGCCGTCACCATAATGCCGGCTATCGTCTTAAGCTGTCTTACGGCAAAGGACAGCATGGGCACGGGATGCACGTCGGAAAAGACGTAGGCCTTTATGTCGTTGGCGGCCAGAACGTTGGCTGCCGCCCTTGCGAACTCGTCCGATTTGAGCCTCGTGTCGTAGGAGATGACAACGCCCCTCGCCATGGCCTCGGCGCCCAGACCCTTGATGAACTGGGCAAGGCCCTGCGTGGCGCGCATTACGGTGTATATGTTCATCTTGTTGGTGCCGTAGCCTATTATGCCGCGCATGCCCGCCGTGCCGAACTGCAGCTCGGCTCCGAAGGAGTACTCTATCTCCTCGTCGTTCGAGGCTATTGCCTCCAGCTGCTGCCTGCCCTCGGCGCACAGGCGCTTGTCGTCCAACCAGTTGCGATATATAACTTTATAGTCCATATAAAGTCCCCCAAAAATATTTTTGTTTATTTTTCGCAAACAAGCCGCCGTGCGCGCACATGCCGCGCGGCGCTCTTCTTTACTCTATTATTATACAAAAAAAAATCCCCCTTGTAAAGGGGGATAGCAAAAATATTTCAGCTAATTTTCATTTTATTGCTCGTCGTCGCCCTTGAAGAACCTCTCTCTTGTCATCTTAGGCTCGCGCTCGGGCTTGACTATGGTGTTCTTGTCCATAAAGTACTTAACGTCGTTGTTGTCGCAGTAGTTTACGAACTCGAAGCAGATGACTATGAGATAGCTCGAAGGCAGGGTGAGGAAGAGTCCCGCGCCCAGCGTCAGCAGCACGGCGGCGACGTTGAATGCGAACACCATCAGCACGAGCACAACGTAGTTGGAGAGCACGTCGGCAAAGTTCTTGCCCTTGGCCCCGTAGTTGAAGGAGTAGGCGATGGCCGAGCGGTTGGTAGTCTTGCCGTTGACTATGGTGGGCAGCCAGTCGGACGTGTAGGTCATTTTAATGACGTAAAGGAAGGCTATCACCGTGGCAAACAGCAGAATGAGCAGCAGTATGGGCGTGCCTATCTTCATAAGGCCCCACGTCACAAGTATCATCACGGCGAAAATAATAATGTCGTAGAGTGTGGAAAGGGGCACATATATGGCGTTGTAAAGGGCCGACTTGCCCAAATTTTTAATCAGCGCGCCTATGAACGAGGTGTTGGCGTGCATGGCCATCCTGTCGTTGACGAGGCAGCCCGCCGTGTAGTTGCCGAGGCCCAGAAAGAACTTGTGTACGAGGAACACTATAAGCAGTATGACCACCGTCAGCACCACCGAGCCGACCATGGAGCCCAGCAGCTCCAGCAGGTTGGTAAAGGCGTCGCGGATGGCGTTCCACTCGGCCTGCATGGCGGCAAAGTCGAGGTTGACGAAGGCGCTGCCGAAGCTCTTGAAAGCGTCGCTCAGCTCAACGACCTGCGTGGTGTCGCTTATGCGGCTGATGAAGGGGAAGATGACCGCCGTGTACAGGCACAGGCTTATAAGCAGCACTATCACCCTGTAGAACAGCAGCTTGTAGGTGACTACAAAGTTATCCACAAATACGTTGAATGTGTGTTTGAATTTCATATCTCCGACCTTTTGATTTTTGTTGGCGCGCAGCGGCGCCGACATGATTTATGTTTGGGGGGCGGCATATTGCCGCGCCTTTCAATACTTTCTCAGATCCTCTCTCTCAATGCCCTCGGTGTCGGCGTAGGAGAGGTAGCTTGCCACAACTATCACAAGATAGGCGCAGCCGAAGCTTATGCCGCCCGCAACTATCGCCCCCGCCTCGCCTAAAAATACGCCGCAGAGTATGGTTATGGCAAGCGCGGCGACAACGGGCAGGGTGAGCGCGGCAAAGTTCTTCCAGCGCACCTGTCTGGCCTTGGCGTAGGAGTAGTTGAGCGACTCGCCCCAGCGGAAGCCCGTCACCTCGGCGCAGGGCAGCCACAGATAGAAGTGCGCCGCCACAAACAGAAAGAACAGCGTCATCAGCACGCAGATGACCCCGCCTGCAACGAACACATAGGCCGAGGCCAGCGCAAAAGTCGCCATGATCGCCGCCTCAATAAGAAAGAGTATCAGCAGGGCCACTATAACTACGGCCATGCATATCAGGCCGTAAATGCAGTTAATGGTATAGCCCGAAAGCACCGAGCGGAATGATCTGCTGCCGAAGCGGACGTGCTTGTCCACCATGGTGTGGATGAAGGCCACGTCCAGAACGAGGGCCACATAGGCAACTATGCTCAAAATAACGTTGACCCACCCGTTGGCGTTGAAGGGCATCAGCATGGCGAACCATGCGTAGAACTCGCTTGTCACCCTGCCGTCGGCAAAGGACGAAACCACCCTCTCCACCGAGGGATAGTCTACTAGCATGCCGAAGGCCACTATTGCCACCGCCAGCGAGGGCAGCAGTATTATAATGTTGTTTTTAATGTATTTTAAACTGTCTATAATGTACTTCATTGCAATGTCACTATCTTACCCGTAAATTTGCCGTCGTACACGGCGAGGTATAAATAGCTTCTCGTAAAGGTATAGCGCGAGAGAGTGCCGGGGTTGAACAGCGTAACGCCGCCCTCGCTGTCCTCGCGCGCCTCGTGCGTGTGTCCGTAGAGGGCTATGGCGGCGCCCTCGTCGGCCGCCTTTTGGGCGAGACGGGCAAGCGAGTGCTTTACGCCGTATCTGTCGCCGTGGCAGGCGAAAATCTTCACGCCCTCAACTTCGAGCGTCAGCTCGTCCTCGCCGAGGCGGGGGATGTCGCAGTTGCCGTTGAGAAGATACACCTTGCCCGGAAAGTCCGCGCGCACCCTCGAGCCGTCGCCCGAGGTGTCGCCGAGGTGTATGATATAGTCGCACTCGGCAAAAACGGGATAAAGTTTTTCCACTTCGGCACGGTTGCCGTGCGTATCCGAAATGACTACAATGCTCTTCACAGCTTGCTCCTCAGATCCTGCAGCGCGCGGAAGCGGTGGGAGACGGCGTTCTTCTCGTCCTCCGTCGCCTCGGCAAAGGTCTTTTTAAGGTCGTCGGAAAGGAACAGACTGTCGTAGCCGAAGCCCCTTTCGCCCCGCTCCTCCTTGGTGATCCGGCCATATGTGGCGCCGTGCCCGAATATGGTCTGTCCCCCGGGCAGATACAGGCATACCGCGCACTCAAACCGCGCCCGCCTGTCGTCGGCGTCCTGCAGCTTTTTTAAAAGCAGAGCGCGGTTGTCCGCGTCGTCCCCGCCCGAAAATCTGGCCGAGTATATGCCCGGCGCGTCTCCCAGCGCGTCGACGCACAGGCCCGAATCGTCGGCAAGCGCGGGCACGCCCAGCGCCTCGGCGACGGCCTTGGCCTTTATCAGCGCGTTTTCGGCAAAGCTCGAGCCGTTCTCCTCTATGTCGACGTCGTAGCCCGCGTCGCGCATGGAAAGCACCTCGATGCCCTGTAAAATGTCGGCTATTTCGGCTATCTTGTGCGCGTTGCCGCTGGCAACAACAATTTTGGTCAAACCTTCCATGTCCTTATTATACAATAAAAAAACTAAAAAGTAAAGGGGGGAGAGGCAAAAAGGTGAAATATCGCGCATTTATTTGCCTTTTGCGCATATACGGGTAGAGCGTGTCATTTCGCGCAAGCGTAGCGCCGCTTTCGCTTGGAACGAGAGCTTTTTTGTTGAACACGAACAAGATGCGAAAACGTAGCCGAGAAATCTCCCCGGAATATCGATATGTTGCCATGCAGCAACTCGATATGCCCCGTTCGGGGCACGATATGGCCGCGTGAACGCGGCCTCGATATGCGGCGCATAGAACGCCGCGTTGCAGTATGAATATTAAAAACGCCCCCTCAGTCGGCAACAAGTTGCCGCCAGCTCCCCATGGCGACGGGGAGCCAACGTGTGGCATGCCGCCCCGTTTGTCCGTCGCTGTCGCGAAGAGATGCCTCGGCAACGCGCGCTCAAGCTTATATTGCCCCCAACTCTTTCGGCGCGCTGCTCGGCATGACAAAAGGGTGGGGAGGAGGCGACGCGCCGTCACCGCTCCGCGAAGCGTGCGCAGCCCCGCGAGCACCCTCCGAAGAATATGTAGCAAATCGCTAAAGCACCGCACCCGCGAAGAGGGGGCGGGCAAGGGCGAATTTGCTTTCACGGAGTGCA
>CALVRO010000052.1 GCA_944358655.1 uncultured Clostridia bacterium | reverse complement strand
AAGGAACTGCAAGACACAATCGCCAACGAAAAGGCAATGCAGATAAATTACAGTTACGCCGATATTCGCAAGTGGCTTTCGCACTTCCGCACGCTTGACTATTCCAAGACCAAGAACCGCAAAGACCTGATAGACACGTTCATTTACAGGGTGATACTGTACGACGATAAAATGAAAGTGTTGTTTCACCTTAAAGGCGGGCAACAGGGCGAACTGCTCTTGAACTTGATTTTCCCCGATTATCCCGACGGACACGGCGACGACGGCGAGAACGCCCAAAAAATGCCCGAAAATGAAAAAGAAACCGACAAAGCGGTTTCTAATTCTGACATAAACGCAGAGTGTGCGTATACGTCGCGTTTGGTGGAGCTGCGGGGACTTGCACCCCGGTCTTACGGTATTTGAACGAGCTTTCTACATACTTATTCCGCCTATTTATCTTTATGCGCTTTCAGCCGGCGAACGGGCCTTAAGCGCATGCATGCCGCAAATTACGGGCAAAGAGCCGCGGCCGACTCTCTTTACTCGTTCCGCATAAAATTGGCGCCGCGCCCGCATGTACGGACGCATGAGAACGCGACGGACTGCTTAAGTTAAGCAGCGCAAGCGCAGCTTGCCGCACCGAAGGTGGGGAAAGCTACAACTTTGTTAGAATTCTTGGATTCTGCGTTTGAATTTAATTTTCCGTTTTTACAAAGCCGAGCCTTTGGTATGCTTACTTCGCCCTCGTAACGCAATCGAAACTCAAACAGCCCCGAAATAAACGAGAAGCCTTCATATATATTATAACCGCTCTCAACAAAATAAATCAACTATTTTAAAAGGCTTGCAGACAAATTTAATTGACGGCGGCATAAAATATAGGTATAATATTTAAAGTAAATTTAATTACGAGGCACAGCGCAGCAGGTCATGCGCATGTTCGGGCCATGAGGACGAGGCCGCAATTCTCAAAACAATGGACACCCATTGTTTTGGCGGCCGAGATGAGTGAGGACATTCGTCCCGTCCGAACGGTGACCGAGCAAGGCGGAAACACCTTGCGCCTTGCGAGACCGTGGGTGTAACCCACGACCGAAAACAGTTCATAACTAAATATGTAATTTCGAGGCGTAGCGCAGTTGGTAGCGCGCATGGTTCGGGACCATGAGGTCGTGGGTTCAAATCCCGTCGCCTCGACCAAATCGAGGATAAGGGCGCATCTTGCGCCCTTTCTTCATGATTCGGACTGCGGTCATTTACATTTTAGTAAACTCCCTTGTCCTCACATTCGAAAGAACGCAATCTGCAACCCTTCTGCTCGATTTGACGGGCAGTATGTTTTTACCAAACTCGCGTCGCCGCAAGGCGCGTATTGAAGGAAGGCAAATGTTTTTTGCCTTCCTTTCCTTTTGCGCCTGCGGCTCCTCATTCGCGCAAAAGCCACGGTTTTGCGCGAGGCTAATGTGATAAGTCCTGCACTCCGTGAAAGCAAATTCGCCCTTGCCCGCCCCCTCTGACGCGGGTGCGGTGCATTAGCGATTTGCTACTCATTCTTCGGAGGGTGCTCGCAAAGCTGCGCACACTTCGCGGAGCGGTTAAAATATTAAAAGACGCGGCTTAAAGGAAGGCAAAAGTGTTTGCCTTCCTTTCCTTTTGCGCCTTCCATGCTTTGAAGCAGTCTGGCAATGAGATCCCTCGCCGACGCTCGGGATGACAAAGAGTAATATATTATTTAAATTTTCGCCCTCTCCGTCTGCGTGCTCTTGCACGCAGACACCTCCCCATGACGACGGGGAGGCTATATTGCGGTGTAAAGTGTATCCGAAGAGTTGGCGGAGAGTATCGGAATTAAAAGGCAAAACAATGCCGCGGCGGAGCCGCGGCATTTCGGTAATTTTAGCAGGTTGGTTTTTAGTGCATCTTTGTCAGGCGTTCGGCCGTCTCCTCGAGCTCCTTGGGGGGAATGTTCTCGTCGGAGTTCTTAACGCTCATGTCCACGAATACCTTGGCCTTTACGGGGTCGATTATGGTGCCTACGCCCGCAACGCATCCGCCGGGGCAGCCCATGCCCTCTATCATGTAGCCGTTGAGCTTGCCCGCGCGCGCCTGAAGCAGGGTCTTTCTGCAGTCGGCAAGGCCCTCGGCATGGGCTATCTTTACCTCGGTTTCGGGGAAGTACTCGTTTATGCACTTCTCAATGGCGGCCGCAACGCCGCCCGCAACGGCGTAGCCGCGGCCCGCGCCCGAAGCGCCCGTGTTGAGCGCGTCCTCCTCGCATGTTGCGGGGTCGATATCCTTTGCGGCGAACATGCCGTTGAGCTCTTCAAAGGTCAGGACAAAGTCCACAAAGCTCCTCATGTCCTTGCGCGACGCCTCGAGCTTCTTGGCGGCGCAGGGGCCTATGAATACCACGCGCGCGCTCTCGTCGGCTTCCTTTATCTTTCTCGCGGTGGCCACCATGGGGGTGAGCTCCTGCGAGACTTCGGGGGCGAGGTCGGGGAAGTGCTTCTTTGTCAGCACCGCCCATGCGGGGCAGCAGGAGGTGAAGAGGAAGGGCAGGTTGCCCGTGGCCACCTCGTGCACATAGTGATGGGCTTCGGCTATGCAGCCCATGTCGGCGCCTTCTGCCACCTCGTAGACGTCGGCAAAGCCCAGCGCCTTGAGGGCGGTTTTTATCTTGCCCAACGTGGCCTTGGGGCCGAACTGTCCCGCAATGGCGGGCGCGACGGCGGCGACTATCCTGTCGCCCTTTTTAATGGCCTGTATCAGCTGGAATATCTGCGATTTGTCGGCAATGGCGCCGAAGGGGCAGGCCGACATGCACTGTCCGCACGCCACGCACTTTTCGTTGTCGATGTGCGCTCTGCCGTATTCGTCCGAGGATATGGCCGAAATACCGCATGCCTGAGCGCAGGGGCGCACCTTGTGCGATATTGCGTCGTAGGGGCAGGAGGCCTTGCACCTGCCGCACTTTATGCACTTTGACTGGTCTATGAACGAGCGCCCGTTGACGATGGAAATGGCGTCCTTGGGGCAGTTCTTTATGCACGAATGGGCCACGCAGTTGCGGCACATGTTTGTCACTTCGTACACGTTGTCGGGGCACTTGTCGCACGCCGAGGGTATGACCTGCATGAGGGGCGGTTCGTAGTATTTTTCGGCAATGTTGGTGTTGGCCACGCCCGCCGTAATGTGCACGGGTTTATTTGCGGGGCGGAGCGAAAGACCCAGCGCCAGACGCACGCGCTCGGCGGCTATCTGCCGCTCGCGGTAGATATTTTCGCGGTAGCGGGGTTCTTCATCGGGAGTGATGATGTAGGGGATGGCCTCTATATCGCTGAGTATATCCTCCGACTGATATGCCACGCGGGCGATCTCGGTGAATATCTGCTTGCGAAGGTCGGTTACAACGCTCTGACTTTTCATGAATTTCTCCGTCAAACTATCATTCTTGATAAGATTATAGCATACGGGGCGGACATTTTCAACCCGTTTTTTAAACTTTTCGCGCGCTTTTACACTTTTTTTACAATTAAAGGGCGTGCGGGGCGGCGCGGCGGCGCAAAGCCGCCGCGCCGCCAAAAAAGGGCCTCTGCGCCGCCCGTCTTTATTTTTTACAAACTTATTACAATTCTGTTGCCACCCTGTTACACTTGTAACTTGTAAAATTTTTTGCGGCATGGTAAAATATAGATGTAAAAAGAGTGTGCCGCAAAGCGGAGGAGGGGCGGGCGCTCCGTCCGCCCCCTCCCCAAGCGTTTTTAAGAGGTATATAAAATGAAGAACAAAGTTTACATTCTGGAGGACGACGCCGGCATCAGCGGGCTCGTCAGGGTGGCGCTCGAAATGAACGGCATAGCCTTCGAGGCCTTCGGCACCTGCGAGAGTTTTTTAAAGGCGCTGGAGACGGGCCTGCCCGACGTCGCCCTGCTGGACGTAATGCTGCCCGACGGCAACGGCTTCGACGTTCTGAAGAGGGTAAAGGCCGAGTATCCCTCGGTGTGCTGCATAATGCTTTCGGCGCTCGGCAAGGAGGAGGACAAGGTAAACGGCCTCAACCTCGGCGCCGACGACTATGTGGCCAAGCCCTTTTCGGTGCTCGAGCTGACGGCGCGCGTCAACGCCGCCCTGCGCCGAAGGAGACACGCCAACGTTTTAAGGGCGGGCGCGCTCGCACTCGACTACGACACCATGAGCATACTGCTCGCGGGCAGAAAGCTCGAACTCAACCGCAAGGAGTACGAACTTCTGAAGTACTTTATCGAAAACGCGGGCAAGGTGTTGAAGCGCGAGACCCTTCTCACCGAGATATGGGGCTACGAATCGGGAGAAACGCGCACGCTCGACAATCACGTTTCGCGCCTTCGCAAGATGGGCGTTACAAACCTCGAAACGGTGTTCGGCGTGGGATATAAACTCAACGTGGAATGATACTGACATGAGAAAGAGGATACTGCTCATTTCGCTGCTGGTGACCATAGCGGCCATACTCATATATTCGCTCGTCTCCACGCAGCTCTACTACAACATAGCCATAGAGGAGAAGCGCGCCGCTCTCGAAACCTACGCCGCCATGTTCGTGCCGGGCGGATATACGCCCGACGACGGGGGCGCGGAGAGCTTTTCGGCCGACCTCGGCGGCGCCCGCGTCACCATTATGGACGGCGAGGGAATGGTCGTCGGCGAGAGCGAGGCCGACGCCATAGAGCCCGACCACTCCGACAGGGAGGAGGTGCTGCAGGCCATGGAGAGCGGCGAGGGCTATGCCGTAAGGCCCTCGGACACTCTCGCGAGGGACATGATGTACTTCTGTCTGCGCGTAGAGGAGGGCGGAAACACCTACTATGTGCGCGTCGCCGAATACCTCGTCAGCAGCTGGACTATGTACGCCCGCCTGCTGCCCTCGCTGGCCGTGTACTTCATCATAGACATCCTCGGCTGTCTGGTGTTCACATACATCGCCACCTACTTCATGCTCAGCCCCGTGGAAAAGCTCGCGCGCGACGCGGCGGGCGGGGGCACGGTGACCACCGGTTATTCCGAGCTGTCCACCATTGCCGACGTCCTCAACGAGCGCAACCGCAACATAGAGTGGAGGATGAGGGAGATAGAGGAGGAGAAAAAGCTGGTCGAGCGCGCGCAGAACTCCAAGGACGAGTTCATAGCCAACATCACCCACGAGATGAACACGCCGCTCACCTCCATAAAGGGATATGCCGAGCTGCTCTCCTCGGGCATGCTGTCGGGCGAAATGGCCGACACCGCCTACAAGACCATCCTCGCGCAGAGCGAGCGGCTGACCAACCTCATCGCCTGCATAATAAACTATAACGAGATCGACTCCGACGACCTCCCCTCCTACGACGTAGACCTCTCCAAGCTCGCGCGCGAGATGATATCCGTCGTCCGCCCCGAGGCCGAAAAGCGCAGGGTGACGATAATTGAGAAGATAGACGACAACGTCATAGTGCAGAGCCGCCACGAGCGCATGACCCAGCTTTTGGGCAACCTCATCCGCAACGCCATACGCTACAACAAGGAGGGCGGCACGGTGACCGTGGAGCTCAACTATAAAAAGTTGGCCGTGTCGGATACGGGCGTAGGCATCGCGCCCGAAAACATGGATAAGGTGTTCTCGCGCTTCTTCACCGTCGACAAGTCGCACAGCGGCAAAAACGGCGGGTTCGGGCTGGGGCTTGCCGTCTGCCGCAAGATCTGCCGCCGCGCCGGCTGGCGCATTTCCGTGCAGAGCGAGCTGGGCAAGGGCAGCTGTTTCACCGTGGACTTCGGGCTGAGGTGAGGGTTGCCGCCCCGCCGCCCGGGCGATATATAATACAACATAAAAAGAGCGCCGCGCGGCCGTCAAAAAAGTTGACGGCCGCGCGGCTCGGATATATAATACATTCTGTTTAATGCATTGCGCTCCTCTCTGTCATCCCGAGCGACAGCGAAGGCGCTCATTGTCCGACTGTTATTAAGCATGGGCAGAGGTATGCGGTTAAATCGTATCTAAAAAGGCACACGGGAGATTTCTCCGCTCTGTTCGTCGGGCAAAAGGCCCTCCTCGCTTGAAAATGGGCGAATATTTGGACAAATAAAATGACATTTTAAATGACATTTTTTAAATTCAG
>CALVRO010000051.1 GCA_944358655.1 uncultured Clostridia bacterium | reverse complement strand
CGGGTTTCCTTATAAGGTAGGAGTGCGCGTCGCCGAATGTATCTCGGAGGCGTAAGCCGACGGACAAACGGGGCAACACCACGTGATGGCTCCCCGTCGCCATGGGGAGCTGGCGGCAACTTGTTGCCGACTGAGGGGGCGTTCTTTTTCTTTTTTCGACCTCTCCGTCTGCGTGCTCTCGCACGCAGACACCTCTCCATACGAAGGAGAGGCAATATTGCGGTGTAAAGTGTATCTGAAGCGCAACCCTGGAGATTTCTCCGTTTCGCACACTTCGTGTGCTTCGGTTTCGCATCTTGTTCGCGTTCATCAAAAATTGCTTGCGTTCATGGCGAAAGCGGCGCTTACGCTTGCCCGAAATGACATGCTCTGCCCGAGGGCGCGCAACTCCACCACTCCCCTATGTCATGCCGAGCAGCGCGCCTACCCTACCCCACCCTGTCATGCCGAGCAGCGCGCCGAAAGATCAGGACGCAACATAAGCAAGAGCGCGCGTTGCCGAGGCATCTCTATCCATGCTTTGAAGTAGTCGAACAGGGAGATCCCTCGCTGTTGCTCGGGATGACAAGTCTGGCCCACCCGCCCACCCCGCGCCTTTCGCCTCTGTAAAACATAATGTGGTGTGAGTGTATCTGAAGCGGTTCCGGGGAGATTTCTCCGCGCGCTTCGCTTGGTCGAAATGACATACTCTGCCCGAGGGAGGGGGCAGCACCACTCCCTCCTCCTTGTCATACCGAGCAGCCATAAGAGTAGGTTTAAAACCGAGCGCGTGCGCGCGTTGCCGAGGCATCTCGGAGGCGTAAGCCGATGGACAAACGGAGCAACGCCCCATTATGGCTCCCCGTCGATATGGGGAGCTGGCGGCAATTTATTGCCGACTGAGGGGGCGTTCTTTTTCTTTTTTCGCCCTCTCCGTCTGCGTGCTCTCGCACGCAGACACCTCCCCATAGCGACGGGGAGGCTAATTGCTGTACAAAATTTACAAATTTAATTTTTACCAACAAATTTCGTCTTGCGATTGTTTATATAATGAGTTGCCACTACTATACAAGCAACAGCCGCCTTTTAACAGATGGGCTACATTTTTTTGCCGTATTGACATTGTGCGCAAATTATATTATAATAACAGCGAGGACAAAACCATGAAAAACTTATTTAAATTTATTGCCGCTGCGGCGGGAATACTGTTTGCGCTTTCTTTAAGTGCCTGCGGACAGGGTGACAAGCTCTCCGCAAACCCTCCGCCCTCCCCCGATCCGTCGCAACCGACAGACCTGTCTGCGGCGAAAACAGAGAAAATAGAGAGGGCATGGCTGGACGAAAACGACTACTCCGAGCTCGGGACGGACGACATTTCATTGGATGTCCGCGCGCGCTATGGCGACACCTTTGTTTTCTACGTCAACGGGCCTTTCGGATATGCCTCGGCAATAACGCACGACTACGTCGGCGGCGTACTTTTCACCTACCCCGACTCGCAGCAACTGTGCGTGTACCGCAACGGCGGGATATACGACCTTGAGCAAGCATACGAGGCGGGCGCACTTACTCGCAACCAACTTATTTGGCTGCTTTCAAACTACAATAACGGATGGAACTGGTCTACAACACAGACCATAATAGACAGTTATGTGGCCGAACACGAGGGAACCGACCCGGATTCGCTTTCGCTGAGGGTATATTATATGTGCAACGGCGGCATGTTCGCCCTCTTTGTTGACGGCGACGGCGACTATACCACGGCCCTATCGCAGGAAGTGATCGACGGCGTGACGTTCAACTATCCCACGGGACAGAGGCTGCTTTTTTACGGGATGTATGACGGCGAACTTAAGAGCAGCTTTACCTCGCTTGAACGGGCCTTTGAAAGAAACCTTCTTACCCATACCGACCTTGAAAACATTGCAAAAAATCTTGAGAGCAACTATATCATATATATTGATTGAAAGTCATCTCTCATAACGCCTGTTCATCGGAGGGCGGTGCGGAAAATTTTTTCCGCGCCGCCCCGTTTTTTTTGGCTTTTATAAATGCATATCGTCATTTAAAGCATTATTTATTTGACAATGGCGGCCGGACAATGTATAATATTGTATATTTTTTTATATACAGGTATAGCTTATGTTGACTTTGGACAAGGTGTATCACGCGCGTCACGTTTTGAAGGACGCCATAAGACAGACGGACATGATATATTCGCCCGTGCTTTCGGAGAACAGCGGCTGCAAGGTGTATTTAAAGACCGAAAATTTGCAGATAACGGGCTCGTTTAAGGTGAGAGGCGCCTACTACAAGATAGCGGGCCTTTCCGACGAGGAGAAGGCGCGCGGCGTTATAGCCTGCTCGGCGGGCAATCACGCGCAGGGCGTCGCACTCGCCTCGCAGAAATTCGGCATACGCTCGATAATCTGCATGCCCGACGGGGCACCCATCTCCAAAGTGGAGGCCACCAAGAGCTACGGCGCCGAGGTGATGCTCGTGCCCGGCGTGTACGACGACGCGCACAACGAGGCCGAGAGACTGAAGTGCGAGATGGGCTACACCTTCATTCACCCCTTCGACGACGACGACGTAATTGCCGGACAGGGCACGATAGGCCTTGAGATACTCGACCAGCTTTCGGACGTCGACGTCGTTGTAGTACCCATAGGCGGGGGCGGGCTGGCCTCGGGCGTGGCGTTTGCCGTAAAATCGCTCGACCCCCGCATAAAGGTGTACGGCGTGCAGTCGTCGGGGGCCCCCTCCATGCTGACCTCGGTCGAGCACCACAAAATAGAGTGCCTGCCCTCCGTTTCCACCATTGCCGACGGCATAGCCGTAAAGGAGCCCGGGACGACTACATTCGAGCTGTGCTCGAAGTATCTCGACGGCATTGTTTCGGTGTCGGACGACCAGGTTTCGGCGGCAATACTCGCGCTTATAGAAAAGCAGAAGATGATAGCCGAGGGCGCGGGAGCCGTATCTTTAGCCGCCGTGATGTACGACAAGATACCCGGCCTTGCGGGCAAAAAGGTGTGCTGCCTGATCTCGGGAGGCAACATAGACGTAACCATACTCTCGCGCGTGATTAACAGGGGCCTGCTGATGAGCGGCAGGCAGTGCTCGCTCACCCTCGAACTCATGGACAAGCCCGGCCAGCTGGTGGGCGTTTCGACGGTGATAGCCGAGTGCGGCGGCAACGTTACCGCCGTTCTGCACGAAAGGACGAGCGAGGGCACGGCCGTAAACGGGTGCTACCTCAAACTGCAGATAGAGACGAGGAATTTCGAGCACATACGCCAGATAAAAGAGCGCCTCAAGCAAGAGGGCTTTAAAGTACTTTAACAGAGGAGAAAGGCAAGATGAAGATCATTTCAACGACTGCCGCGCCCGCGGCGATAGGGCCCTATTCGCAGGCCGTTATATGCGGAAACATGGTTTACGCTTCGGGACAGATACCCGTTGACCCCGCCACAGGCGCGATCTCCGCCAAGGACATAGGGGGTCAGACCGAGCAGGTCTGCCGCAACATAGAGGGCCTTTTAAAGGCGGCGGGGAGCGACATTTCGAAGGTTGTCAAAACTACATGCTTCCTCGCCGACATGGGCCATTTTTCGGCCTTTAACGAGGTGTACGCCCTCCACTTCACCTCCCGCCCCGCGAGGAGCTGCGTGGCCGTTAAGGACATTCCCAAGGGCTGCCTTGTAGAAATCGAGGTCATAGCCGAGCTCTGATCGCCTTTTAATGCCTATGCACGCGCTTTGTGTTGACTATTCAACATTTATATGATATAATGTGCACATTAAATTTGGAGACGACAATATGAGGACAGCTATAGTTACAGACAGCAACAGCGGCATAACGCAGTCGATGGCGAAGGAGATGGGCGTATTCGTTGTGCCCATGCCCGTACTTATCGACGGCGGACAGTTTTTTGAGGATATTTCGCTCACTCAGGAGCAGTTTTACGATAAACTGAGGTCGGACGCGCAGGTCTCGACCTCGCAGCCCACTCCCTACGACGTGGGCGAGCTGTGGAAGAGCATACTTGCCGACTACGACGAAATAGTGCACATACCCATGTCGTCGGGTCTTTCGGAGACCTGCCGCACGCTGACGCACCTCGCCGAGACCGACTTTGCGGGCAGGGTGTACGTTGTGGACAACCAGAGGATCTCCATAACCATGCGCCAGAGCGTTGAGGACGCCCTTGCCATGGCAAAGGAGGGCAAGAGCGCAAAGGAGATATACGACTGGCTGACGGCTACCAAGATGCAGTCGAGCATATATATCATGGTAGACACATTAAAGTACCTTAAAAAGGGAGGCAGACTGACCCCCGCCGTGGCGGCGATAGGCACTCTTCTGAAGATAAAGCCCGTACTGCAGATACAGGGCGAAAAGCTCGATCAGTTCAAGAAGGTTAGAAAGCTGGCCGACGCCAAACAGGTGATGACGGAGGCCGTAAGGCACGACCTTGAAACGAGATTTAAAGAGCTGCGCGAGGCGGGCAAGATGAGCATATCCATAGCTCACACGCAGAACGAGGCCGAGGCCGCCGTATTCCGCGACGAGCTTATTTCCGCCTTCCCCGACGTACCCTTTACCTTCTGCGACCCCCTTTCGCTCAGCGTTTCCTGCCACATAGGCCCCGGCGCGCTCGCCGTGGCGGCGTGCATCAGATACTGACACCCAAAATTTTTATGTTGACAAGACGGGCGAGCGGGTATATAATATAGTTAACAGAGAGCGCACAGCGCCTCGAGGAGTTAATATGAGCATTAAAATCGTTACCGACAGCAACTGCGGCTACTCGGTGGAGCAGGCCGAAGCGCTGGGAATCGAAATTCAACCCACTCCCATCATCGTCGACGGCAAACAGCACTTTCAGGAAGAGGATCTGAGCATAGACAGGTTCTACGAATATCTGACCGACGACAACGTCAGAGTGTCGACCTCGCAGCCCAACCCCTTCGACGTGGCCGAAAGGTGGAGAAGGATATTGAAGGAATACGACAATATACTTTACATGCCCCTTTCGAGCGGACTTTCGGAGACGGCGCTCGTGATAAAGCACATGGCCGAGACCGAGGAGGAATTCAAGGGCAGAGTTTTCGCCCTGGACAACCACAGAGTTTCGATAACGCAGAAACAGGCCGTAAACGACGCCCTGAAGATGATAAAAGAGGGCAAGAGCGCAAAGGGGATCTACGACTGGTTGACGGAGACGGCGCACACCTCCTCCATCTACATAGCCGTGACGACGCTGAAATACCTTAAAAAGGGAGGACGCATAACGCCCGCCGTGGCGGCGATAGGCACCCTTTTAAAGATAAAGCCCGTGCTGCAGATACAGGGCGAAAAGCTCGACCAGTTTGCCAAGGTGAGAAAACTTTCCGACGCCAAGCAGCTGATGATAGACGCCGTGAAAAACGATTTGAACACGCGCTTCGCACAGGCCTATAAAGAGGGCAAGATGACCGTGAGCGTAGCCCACACTCAATGCCCCGAGGAGGCGCAGGCCTTTAAGGACGAAATAATCGCCGCCTTCCCCGACGTGGAATTTACATATATGGATCCGCTGTCGCTCAGCGTGGCCTGCCACATAGGCCCCGGAGCATTGGCGATAGCATGCTCCATTAAATATTGAACACTATAATTTAACAAAAAACGCCCGCGGGAGATGCGGGCGTTTTTGCGTGCGGTCAAAATTTATACAGGGCGGAAAGATTGGCGGGGCGGGCGGGGAAAAACATGGAATTGTAGATAATGCCGACGACGAGGCAGCAGGTCATTACATAGCACCAGAGCAAGAATATAATGACGGCGGCCGCCGCGCCGTAGAGGCGGGAAAAGTCGGCAAAGGACATGTAGAGCGCAAAGCCTTGGGCGAATACCAGCCAGAGGGCGGCGGTGAGCAGACTGCCCGGCAGAAAACTGCCCGCCTCCGTTCTGTAGGGGCAAGCGAACTTATTGAGGGCGAGCGCGGCGCCCAACAGCAGAGCCGCCGCTGCAATAAGGCGGACGGCCGTGGCGGCAAATTTGGGCAGCATACGCGAGAGAAAAGCGGCGCACGCCACCAGCACGGCGCTGCCCGCCGCGCACATGAGCACGCTTGCAAGCACGGCACCCGCGCACTTGAACCTCAGGCGCACTCCCCCTCCGCTGCGCACGCTGCCGTAAATTATTTCGCCGCTGCGCCTCAGATGATAGAAAAAATTTGTGGACGAGTACAGCGATGTTATCAGCAGCACTATCCCCGCTCCCGAGGCGGCCTGCCCCGCCGCCTCGCCGAGATAGCTTAAAAAGGGGCCTATCG
>CALVRO010000050.1 GCA_944358655.1 uncultured Clostridia bacterium | reverse complement strand
AGCGCTGCTCTGCCGAGGCTCCGCATATATTGCGGAAACGGCAGAGGGGGCCCCTTGAGGGGTGTAGGCGTTTGATTTCGGCGAACATAGTATTAAAGAGGACTTTATGGAAAATAAAGAGTTTAACGAGGCCAAGCTGATAGGCTTTAGGTCTGCTAAGACGGCCGTGGTCATCGGCATATTTGCGGCGGCGTGGGCGGCCGTGCTGGGTATAAGCATAGGCTTTTTGCCGCGCTCACCCTTTGTTTTTGCGCTGCTCGCCTTTATTTCGGCCGCAATAGTCATCTTCTGCGGGTATGAGGAAGTAATGTTCCTTAAAACCAACAAGGAGCTTATTAAAGTAAACGAGCAGAAGATATTCTTCTTCGCCGAAAAGAAGTGGCGAGCCGTAAAGCATGTGGACGTTGCCGGAATTTATACCGCAAGCACCATGGCTTCGACCTTCAGTTCGCTTAAAGGGCTGATAGATTTTTCGTCCCTAACAATCAAGCTCAGAAACGGCAAGGAGTATAAAATAAAGTTCCTCTCACGCCCCGAGGAGATTAAAAGAGAGATAGAAAATTATAAAGCGCTGACATGAGTTGTATTAACTGTACTGCAATTTTTTAATACAGATAAATCAGATAATATAGATAATACAACAATTTTCGACACTATAATTTATATTTTTTGAATATTCTAACGGCGGAGGTGCATAAATGCGCCTCCGCCTTAATTAACGGGTAATTCGTCGCCGCATCGTCGCTGCAAGGCTAACTTCGCAACAAGCCAAGTAAACTTGGCTTGTTTGCTTTATAGCCTGCGGCTCCTCTTTCGCGCAAATACTACAGTTTTGCGCGAGGCTGAGGAATTGATATTTGCGCTCTGCGCAAAGCGCAAACTCACCCTCGCAAGCCGCAACCAATGTTGCGGCACGGCTTAAGTTCGTTTGCTTATATTTTCGGAGGGTGCTCGCGGGGCTGCGCACGCTTCGCGGAGTGGTGACATTATTTTTGCAAGTCGCTTTTTGCAACAAGGCAGATAAACCTGCCTTGTATGCCGTTTGCGCCTGCGGCTCCTCTTTCGCGGCAATCTCCCTCTCCCCTTGTCATGCCGAGCAGCGCGCCGATATAGTTGGATGCAATGAGAGCATGAGCGCGCGTTGCCGAGGCATCTCTGTATGGGCTCCGTTGAGTCGAGCAATGAGATCCTTTGCTATCGCTCAGGATGACAATAGGGAATAAATATTATAATTTTCGACCTCTCCGACCACGCGCTCACGCGTGTGGCCACCTCTCCATGCGAAGGAGAGGCCATATTGCGGAATAAGTGTATCTGAAACGGTACCGAGGAGATTTCTCGGCTACGCTCGAAATGACATGCTCTACCCGAGGGGAAGCCCCGTTGCCGACTGAGGTGGCGTTTTCCTTTTTTTCGACCTCTCCGTCAGCGTGTTCTCGCACGCTGACACCTCTCCATGCGAAGGAGAGGCCATATTGTGGTATTAAGTGTATCTGAAACGGTGCCGTGGAGATTTCTCGGCTACGCTCGAAATGACACGCTCTCTCCAAAGTACAGTCGCACAAGCGCTGTCCTCCCCTCCCCCATGTCATGCCGAGCAGCGCGCCATAAATGTCGGAACATAGCCGAGCATGAGCGCGCGTTGCCGAGGCATCTCCAAGCGATAGCGACAGACAAGCTGTGGTAAAAGTGTTTCTGAAGCGTGGCCGGGGAGATTTCTCGGCACTCGAAATGACAACATGAAGCGTGGAGGCGCGCGGCCGAATGGCCGCGCGCCTCCAACATATGCACTACATGGACGCTATAAACACCTCACATATACGCTACAGTTACAAAATGTCCGCTGCAATTTATTTCAGCCGACCTTAAACAATTACGGCCGCAGGTGCCTTGCTTACTACAAAACGTTATTAGGGAATTCCTTACATAAGTTTCCTTACCCCTTACGCTTGCATGGTGTGGGCAAATAATGGTTAGTCTGTTCGGATAGCTTATCCCTTACAAATTATTAAGCTTACTTTTCCTATATTACTATCGTATGTGAGAAAAAGCGGGTGATCTATTCGGATAAATAATCACTTGCAAACTATTTAGCAAAGAAAGCCACGGCTATTGCGCCCGGGCCTACATGGGTGCCTATGGTGCTGCCTATTAAGTAATAGGGAAGCTCGTCGGTTTTATCCTTCCAAAGGTGTTGGCTGTCGGTAATGTACTTTTTGAGCAGTGCGTCCGAGAGGCCCGAATAGCCCAGAACGTAGGGCATGTCGAAGTCAATACCGCTCTTTTGCGCGATCTGATTTAAAAGGTTGTTGCCCTTTTTGGAACCCACCGCCTTGCCGATTAGTTTTACTTCGCCGTTTTCGATCGTAATGACGGGCTTGATGGAGAGCATGGTGCCCGCCATGGCCGTAATTGTGGAGATGCGCCCGCCCTTTCTTAAAAATTTTAATGTGTCGAGAACTGCCAAAAGACGAATTTTGCCCTTTACACGATTGAGCTCGGCCGCGACCTCCGCGGCGGATGTGGCGCCGCCCTCAACGAGGCGGATGGCGTAGTTCAACAGTATCCTCTGACCGAGGGCAGCCGAACACGAGTCGACAACGAACACCTTTCCACCGAATTTTTTCGACGCCTTGACTGCGGAGGAGTGCGTGCCCGAGAGCTTGGAGGATATGGTTATTGCCAGCACCTCGTCGCCTTCGGCGGTCAGACGCGCAAAATTTTCGGCAAAGGTGAACTCGTTTACCTGGCTGGTCTGGGGCAGTTCGTCGCTCTCGATAAGCCTTTCAAAGAATTGTTCGTGCGAGAGGGTGAAGCCGTCGGTAAATTCCTCGCTGCCGAAGCGGACGGACATTGGCAGAACGGTAATGCCCAAGCTTTCGGCGAGACCCTTTTCGACGTCGCACCCTGAATCCGACAAAATTTTAATCATTGTCACTCCCCGTCCTGTCCGCTGTGTTTGGGCAGGTCGTTGTAGTATTTTTCAAGCTTCTCCGAAATGGAGATGAGCGACTTATAGAAAAAGTCGCGCTGTTCGGGCGTAAAATTTTCGCTGCCAGCGTCGACGGCCGAGGCAATGCGCGTGGATATGTAGGAGGCGAGCTCAACTCCCTTTTGCGTGAGGCGCACGGGCGCGTTGTGGGACGAGGAATTATAGTCGACATAGCCCATCTGCCGCATGCCCGAAAGGGCGCGCGAAATGGCCGCCTTGTCCTCTAACGTGAGCTTTACGAGGTCGGTGGCGGTGAGGCCGTCGCGGTGCTCGTTGAGGTAGTAGATGCACATGACGTGCACCGACTTGAGGCCGAACTTTTTCATTTCGGCGACCTTGATGCGCTGAACGAGCTTGTTGAGCTTTAAAATGCCGACTGTGAATTTTAAAAAAAGATCTTCCATTTTACGCCTGAACAAAAAAATTCGTTACCGAAGTAACTATATCTCAATTATATACTCAACCGCATAAAAAGTCAACAGTTTGGGTGCAAAGTGAGGAGTATTTTATGTTTTCAGACATTTCTACGGAGTGGATAATATGATCGATATGTTGCCTTCGGCAACCCGATATGCCCCATTCGGGGCTCGATATGGCCGCGCGAGCGCGGCCTCGATATGCGGCGATATTCGCCGCATTGTGGTGAAAAGTGTATCTGAAGCATAGCCGGGTAGATTTCTCCTCGTCGCCGCAAAGCTAACTTCGCAGCAAGCCGAGTAAACTCGGCTTGCCTGCTTTATAGCCTGCGGCTCCTCTTTCGCGCAAAAGCCACGGTTTTGCGCGAGGCTGAGGTGAAGATTTGTGCGCTCCGCGCGAAACGCAAACTCACCTTCGCAAGCCGTAACTTTAGTTGCGGCACGGCTTAAGTTCGTTTGCTTAAGTCTTTCGGAGGGTGCTCGCAAGGCTGCGCACGCTTCGCGGAGAGGTAAAAAAGTATCTGAAGCTGTACCCAAGGAGATTTCTCCGCGCGCTCGGCCTTCGGCCTCGCTTGGTCGAAATGACATACTCTCTCCCGAGGGCGCGCGCCGCCACCCCTCCCCCCTGTCATGCCGAGCAGCGCGCCAATATAGTCTGATGCAATGAGAGCATGAGCGCGCGTTGCCGAGGCATCTCCAAACAATAGCGACGGACAAGCTGTGGTAAAAGTGTATCTGAAGCAGTCCCGGGGAGATTTCTCGGCTACGCTCGAAATGACATGCTCTACCGGAGGGGAGGGACTGCGAGCCCCGTCGCCGCAAGGCTAACTTCGCAGAAAGCCGAGTATAACTCGGCCTGTTTGCTTCACACATAAAATCATCCCCGCCGAGGGGTCGGCGGGGATGATAATATTACGATTGATCGGGATATATGCGCCAACTAACCATGTTGCGACGCCCGAAGAAAGCTTTACGCGTCGGGTGTGACGTAGGTCTTTATGGAGTTGGCGATATTGTTCATGTGGTCGCCTATACGCTCGAGATTGACGGCCAGCTGCAGATAAACGGAACCCGCTTCGGGCGAGCACCTGCCCTCGTTGGTGCGGCGTATGTGGGCCTCCTTCATCTTGGCGCACATTTGGTCGACCTCGTTTTCGGCCATCTCGATATTCTGCGTATAGCTGAGGTTGTGGTTGGAGAAGGCCATCTCCACATTTTTATAGAGCTCGGTGATATAGCCGTCCATTTCGGAAATTTCGGCGCGGGCGTGCTCGGAGAAGGTGGCCTCGGTTTTGGACATTTCCTCGGCATACTCGACGATATTTTCGGCGTAGTCGCCTATGCGTTCGATATCGCTGGTGACGTGGTAGAAGGACGAGACCTTCTTTTCGTCCGTTTCGGAGATATCCTCGGAGGACAGCCTGACGAGGAAGGTGGTTATGTACTTGTTGAGCTCGTCGATGTGCTTTTCGTTTTCGGCGAACATGCTCTTTTTGGAGAGGTCGCCGCTGAGCAGCATTTCGAGCGCCAGCTTGTAGTTGGAGAAGGCGAGCTGGCCCATCTTTACTATCTCCTTGCGGGCCTGACCGACGGCGATGGCGGGCGTTTTGAGCAGGCGGTCGTCGAGCATTTCGTTGCTCTCCTCGGCCTCTTCCGCCTTCTTTCCGCCCTTCTTGTCGCGCACGAGCAGCGTGGAGAGCTTGACGAGCTGGGGTATGAACCACATGAGTATGAGCGTGGTGGTGAAGTTGAAGAAGAGATGGAATATGGCTATCTGCCATGTGACGTTGCCGGGCATCCAGCTTTCGAGAAGGGCGGCAATGTCAGAACCCCAGATTATGGTGGGAACGGCGAAGATTATGTTGCCGATTATGTTGAAGCAGAGGTGTATGCACGCGGCGCGGCGGGCGTTTACGTTGGTGCCTATCGAGGAGATGACAGCCGTAAAGCAGGTGCCTATGTTGGTGCCCAGCACTATGAAGAGGGCCATCTGCAGGCTGATGAGTCCACTGCCGGCGAGAGTGATGACTATGGCGGTGACGGCCGACGACGACTGCATTATGCCCGTGAGGCCGAGGCCGAGAAGGAAGAGCACGAGGATCTCCCATGTGAGCTCTGTTTTGCCGTAGCCGATGCTTGTAAACATATTTATTATGGCGGTCTGCACCTCGCCTTCGGTCTCCGTGAGACTTGTAACGGTGAAGGACATGGTGTAGAGGCCGACGAAAATCATGCCGAGGCCTGCCAGGATGAAGCCGATGCGCTTGGTTTTATCCTCCTTGGAAAAGAGGGTCATCATCAGGCCGATGAAGGCGACGAGGGCGAAAACGGCGGTGATGTCGAGTTCGAAATTGCCCATGGACAGCGCCGAGATGAAGGCGGTTATCGTGGTGCCTATGTTGGCGCCCATTATAATGGACGTGGCCTGCACGAGCGTCATCATTCCGATATTGACAAAGCCGACGACCATTACGGTGGTGGCCGACGAGCTTTGGATGATGGCGGTGATGGCCGTGCCCGTGGCTATGCCGACATACTTATTTTTTGTGGCCTTGCCGATGAGGTGGCGCATTTTGCTGCCAGCGGCCTTTTCGAGATTGGAGCCGAGGATGTCCATGCCGAGCATGAACACCGTTATGCCGCCGAGCAGGTAGAAGAGAGCGTAAACGATCTGTAAAACGCCGTCTATTGACATGATAAATAAATTTCCTCCGTATTAAGTCACAATAATTGTAACAGGAATGTAACAGCTTTGTCAATTAAATGTAAAAAAAATTTGTCGAAAGTGAAAATTGACTTGCCTATGCGCGCGGGAGCGGGTATAATATAATAAGAAAGAGAGGGGCCTCCCCTCTCTCCCGAGAAAATAATTTTTTTATGGCGGACGGATATGTTCAACATTGTTTTGGTAGAGCCCGAAATACCGCAGAACACGGGCAACATTGCGCGCACATGCGCGGCCACGGGGTGCAGACTGCACCTTGTTAAGCCCTTGGGCTTTGAGATAAGCGACAGATATTTAAAGCGCGCGGGCCTGGACTATTGGCAGTATGTGGACGTAAAGATATGGGAGAGCCTTGCCGAGTTGCAGGCGGCATATCCCGAGGCCAAAATATATTACTTTACCACAAAGGCGCGCAGGCGCTACACCGACGTAAACTACAGCGAAGGCGACTTTATGGTGTTCGGCAAGGAGACTAAGGGGCTGCCCGAGGAACTCCTCATTGCCCACCCCGACGACTGCGTGCGCATACCCATGATGGGAGAATTGAGGTCGTTGAACCTCTCCAACTCGGCGGCGATAGCCGTGTACGAGGGGCTGAGGCAGGGCAACTTTGAGGGCATGAACGACAGGGGCGAACTGCACGAGTACAAGTGGAAGGATTGAGCGCAAAAGCGGGCTAAAGCGCGAAGCTCGTCGCCGCAAGGCTCGTCGCCCCAAGGCGCCTATCGGAGGAAGGCAAATGAATTTGCCTTCCGTCCCTTTAGCGCCTGCGGCTCCTCTTTCGCGCAAATACTACAGTTTTGCGCGAGAACAAGGTAAAAATACCTGCACTCCGT
>CALVRO010000049.1 GCA_944358655.1 uncultured Clostridia bacterium | reverse complement strand
CAGCCTTATAATGTAGGAGTGCGCGTCGCCGAATGTATCTCGGAGGCGTAGCCGACGGACAAACGGGGCAACGCCACACCTTGGCTCCCCGTCGCTATGGGGAGCTGTCGGCAATTTATTGCCGACTGAGGGGGCGTTTTAAAAACTTTTACCATAACGCGGCGACTTTGTCGCCGCATATCGAGGCCGCGACTTGTCGCGGCCATATCGAGCCCCGAAAGGGGCATATCGAATTGCCAAAGGCAATATATCGACATTTTCAGATCCTTCGCCGTCGCTCGGGATGACAATGAGGATAGAATATCAGAATTATCGCCCTCTCCGGCCGCGCATTCAGCGCGCGGCCACCTCCCCATGCGACGGGGAGGCATAGTGCGGAATAAGTGTATCTGAAAAGTAATCGGGGGGATTTCTCGGCTACGCTCGAAATGACCTCCTCTACCCGAGGGAGGTGGCGTTTTCTGTTTCTCCGCCACAACGCGGCGCGAAGAGCGCCGCATATCGAGGCCGCGACTCGTCGCGGCCATATCGAGCCCCGAGGGGGGCATATCGAATTGCCAAAGGCAATATATCGATATTTTTATGGGATGCCACGGTCTGCCCCGTCCGTTCCGACACAAAAAACGCCTCCGCGGCAGAGCCGCGGAGGCGTTCGTCAAATGCGAATTACTTTGAGTTGAGATACTTGTAGATCTTGCGCATCAGGCCGCTGGAGAGCATGGCGCGGAATCTGCCGAGGTTGAGGAATATTGCGGGGAAGAAGTCGTCGTTCTGTCCGCCTATGTCGTACTCGGGCATGTTCGCGGGAAGGTTGCCCTTGGTCTTGTCGATAAAGGCCTTGCTGAATTCGATCTTCTCCTCGGTGGTGAGGGTGTCGAGGAAGTCGTCGGTGGGGCCGTTGTAAACGACGGGTCTGGGGGTGTAGACCAAAGGTTCTGCGGGAGTCTCTTCAACAACGGGCTCCTCTGCGGTTTCTTCGGCGGGTATCTCGGCAATGGTCATCTGCTGAGGCTCTGCGGCCGTCTCGGTATAGGCGGCTGCGGGAGCGGGCTGGGCGATAACGTTGTCGCCGACAAGGTCGGTGGCCTCTTCGTTTTCGTCGTCAATGCCTTCGCCGGAGATGATCAGGGCCTTCTGCTGCTGTTCGGCCGCCTTTCTCTTCTGGGCGGGAACGCGGCACAGCCTTACAATGTCAATTATGACGGCGAGAGCTACAAACAGGATGACAGCATAGATGCTGAAGCCTATCCACAGCTTTTCAACTATCGTAAGTACAAGAACTACTATGAGCAGGGCGAGCGCTATAAGATACCTTACAAGGCCGAATATCTTTCCGCCCTTGTGTGCAAGGATGACGCCGTTCTTGGTCTTGTTTCCGGCCATAACGCCGATGAAGTCTATAATAACGTTGAGCACGAGCACTACAAAGAGCGCAAACAGGGCAACGTTGAGAATGTTAATTGTAACGGTGTTGGCGTCGTTCCAGATATAGGAGAAGTCGCCGTTTACCATGCCCCATACCATCAGACCCACAACGGGAAGAAGATATACGAGCGAGATGAAGCCTTCCTGAACGTTTATCATGTCGAGGAAGTCGGCCCAGCCGTCGCCGACGCCGAGACCGATGATATAGTCGAGGTCAAGGCAGGCAAACATTATGGCCGCCAGCGAGAGCAGGCAGAGCACTACCTGCGCAAATCCGTACGAGCGCTTTGCCACCATGGCCTGAATGGCTATGATGATGAGTGTTGCGCCGAGCACGCAGATGACGTTGAGGAAGCACAGCACTATGCGGCCGAAGCCGTACTGGGGCAGATCGGGAGCGTAGGCCACAAAGGCTACCATGAGTGCGAGCGCAAAGGCCGCAGCGCCCTCTATGACGTATGCACATACAAGGCTGGTCTTCTTTTCCCTGTTGCCGGCGAGCACGGGGATGAGGAAGATTATGCCGAGCGCGGTGATAACCAGATAGACGAGAAGCAGAAGAGCCGTCATCTGCAGGTCTACGTCGGGGATGAGCTGTCCGCCGTAGTTTGCAAACGAAGGCAGTTCGGCATACTTGCCCTCAATGGGGATGAGGTTGCTGCCCGTGAAGGGATAGAGGAACGTGTTGATGAGCGCGGGCACATACCAGAACATCATCGTGTCCACAAGTTCCATTCCCGTGTCGAAGCCGAAAGCGGGTGCGAACCAGCCGGCTATGAGCACAAGCAGGGCGATGATGTAGGTTACTACCACGGCAGTCTTGATTGACTTCTTGTTGTTTGCAGTTGTCATAGTAATTCTCCGTAACAGTTTTTTAAAAGTCAGCGCCCGCCGTGTTCGCCGCGCGGCCGAACGCTCGCCTACCTAAATTTGCCTTTGCGCAGAAAAAATAAATTCTTCTACTTCATATATTTTAATACAAAATTCGCTATATGTCAAGGTCAATACGAAAATTTTGTTGTTATTACTCACTTTTTTTTGTAAAAACTTTGCACGCCGCCCCGAGGAGGGCGAGGGATAGTTCATAAAAACTAAATTTTGCGCCTTCGGAGGGGCGGGCGACGGGCGCGCACAAAATTTTCATCCGCCGCACACAATGCGCGGGGCAAAGTCGTTGTAAAATTTCTATAATTATAGTATAATTGACATGCCCGAATTTTATTTGCGCCGGCGGGGCGGCTTTTTTATCGCAAAAGCAATTTTTTTGCCGCAACGGCAAAACTATCTTATAAGCGCCCTTCGGGCGACGGGCAAAATATTTTTGGCGGAGGTCGTGTCTGTATGCCACTTTCCGAGGGCGGCGGACTGTCGCTTGGCAAAATCGTGGGGGCTCTGGGCAAGTCGCGGCGCGAGCAGCTGCTCGAGGGCTACGATCTTAAAAATTTCGTGCGCATCTTCGAGGACAGGGAACTCATGGTCACGCTGCGCGCCCTCTTTGAAAACGACCTCAACGTCGCCAAAACGGCGCGCACCCTGTTCATGCACCGCAACACGCTCATCTACAGGCTGAAAAAGGTGCGCGACACCACCGGCCTCGATCCCTGTTCATTCAAGGACGCGGTCACGCTCGTACTCTTAAACGCGCTCTATCGCGCAAAGTAGGTTCAACTTGACAAACGTTCGCTCTTCAGCAATTACAAAAATAATGATAGCGCTGCCCCTTGCGCTCGCGCTGATAGTCTTTGCCTCGTGCATGCCCGACTGCGGGCTCTATCTCTCCACGCTCGACTGGGCCTCGGCGTATATACAAAAGTATTACTACGAGTCCGTCGACCCCGACGACGTGCGCGCGGCGGGGCTTGAAAATCTTTCTGGCAACGTGCTCGACATCTATTCGCGCTACTACACGGCCGAGGAGTACAGGAGCACTCAGGCCTCCAACTCGGGCAGCCGCAGCGGCATAGGCGTCAGCTACCAGCTCATCCCCGACGGCGCGGCGGAGGGCATCGAGGGCGGCGTGTACGTCGCCTCGGTATCGGGCAATTCCCCCGCCTCGCGCGCGGGTCTGCGCGCGGGCGAGCGCATAATCTCGTGCGCCTGCGGCGGCGAGGAGTATGCAGTGGAGGACACTTCCGACTTCTCCGCCTTCGTGTCCGCCCGCAAGACGGGCGAGAGCTTCACCGTGCTCACAGACAGGGGCAGCTACACGCTCGCCCGCGAGGACTACACCATGAGCTACGCCTTCATGGCCACGGACGACGCCGTCTACAATGTTGTTTACGGCCCGGACGGCAGGCAGATAGAGAGGGAGGAGAGCGACGCCTACGCCTTCCTGCCCGAGGGCACGGCCTATATGGCGCTGTCGCAGTTCTACGGCAACGCGCCCGACGAGATAGCCGAGCTCTTTTCGGTGTACAATTCCCTCGGCTGCGATCGGCTGATGTTCGACCTCAGGAACAACGGCGGCGGCTACGTTTCGGCCATGCAGCAGATAGGCTCGCTGTTTGTAAAAAACTACCCGCAGAGCGGCCACACCTTGGCGGGCTACGCCGAGTATAAGCCCTCGAGCGGGCTCGGCCGCGAGGATTTCGCCATAGAGAGCGTGCCAAACTTCTCCCTCGCCGCCGACGGGGAATGTTATCTTCCAGCCGATTCCTCGGTGACCGTGCTGGCCAACAACGGCACGGCCTCGGCCTCCGAGGCGCTCATCGGCGTGCTTATCTCCTACGGCGTCGCCGACTACTCCGACATATGGGTCTCCGACCTCTCCGAGGGCTACCTCGACTACACTGGCACGGCCGAAAAGAACTGCCGCACCTACGGCAAGGGCATAATGCAGTCGACCTTCGTCTACTACACGGGCGAGGCCTTAAAGCTCACCGTTGCCAAAATTTACTGGCCCAACGGCGTGTGCATACACGACAGGGGGATAGGGGAGGAGCAGGGCTGCAACGTTGCCCCCGCCGAGTGGACGTACACCTACGCCGACGAGGAGCTGCAGTTCGTCGTCTCGCAGCTGTCCGAACAGGTCTGACGCGGGCCGCGGCAAATTGTCATATCGTGCGGCACTTCTTTATCCTGCGCGCCGAAAAGACTATGCACACCGAGTACCCGTCGGGCAGGCGCGTCGCGTCCATTTCGGCGTCGGTCATGCCCTCGAAGTATTCGGCGCACAGCCTTGCAAAGTCGCTCAAAAACAGGCCCTTCTGTCCGTCGGACATCTCCTGTCCGAACAGTTCCTCGGCGCCCGGTATGCCGCCCGTCATATCCTGTACCTCATCTTGCGCTTTATGAATCCGCCCGCGCCGCCGTACCCCCGCACGGCGCGGTAGATCTTTGTGCCGCCGCCCGCAATGCGGGCGGCGGTCAGTTTAAACGCCTTAACGCTCTCCGCCCTCATACCGCCCAGCGGCATGGTCAGATCCTCGGGCACCACCCCCCAAAGCGGGGCGTGCAGCAGGTCGGCTATGTCCTTGGGCGGCATTATTCTGCCGTCGTAAACAAGCCCGCCGTTGACCTTGTTTATAATAAGCGCGGGCTCCTTGAACTGCCCGTCGCGCAGCGCCGCAAGGGCTATGTCGGCGGCGCGTATGCCTGCGGGGTAGGGCTCGCATATTACGGCGGCCTCCGCGCATGCGGAGGCCGCCGCTCCGTCGCAGATGATCATGTCGAACAGATTTTCTACCTCGCCCGCCGCGCTCTCGGCAAATCTCGCCTCCGCGCAGCCCGCGCAGGGCAGTATGAACAGGTTGGGCAGGCGGGGGTGTTCTACTATGGCCTGCTTTACCCTGCACGCGCCCCTGCGCGCCTCCTCCAAAGTGTACGCCTGCCGCCCCGCGCAGCCCGCCGCCGTCAGGGCGGCGGGATAGTTTTTGTCGCCGTCTAGTATGAGCGTGCGCTCGCCCGCGCGGGCAAGCGCCATGCCCACGCCCACCGCGCAGGTGGTTGCGCCGACCCCGCCCTTCAGCGAGTAAAAGTATATCTTTCGCGCCATTTTTGTGCCTCCATATAGTTTTTGTCCCCACCATTATAGGCCGCCGCGCGGCCGCATAAATGGCTTTGATGGTCGTATTTTGTCGCATAGGGTCGCAAATATGCCGCAACGAATGTATTTTTCGCAAAGTTTATTTCAAGTTTATGATAACTTTATCTTAAGTTTATGTAAAGGCGTATTATTTTGTATTGTTACGGCGCAAATGTGTGCCGCGGCAAATAAAATAAGAAATTAAATTTTGCGGAGTATCTCCGCGCAAAAGGAAGATTATATGAAGAAAAAAATGGCAATTTTTACGGCTTTCATACTTTCGGCGGCATGCATGCCTGCCGCCGCCGCATCCCTTTCGGGCTGCGGCGACAAGAACACCCTGCCCGCGCCTCCCGCGCCTAAGGACAGCCCCACAACAAGGCTTGTGGCTCCCACCGACGGCAGCCTTCCCACCGATCACACGGCCGCCGAAAACCTTGCGTACATAGCCTATGTGCTCGACAATCAGACCTCTTACCATTGCTATACCGATACCAATACGGTGGCAAACTTAGGGTTTTTCGAGGTTCCTCAGGCAACAAGGAGCTACAAAGATTATAAAGACGGCATAATGGTTTCCTCGGACATCTCCACCTCCAGCTTTGTAAAGACGGCCACGCAGGCCTGCTTTGTTCAGGGAGAGGAGGCGACCGAAGTCTATATGCGTTCGGCTGAAACTCCCGACGATACCACCACGAACCTCACCGCAAAGTGGAGCACGGAACAGCCCGAACTCTACACCGAGGAGAGCTACATGGCCAAGTACGGCATGTTCCAGACCGAGATGACCAACTATGTGGTCAACGCCGACACCATAACGGCGAGCGAGGAAATTGTCGTCAACGAGGACGGCACATACACTCTCTCCGTCACCCTCGACCCCGCCGCCTCCACCGTATATTATCAGTACGGCATGATGACGAGGGGCGGGCTCGACGAACTCCCCACCTTCAGCAGCATATCTTTCTCGGTCACCTTCGACGGCGAATGGAATGTGCTCTCCCTCAAGGCCACCGAAGTCGCTAAGGTCAAGATGCTTCTTGAGGCCGATTCCACCTCGGAGATAACCGCCACCTATTCCTATGACGAGGCCGACTTCGACAGCGAGCACTTCGCCTTCTACGAAAGCTACTTCAAGCAGTATGTCGGCGCCGTACAGGCTCCCGCCGAAAAGCCCGAAGAGACTCCCGAAGAGGAGGAGGGCGGCGAGAACACTCCCGCCGAATAAGGCACATCAGGGCGTTGCGGCAATATTTATAGCGAACTATATTTATAGCGGACGTGAGTAATACGCATAGCCGTTAAATATGGCGAGTTGTAAAAGAACAGGTTGCGACAAAATAATAGTCGGCAACATAATAATTGTAAGCGTCAGCGTCAAGTAAATCAAGCGGCGCGGACGAGCTTTGGCTCGCCCGCGCCGCTTTTCGCCATTCCCCCGAACCAACATAGTCATTCTGAGCGACGGCGAAGGCTCTCATTGTATGACTATTCTAAAGCATGGGTAGAGATATGCGGTTAAATCGTATCTGAAAAGGCACACGGGAGATTTCTCCGCTCCGTTCGTCGGGCAGAAGGCCCTCCTCGCTTGAAAATGGGCGAATATTTGGACAAATAAAATGACATTTTAAATGACATTTTTTAAATTCAG
>CALVRO010000048.1 GCA_944358655.1 uncultured Clostridia bacterium | reverse complement strand
CGAGACGGCGAAGATGCTCTCGCCCGCGTTGGGAACCTTCTCGAAGCCGAGCACATATACGGCGGCCGAGGGGCCGGCCTCCTTTACCGTTCTGCCCTTGTCGTCTATCATGGCGCGGACGCGGCCCGTGACCATGCCCGAGATTATGTTGTCGCCCGTGTGGAGCGTGCCGTTCTGGACGAGCACGGTGGCGACGGGGCCCTTGCCCTTGTCGAGCTGAGCTTCGATGACGGTGCCGCGGGCCTCCCTTGCGGGGTTGGCGAGCAGCTCCTTCATTTCGGCGACGAGGATGACCGTCTCCAAAAGGCCTTCGATGCCCTCGCCCGTCTTGCACGAGATGAGGCAGACGGGGGTGTCGCCGCCCCACTCTTCGGGGACGAGGCCCTGAGCGGTGAGCTCCTGCTTGACCTTTTCGGGATTGGCGCCCACCTTGTCTATCTTATTTATTGCAACTATTATCGAAACGTTTGCGGCCTTGGCGTGGTTGATGGCCTCCACCGTCTGGGGCATGATGCCGTCGTCGGCGGCGACGACGAGGATGACTATGTCGGTCACCTGCGCGCCGCGGGCACGCATGGCGGTGAAGGCCTCGTGGCCGGGGGTATCGATAAAGGTTATGCTCTTGCCGCCCACGGCCACCGAATAGGCGCCTATGTGCTGGGTTATGCCGCCCGCTTCGCCCGCGGCGACGTTCTGGCGGCGGATATAGTCGAGAAGGGAGGTCTTGCCGTGGTCGACGTGGCCCATGACCGTGACGACGGGGGGACGGGCGACAAGGCTTTCGATCTCCTCGACGGTGTCGGCCTGCTTTTCGGAGAGTATCTCCTCGGCCGTCTTTTCGGGCTTGTATTCGAGCTCGATGCCGAGACCTGCGGCGAGCAGGGCGGCCGTTTCGTAGTCGATGCTCTCGTTGACGGTCTTCATTACTCCGTCCCTAAACAGCCGCTTGGTTATCTCCACGGCGGTGATGCCCAGCTTTTCGGACAGCACCTTGATGGGGATGTCGTTGGTGGTGACTACGGCGTGATCTATCTTGACCGTCTGGGCGCTCTGCTGTTTTTTATCCTTCTTTACGCGCAGCTTTCTGTAGCCGCTCTTGTCCTCGTCGAAGTCGGAAACCGAGGGGCCCTGCTGCTTTGCGAGCGAGCGCTTGGAGGGGGCGCGGCGCTCCTTTTCGACATAAGTCCTTTCGAAACCGCCCTTCTTTTTGTCGGGGCCGAAGTTCTCGGCCGCAGGGGCCTTGGCGCCCTGCGCTCCCCCCGCTGCGGGGCGGGCGGGGCCTGCCGGACGGGTGCCGGCTGCGGGACGGCTTTGACCTGCGGGGCGGGCGGGGCCTGCCGCGGGACGGTTCTGTCCTGCGGGACGGGCGGGGCGCTCGGAATTGACAAAGGTCTTGCCCGTGCCCTGACGGGGCGCGGCGGGGCGGGGAGCCCTTTCGGTAGGTTGTGCGGGCCTATCCTGCTTTGCGGCGGGACGGGCGGGGCGCTCGGGCTGAGGGGCGGGCTCGAGCTTTTTGGGCGCGGGAGCCTCCTCGCTCTTGGCCGCGGGAGCGGCGCTCTTTGCGGGCTCCTCCTGCTTTTTGGGTGCGGGAGCGGGCTGCTCTTCGGCCTGAGGGGCGGGAGCGGGCTGAGGCGTGGGGGCCTGCTCCTCCTCTTGCTTTTTGGGGGCGGGAGCGGGCTGCTCTTCGGCGGCGGGCTCGGCGGGGGCGGGAGCGGACTTAGAGCTCTCCTCCGCTGCGCGCGCCTCCTCGGCGGCCTTTCTCTCGCGCTCGAGGCGCTCCTCTTCGAGCTTTTTGGCCTGCTGGGCGGCGCTCTCGAGCCCGTTGAGCTTTTTGATAATGTCCTGCACGCTCCTTTCGGCGGCGGACACCTTTTTGGTGAGCTCGCCAAGCTTTCCGCCCGAAACGATCTTTACGACGTCCTCGATGTTTACATATTTGTTTGCCATAATTTAACTTTCTACGCCTCCGGCATAAATTTCATATTCTTCGCAGGCATTGGCGGCTATGGCCTTTGCCAGATCTTTATCCCTGACCGCGGCTATTTTGCAGCCCGGTTTGTTTACCGCGTTCTCCAGCCCGCACCTGCATATCATAAGCGGGCAGTTGAAGCGGTTTTTATATTTGAGGGCGAGCTTTTTGGTGTTTTCGCCCGCCGACGAACAGACGAGAACGAGGTACACCCCCCGCCTCAGCACGCCTATGGCGCCCGAGCCGAGAGCTATCTTTCGCGCCTTTACGCAAAAACCTATGAAAGTTTCCGCCTTATTTTTTGCCAAGGTACTCCTCCTCGATGGCGCTGTAGACCTCGTCGCCCACCTCGCAGGAGAACACCTTGTTTATGAGGCGGGCCTTCCTGAGCTTTTTTATGCACTCGGGATCGTCGCAGATGTACGCGCCCCTGCCCGCAGCCTTGCCCGAAAAATCGAGAAAGACCTTTCCTTCGGAATTTTTGACTATGCGCAGCATTTGCTTTTTGGACTTGAGCTGACGGCAGGCGACGCACTGCCTTAAAGGTATCTTTTTTATCTTAGTCATTTATATCGCTTTCCGCCTGTTCCTCCGCATGAGAGAGCACGCCGAGCTGTTCGGCGGCCGTGCGGCTCTTTACGTCTATCTTCCAGCCCGTAAGCCTGACGGCGAGGCGGGCGTTCTGACCGTCCTTGCCTATGGCGAGGGACAGTTTGTCGTCGGGGACGACGGCCATGGCCATCTTTTCGCCGTCGAGCTGGGTGACGGACAGGACTTTTGCGGGCGAGAGGGCCTTGGCGATGAACTCGAGCGGGTCCTCGCTCCAAGGGATTATATCTATCTTTTCGCCGCCGAGCTGTTCGACTACGGCGTTGACCCTTGCGCCCTTGTTGCCCACGCACGCGCCTATGGCGTCGACGCGGGGATCCTCGGAGTGGATGGCTATTTTAGTTCTTGCGCCCGCCTCGCGGCTGACGGCCTTTATGGTGATGGTGCCCTGCTTTATTTCGGGCACTTCCTCCTCGAAGAGTTTGGCGACAAGCCCGGGAGCCGAACGGCTGACGAGCACCTGAGCGCCCTTGTAACCGCTCTTTATGCGCTTGACGTAGACCTTTATTTTGTCGTTTACGTTGTACTTTTCGCCGGGGGTCTGGTCGGAGGGGAGCATGAGGCCCTCTATCTGGCCGTTGCCGAGCTCGACGTAGACGTTTTTGAAGTCGAGCTTGCGGACGGTGCCGACGAGCAGTTCGCCCTCTTTGTCGGAGAATTCGCTCATGGCGGCGTCGCGCTCGGTTTCGTGCAGTTTTTGCATGATGACCTGCTTGGCCGTCTGCGCGGCTATGCGCGAGAAGTCCTTGGGAATAAACTTCTGCCTGACCTGATCGCCGAGCTTGTAGGACTTTTTGATCTCCTTTGCGTCCTCGAGGGAGATTTGCGTATCCCTGTCCTCTACCTCTTCGACAACTTCCCTGACGGTGTAGAACTCGATGGTACCCTTATCCTGCTGGAGCTTCATCTCCACATTGCCCGCCGCGCCCTGCTTTTTGCAGGCGGACACGAGCGCGTTCTGGAGCGCGTCCAGAAATACCTGCGCGGGGATACCCTTCTCTTTTTCAAGATCTGCGAGGGCAGAGAAAAAATCATCTTTCATTTTTTACAAATCTCCTCAAATATTGTATATTGTTTTGCGGGGAGGCGCTGTCCTCCCGCCCGATCAGTCGAATTTTATGGCCTTGTGTATCTTGGATATGCGGTTGGAGGGGATCTTTAATTCCTCTCCGCCGTCGGTCTTGATTGTGACGGAGTTATTGTCGAAGGCGGCGAGAGCGCCCTCCCACAGCTTTTTGCCCTTTATGGGGGCGAAGAGGTGGACTTCGACGTCCTTGCCGAGGTTGCGCTCGTAGTCGCGCGCCGTTTTGAAGGGCCTGTCGAGCCCCGGGCTGGACACGTTGAGCGTGTAGGGCGCGTCGTAGGTGGGGTCGAACTCGTCGATGGGCTCCATTATGGCGTTGTGGAAGGCCTCGCAGGTGTCGAGGTCGACGCCGCTCTCCGTTTCGATAAACACGGTGATGGCGTTGTCCCTTTTGGAGAACTCCACGTCGACTATCTCTATGCCCATGGGGTCGGCATAGGTCTTTAAAAATTCTTTTAATTGTTCCAAAGGTTTGATGTTCATAAAAGTTGTACCTTTGTCCCGCCTGCGAGGCGGGAATGTTGAGGTCGATATGTTGCCTTGCGGCAACTCGATATGCCCCTGTTCGGGGCTCGATATGCGACGCAAAAGTGCCGCGTTGTTGAAGTCGATATGTTGCCTTGCGCCAACCCGATATGCCCCTGTTCGGGGCTCGATATGGCCGCGTACAACGCGACCTCGATATGCGGCGCAAACGCGCCGCGTTGTGGTAAAAGTGTATCTGAAACGGTGCCCGGGGAGATTTCTCCTCGTCGCCGCAAGGCTCGTTTTGCAACAAGTCGAGTAAACTCGCCTTGTTCGCCTTTTGCGCCTGCGGCTCCTCTTTCGCGCAAATACTACAGTTTTGCGCGAGGCTATAGTAAAAATTCCTGCACTCCGTGAAAGCAAATTCTCCCTTGCCCGCCCCCTCTTCGCGGGTGCGGTGCTTTAGCGATTTGCTACAGACTCTTCGGAGGGTGCTCGGGTAAACCCTGCGCACGCTTCGCGGAGCGGTAATAAGTGTATCTGAAGCGGTGCCCGGGGAGATTTCTCCGCTCCGTTCGCTTACGCTCACTTCGGTCGAAATGACATTCCTTATTATTGTAGAAATGCGAAGCCTGTCAACGCGGGCTAAAACCAAGCTCGGTGATGATATTTTTGTGCAATAGATGCGAGCAAGACGAGGAGCGTGCGGAAGGCGCGAAGGAGCATACTTAGACGTATGTGACTGAGCGCACCCGTAAACGCGATATTGTTAACAAAATAGCTCGATAGTGGTATTTTTGCGTTCAGAGGCGAGCAGTTCAAGGAGCGCGAGGAAAACCTGAGGGAGTTTACTAAGACGTAAATGACCGAAGGTTGCCGCAGCGCGACACCGAAATGCGAAGCCTATCAACGCAAAAAGGTTATAGTGCAAAAAAGCTTGGTACATAAAGATTGAGTGCCCCTTGTCAAGGCACTCAATAGCTTACTTATATAAGTATTAAGTATATTTTGATTATAGCACAGCCGTTTGCATTTTGCAAGCGTTACATGGGCTTTGGCAGAGATTTTTTTATTTTTATGAGTTCGAGGAAGATCTTGGCGGTGACGAGGGCGTCGTCGACGGCGCGGTGGTGGTTGAAAGTAATGCCGAAATGGTCTGCCACCGTGTTGAGCTTGTAGTTGGGCAGAAAGAGCAGCTCCTGCGAGAGGGGAATGGTGTCGAAGAGCTTGCGCTCGAGGCTGTAGCCCAGCACGGAACAGTAATAGTCGACAAATTTAAAGTCGAAGCCGGCTATGTTATGGCCGACGAGGTAGGCGCCCTGGCAGAACTTGAAGAAGTCGGGCATGACCTTTTCGTATGCGGGCGCGGGGGCCACCATGTCCTGGGTTATGCCCGTAAGCTTGACTATCTCATCCGACAGTCTGCGGCCGGGGTTGACGAAGGTGGAGAAGCTCTCCTTTATCTCGCCGCCGATTATCCTGTAGGCGCCGATCTCTATTATCCTGTCCATGTTGCCGCTCGAGGGCGAGGAGTTGAGGCCGGTGGTTTCGAGGTCGAACACTACGAAATCGTTGTTCTTTATACAGTCGGGCAGGACGTTTGCCGAAAACATGTCGGCCTGAGTGAAGTCGGTGAAGGGCTTGGGCTGCACGCAGGTGTAGTATCTGGGCGCGGGCTTGGTGGCGCGGGGGACGGGCACGAAGCCTTCGGGCAGGCCGCCCTTATCGATATGCCGTGCGGTGAAGCGCACCGCGCCGCGGTAGAGCTCGGCGGCGCCCGAGCACACTATGCTGTCGCCTACGGCTATCTTGCGTATCTTTTCTATGGTGCTCTTGCGGGCGAAATAGGTGAAGCGCAGACGGGCGGTGTTGTCATTGAGGGTTATAGAAAAATAGGGCTTTTCGACGCCGTCGGACTTGCGCGCGTAGGTGCGCTCCTCTATGTCCTCGACCACGCCGCAGACGGTGACCGACTGACTTTCGAAATTGAGGTCGGCGAGGTACACGGCGGTATCCTGCACTTTGTCGCCTTCGAGAAAGGAAAAGTTTGCAATGTGGAAGGTGCGGACGGGGATGTCATACTCTATGTTCTCCCTCTCCTCCTCTATCTCTATGCTGTCGAGCTTCTTTTCGCTCCTTATGCACTTGCCCGAAAAGTTGCCGCAGTAGGTTTTTTTGAGCACTGCGACCACCTTGTCGACCACGTCCTCGGCAAGGGGCGTGTCGGCGATGACGGCTATGGTGAAGAAGAAGCCGTCCGCGGTGCGCTCGACGGTTATGTCCTCCTCGGTGAGCAGGCAGGCGAGCGCCTTGCTGCAGGTGCCTATGGCCGACATTACGGTGCGGGCGACCATCTTTTCGTCGGGCGTCAGTTTGGAGATGGAGAGGTTGAGCTCGAACTCCTCGGGCACATACGAGCGCGCGACGGCGCGCGCCCTCTCCCTGTCCTCGTCGGTAAAGGCGCGCTCGGTGACGAGGTTTATATCCACCCGCCTGCTGCTGCGCAGCAGGCTTATACCCCCGACTATGGCCGTTTGAAAGGAGGGTATGGAGTGTATTTCGGTGAGAAAATCAGTCATGCAGAAGTTTTTGTATCTCCTCGGTGAAGATTTGTTCGGCGGCGGAAGCGGGCACCTTTTTATATACCTCGCCCCGCCTGAATATTACGCACTCGCCGTTGCCGCCGGCTATGCCTATGTCGCAGTCCTTGGCCTCGCCCGGGCCGTTGACCACGCAGCCCATGACGGCCACCTTTAAGGGCTTTGTTATGCGCTCGGTGGCGGCGGTTATCTTTTTGGCGAGCTCCATGGAGTTCCACATGCACCTGCCGCAGGTGGGGCAGGAGATGACCTCGACATAGTTTTTATCCAGCCCGACGGCGCGCAGTATGCGGCGGGCGGCGTAGACCTCCTTGACGGGGTCGTCGGTGATGGAAACGCGCATGGTGTCGCCTATGTCCGAAAGGAGGAGCGAGCCGAGCGCGGCCGACGACTTGACGACGGCCATCTCCTCGGTGCCCGCCTCGGTGACGCCTATGTGCAGGGGATAGGAGCTCCTCTTTGAGAGCAGCGTGTACGCCGCCACCGTGAGGGGAACGGACGAGGCCTTGACGGAGATTACTATGTCCTCCACTCCCTTTTTTTCGAGCACGCGCACGTTGGCGAGGGCGCTTTCGACGAGGGAGTACTCGTTTTTGCCGTATTTTTGCAGGAAGTCCCTCTCAACGCTGCCCGTGTTGGCGCCCACGCGCACGGGTATGCCGTGCGCCTTTATGCAGTCGGCGACGAGGGAGATCTCCCTCTCCCCGCCTATGTTGCCGGGGTTGAGGCGCACCTTGTCGCAGCCGTTTTCAATGGCCGCTATGGCCAGCTTGTACGAAAA
>CALVRO010000047.1 GCA_944358655.1 uncultured Clostridia bacterium | reverse complement strand
TGCCGGGGAGAACGAGAGAGAGAGAGAGAGAGAGAAAAAAAAAAAAAAAAAAAAGAAGAGGGGAGAGGGGGGGGGGCGGCGGGTTATGGCCTGGGCCCCGCCGCAAATATAAATGCAAAAGTGCACATGCACACAAATTTTGAGCAAACTATTGAAAATTGCGCAAACGTGTGATATAATACAGCCATGAAACTCTACGACGAATGCAGGGACTGCCTGTACAACAGCCAGATGAAGAAGGTCGAGTCGGTCTACGGCGGCGACCAACGCATGCAGAGCTTTAAAGAGGCCGTGCGCGCGCTGTGCGACGGCGCGCCCGACAGCTGGTGCGCGCCGCTGCTGATGAGGGCCATAGACGGCGTTCATCAAAGCATATTCGGGGGGATAATAGATTATTCCGCTCAAAAAACCGCTTTCAACGCCGCCCTGTCGGCATTGGAGGAGGGCATATACGCCCGCATATGCTCGGCGGCCGACCCCGTTAAGGAGGGCATAAAATACGCCATGGCGGCCAACTATATCGACTATGCCCGCCTCTCCGACCTCGGCGAGGGCAGCATAAGGCAGGTGATGACGGCGGCCTCGCGGGCATATGTCGACGAGTACGTCTACGACCGCTTCACCGACAGGCTGAAGGGCGCAAAGACGCTCGTCTATCTGCACGACAACTGCGGCGAGATAGTGCTGGATAAGCTGCTCATCCGTGCGATAAAGGCGGCATATCCCGCCATTAAAGTCATTTCGGTGGTGCGCGGCGGGCCTATAATCAACGACGTCACCCGCACCGACGCCGACGAGGTCGGGCTCGGCAAAGCAGCCTATGTAATTGACAGCGGCGCGGCCATACCCGGCACCTACCTGCCCGAGTGCAACGGCCTCACGCGCGCGTTTTTAAACAACGCCGACGTCGTCGTGGCCAAGGGGCTGGGCAACTTTGAAACGCTTTACGGCACAATGGGCGGCGCATATTATATGTTCATGTGCAAATGTCGGCACATAGCCGAACGTTTCGGCAAGCAGCTGTGGGACACGGCCTTCATCTGCGACTGACTTTTCGTGGTCGGGCGGATAACGGCGCTATAACAGGGGGGATATCATGCAGGACGAGGAAGAATTTTCGTACAGCGGTTATTCGGCGCAGACCGCCGCCGAGCTCAGGCGCGGCGGCACCAACGTCACCGTCACGGGCGACGAGGAGGAGCACTCCTACGTCGGCACGGCCGCGCATGCCGAGGGCCACTCGGTGTCCGTTCGCGGCAATATCGGCTACGGCGACTTCATTGTCGAGGAGATATCGGCGCAGTCGCACGCCCATAAAATTTCGGAACTGACGCACATCTCCGAGAGGAAGATAAAATTTTTCCTCTCGCCCGTCTATCTCGTGTTGGGCGCGGTGTGCATTTTGTTTGCAGTACATATACAGGCGTATTTCCCCTATATTGTGGGGGGAATTGCCACAGCGTTCGGCCTCGCGCAGTTCATCTACGCCATAGTCATGCGCGAATATGTGCACACCCATTCAAACAAGACGGCGTCGTCGCTCGTCATGATGGCGCTCGGCGTGCTCATAATGGTCGAGCACGGGGCGGCGTATGCAATTATTGCCGTGGCGTGGGGCTTTCTCGGACTGATGAGCGCCGCGCACGCCTTCAACCACGCCTTCAGCCGAATGGCGCGCTCGCTGCGCTGGGGCTACTATCTGTGCAGGGGTATAGTCGAAACGGCGCTCGCCTTCCTGCTGCTGTACGCGCCCAACGACCCCGAGCACATATTTTTCCACATAATAGTTTTCGGAGTGCAGCTTGTAGTCGCCGCCTTCAACACCTTCCCGCCGATAAAGGAATATCTGGCAAAACAACATTAAAACCCTTTCCGCCACGCGTATGGGCGGAATTTGAGAGTTATGAAACTTACTTCTTTGGACTTGATGCGCATAGCTTCCGCCACCGACGGCGAGTTCGACCCCTCCGACTATACCTTGGAGGAGCTTGAAGAGCTTGCGGGCTACATTGCCGAAGCCGACACGGTGGAGGAGGTGCGCGCAAAGTATTTTGAATTTTACGACGACATAAAGGACAGAACGCTTGCAAAGCATAAGTGGAGTGATTGAGGAGCCGCGTCGTCGCCGCAAGGCTAATTTCGCCGCAAGCCGAGTAAACTCGGCTTGTCCGCTTTTAGCGCCTGCGGCTCCTCTTTCGCGCAAAAGCCACGGTTTTGCGCGAGGCTGTGGTGAAGATATCTGCGCTCCGCGCGAAGCGCAAACTCACCTTTGCAAGCCGCAACTAAAGTTGCGGCACGGCTCAAGTTCGTTTGCTTAAATTTTTCGGAGGGTGCTCGCGGAGCTGCGCACACTTCGCGGAGCGGTACAGAGTGTATCTGAAACGTAGTCGGGGAGATTTCTCCGTTTCGCACACTTCGTGTGCTTCAGTCGAAATGACAGGCTTATAACCGGGGAGATTTCTCGGCTACGCTCGAAATGACATACTCTACCCAAGAGGGGCGGCGCGCCCAACCCCACCACCATGTCATGCCGAGCAGCGCGCCGATATGGTTGGGTGCGATACGAGCGTGAGCGCGCGTTGCCGAGGTATCTCTGCCCAAGCGCTGATACAGTCGGACAATGAGATCCCTCGCTTTTGCTCGGGATGACATGTCTGTCCCGCCCACCCGCCCCGAGCCTTTCGCCTCTGCAAATAAGGCGGAAAGTGTAGCTGAAACGTAGACGGTGGGATTTCTCCGCTGCGAACGCTAAAGCGTTCTTCGGTCGAAATGACAAGTTATAAAGAGAGAGGCGCGCGGCCTTTCGGCCGCGCGCCTCATATTCTGCCCCGTTTGTCATACTGAGCAGCGCACCCAACAGGCGGGTTTCCTTATAAGGTAGGAGTGCGCGTCGCCGAATGTATCTCGGAGGCGTAAGCCGACGGACAAACGGGGCAACGCCCCGCTATGGCTCCCCGTCGTTATGGGGAGCTGGCGGCAATTTATTGCCGACTGAGGGGGCGTTCTTTCTTTTTTTCGACCTCTCCGTCTGCATGCTCTCGCATGCAGACACCTCCCCATGCGAAGGGGAGGCATAGTAAGGTAAAAGTGTATCTGAAAAGTAGACGAGGAGATTTCTCGGCTACGCTCGAAGTGACAGGCTCTTCCCGTGGGCGAGAGAGGGAGAGAGCTCTCCCCGAAGGACATGAAAAAAACGGCAGAGCGGATGCTCTGCCGTTAAATATTCGTTGCGTCCGTTTATGTTTTTGCGGCGCGCGGCTTTTGTGTGAGGGCATACCGCCCGCACGTTAACCGGCGCGCTGTATTGTTAAAACCTTTACATTACGACTATGTTGTGATCCTCGAAGAGCTTTTTGTAGTCCTTGGGGAAGGTGTCGTCGGTGATGAGCACGTTTATGTCCTCGATATGCGCAAAGGTGTAGGAATTTATCTTGCCTATCTTGGAACTGTCGAGCATCATGTAAACATGGCGGGCCTTTTTGAATACCTGCTTAAGGAGGTCGGCCTCCACCTGACTGTTGCAGCTGAAGCCGTTTTCGGGCGTGAAGGCGGTGGCCGAAACTATGGCTATTTCAAAGTTGGTAAGGGCAAAGTATTCCCTTGCGGCGGGGGAGGCGGTGGAGAGGTTGTCCTTCATCAGCTGTCCGCCCACAACGGTTATGGCCACGTTCTTTTTCTGCGCCAGCTCCATTGCAACGGCAATGCCGTTGGTGAATACGTTGCAGTTTATGTCGGGCATTTCCTTGGAAAGGTACATGGCCGTCGTGCCGCCGTCCAAAAAGAAGGATACGCCCTCGTCGATGAGGGTTGCGGCTTTCTGCGCTATAATTATCTTTGCGTCGGTGTTTATGGTAGTTTTTTTGGTGTAGGCCTCGCCCGAGACTTTCTGCACTTCCTTAACGGACATGGCGCCGCCGCGTATGCGGATGATGCGTCCGTCCTCTTCAAGCTGGAAAAGGTCGCGCCTGAGCGTCATCTGCGAGACGTTGGGGAAAACTTCTTCAAGCTGCTCCAGCGTCATCTTGCCGCGCTTATCGAGTATTTCGGCGATCTCTTCGATACGTTCCCTTTTCATTTGGACCCTCCTTTGTTAAATTTTTTCTGTTAATTTATTTTCAGTAATGATATTGTAATACACTTTTATGGTAAAGTCAAGGGAATGAAGGTAAAAAACACAGGAATAAATGAAAAAGTGTGAATAGTTTTCAAAACTCCGTATAAAATATTTTATTGCAGCGGACGCGTGCAAACTATTGCTTTTTTTTTATTTTTCATATATAATTGACCCATGGCACAAGCAAGAAAATTCAGATTGCCGCCGGCGGCGATCATAGCCATAAGCGTATTTGCCGTCATAGCCGTGGGCACGGGGCTATTATGCATCCCCGCCGCCTCCAACGACGGCTCGGTCGACTTTCTCGCCGCGTTCTTCACTTCCACCAGCGCCACATGTGTTACGGGGCTTTCGGCCGTCGATACGGCAAGCCATTGGTCGTACTTCGGTCAGGCTATTATTCTGGTGCTCATGCAGATAGGCGGCCTCGGGCTCATCACAATACTTTCGGTGTTCTTTCTGTACCTGCAGAAGCGTTCCTCCCTCTCCCAGCGCAAGCTGGTAATGCAGTCGGCCGGGTTCGTTTCGATGGAGGGCATGAAAAGGCTGGTAAAGTATATAATAATAGTAACTTTTTCGTGCGAATTTTTGGGCGCCTTTTTAATGTGCTTCTCCTTCGTGCCCGTTATGGGCTGGGGGAGGGGGATATGGCAGTCGGTGTTCACGGGCGTTTCGGCCTTCTGCAACTGCGGCTTCACCCTGACGGGGTGGTACGGGCAGGACTCTCTGAACGCCTACATCTCCGACCCGATAGTCTGCCTGACGGTCAGCGCGCTCATAGTAATAGGCGGTATAGGCTTCTTTGTGTGGGGCGACGTCATCAAGAACGGCATACACATAAAGAGGTACAACTTCCACTCCAAAGTGGTGCTGTCCACCACGCTGGCGCTCATAATCGTCGGCTGGGCGCTGTTCATGGCCTTCGAGTGGAACAACCCCGCCACGCTCGCCGACATGGACGTGGGCACCAAGCTTTTAGCCACGCTGTTCATGTCGATATCCCCCCGAACGGCGGGCTTCAACACGGTGTCGTCTAAGTTCCTCTCGGGCGCGGGCGGCATGCTTACCATAGTTTTGATGTTCATAGGCGGCAGCCCCGGCTCGACTGCGGGCGGCATAAAGACTACCACGCTCGCCGTGCTCGTAATGTCCACGCTGTCCACCTGCCGCCGCCGCACCGAAGCTCACCTCTTCGGCCGCCGCTTCGACGACGACGCTTACTCGCAGGCGGGCACGGTGTTCTCCATATATATAGTGGCCGTCATCATCTGCTCCATGGCCATCTGCGCGCTCGAGGCCGACAACCCCGCCGTGGCCAACGTGTCCGACGGATCTGTGAATATCCACTACGTCGTGTTCGAGGTGGTGTCCGCCATAGGCACGGTGGGCCTGTCGTGCGGAATAACGGGCGTTGTGGGCGCGGCCTCGCAGCTCATACTCATCTTTTTAATGTTCCTCGGGCGAGTGGGCGGCTTCACGCTCATCCTCGTATTCACAAACGAACGCCAGCCCGTCTCCATTTCAAGGGTGGCCGGCAACGTAATAATAGGTTAATATAATAGAGAGATCATTATGAAAAAATCGGTACTCATCATCGGAATAGGCAGGCTGGGCAGCCACCTCGCCGAAAAAATGCAGGATCTCGGCCACGACGTCATCGTTTTGGACAGCCGCGAAGAGAGCATCAAGAAGATGGCCAACCACTTCGACGACGCCCGAATCGCCGACTACACCAGCGAGGACGTCCTCCGCGAGCTCGACATTCCCTCCTTCGATCTGTGCTTCATAACCGTCGGCGACGACTTCGAGGCCTCCATGATAACTACGCTCACGCTCAAAAAGCTGGGGGCGAAGTATGTGGCTGCGCGTGCCCGCGACGAGGTGCAGTGCGCCCTGTTGAAGAAGATAGGCGCCGACGAGATAATCTACGCCGACGGCGAAGTGGCCGACAAGCTCGCCATCCGCCACAACGGCAACAATATCTTCGACTACATAGCCCTCGCAGGCGGCTACGCCATATTCGAGGTGCCCATAGTCAAGGAGTGGAAGGGCAGGACTATCTCCGAAATAGACGTGCGCAAGAAGTATAAAATAAACATAATCGCCATCAAAAACGGCAACAGCATCAACCCCACGCCCATGCCCGACTATTGCTTTAAGGAGGACGACCATATCTTCGTCCTCGGCCAGTCGCGCGACGTGTTCAAACTTTCGGTAAGGACCTGACGTCCGTCGGCAATTAAAATTTAATACAAACCTCATGGCAGAAAATCCGCGGCGTTGCGGCCGATGCAGAGAGGGTGGGCCACAGGCTGAAAGCCCACCGTGCGGCGGCGGTTGCGGGTATGCGCTGTCCGCCGCGCCGTGCGCGGCAAGGTCGGGCCAATACCCCGCGGACACTCCCCGAAAGCGAGCCAAAGGCCCCCGCATATGCGGCGGCGAAGTAAAGTGGAACAGCGGTAGCGCGCCTTTACATATACTGTAAGGGCGCGCATTTTTTATGCGCGGTTATCATAAAGGTGAAATATGTTTTTTAAAAGACTACGCGCGGACATAGCCGCGGCGATGGAAAACGATCCCGCCGCCCGCAGCAAATTCGAAGTATGGCTTACATATGCGGGGGTCAAGGCCCTCTCGCACCACCGCCTTGCCAACAGGCTGTATAAAATGAACTTAAAGCTTCTGGCGCGCGCCGTCAGCCAGTTTTCGCGCCGCCGCACGGGCATAGAGATACACCCTGCGGCCGTCATTGCTCCCGGGGTATTCATCGACCACGGCATGGGCGTTGTAATAGGCGAAACGGCCGAAGTGGGCGCGGGCACGGTCATCTATCAGGGCGTAACTCTGGGCGGCACGGGCAAGCAGGGCGGCAAGCGCCACCCCACCGTGGGCGAACATTGCGTAATTTCGGCGGGGGCCAAGGTGCTCGGCGACATAACCATAGGCGACTGGGCCAAGGTGGGCGCGGGCGCCGTGGTGCTGCGCGACGTGCCTCCCCACGCCACCGTGGTGGGCGTCCCCGCGCGCGTGGTGCGCATACGCGGCAGCAAGGAGGGGGTAGACCTCTGTCAGGACAATTCCGACCCCGTCCGCGACGAGTTGTGCTCGCTGCGCGAAAGGATGTTCGCCATCGAAGAGAAGCTGAAAGAGCTCAAAGAGGGCGAGTGAAGCCCCATATGTCATGCCGATATGTTGCCTTGCGGCAACTCGACGTCGCCGCACACAACGCGGTCTCGATATGCGGCGATAAATGCGCCGCGTTGTGGCGAGAGTGTATCTGAAGCGTAGCCCGGGAGATTTCTCGGCTACGCTCGAAATGACACACTCTACCCGAGGAGGGGGGGACGGGCGCGCCCAACCCCACCACCTTGTCATGCCGAGCAGCGCGCCGAAAGAGTTGGATGCAACATAAGCAAGAGCGCGCGTTGCCGAGGCATCTCGTCGCGACAGCGACGTGCAAGCTGTGGTAAAAGTGTATCTGAAGCGTAGCCCGGGAGATTTCTCCGCTTCGTTCGCTTACGCTCACTTCGGTTTCGCATCATGTTTGCGTTCATCATTATTGCTTACGCTCATGGCGAAAGCGGCGCTGCGCTGAAAATGGGCGAATATTTGGACAAATAAAATGACATTTTAAATGACATTTTTTAAATTCAGGCTTGCG
>CALVRO010000046.1 GCA_944358655.1 uncultured Clostridia bacterium | reverse complement strand
ATACACCAACTACGACGACTTCACGGTAACTTCCCTGCCCATAGTCGTTGTGTCGGTGGAGATAACCAAATATTGATCGCGCGCAGCGCGTTGAGCGGCGGCCTTTCGGCCGCCGCTTTTTTGTATGAGCGTATATTTTTTGTGACAATGCGCCATGCTTAAATCAGGGCGGGGCGGGCGTTCGCGCCCGCATAGCCCTGAACCGGCGGCCGTCTGCCGCCCGGAGGCAGCGCCTCCAAAGGAGTGTTATGGAAAAATTTATCATCGGCGCCGCAATAGGCATGGTGGGCGGGGCTCTGCTCGTCGCCAACAACTGCAAGCTGCGCAGCCTTGTAAAGAAGAACCAGCAGGAGCTCGTGGCCAAGGCCGAGCAGTATATCGATCAAAAGCTCGCTGAAAAGCAGAGCGACGGCAGTTCTTCGGGCTGCTGCAGTCGGTAAAGGGGGCCCGCCGCGCTATGCGCGGCGGGCCCTTTGCCGTCTTTATATTTCGCTCGGCGCAGCGCCGTCACCTGTTCTTTAATTGCAGTTTTAAAAGCCTGTTCTCGTCGGTCAGCTTTCTGACCAGCGCCGTCAGCCGCTCGTTTTCGCCCCTCAGCGAGGCGGTCATGCCGTCGTACAGCTCGTTTATCCTGTCCTCTATGCGCTTCTGCCCCTCGGGCGTGGGCACGCCGCACTCCTTCATCAGCGCGCGTATGCGCTCGGGCTGCTTGGCCAGCACGTTGCGGTATTTGTTCTGATAGCGCAGCATCAGCTTGTCGTCCCCGCCCGAAAGGTTTAATACGGCCCTGCGCACGGACACGCCCCTGCTCTTCTGGGCGAGAATGGCGCGCAGTATCTTGTCGGTCTCCTCGTCGGTGAAGGGCCTGATCTTTTCGGCCCTGAGTGCAGTGTCCTTTAAGATCTTTTTAACTTCCTCGTCGTCCGTCTTTTTCAAAAGCGAGTAATAAAAGTTTCTCACGCTGCCCTTGGCCCTGCCCGTGCGCGCGGCGTACTCCTCGAATATGCGCGTGAGCGTCTTGCCCCGCTGCTTGCCCTCGCAGACGAATTTTACCAGACTGCCCGCCTCGGCGGCAGGATAGCCGTTTATTTTGTTCATATATCCTCCTTTGTCCCGCGTGCAGGCGGGGCAAAATGTTTATTGACATAAAATGCGCGGGCTATACATTTTATAATAATATGACAGTCTATTTTTCAAGCGCGGCGACCGCCGCGCTCAAGCTCGACGGCGCATATATGGGCCCCGTCGGCCCCTTTGCCGCCGTTCTCGAGGCGGAGGAGGGAAGCTTTTGCGAGGTCGTCCCCGAGGGCTCCTTTCACCCTCTGGCGTTCTTCCTCACGCCGTCCTTTTTGTCCTCTCCGCCCCCGTTGGCCGAGGTATATTGCGGGGTCAACTTCGCCATGATACATATCGTCCGCTTCGAAAGGCGGTGCGGCGAGCTCTCCCTCGTCTGTCAGCGGCGGTACTCGGGCGGGCTGGCCACCCTCTACCGCCGCGGCGAGGCGGAACTGATGTTGGAGCGGTCCGACGGGCAGATGTGGCTCAAAAGGATGGGCGAGGAGTATTGCTCCGCACATATGGCCGAGGGAACGGTGGGGGGAAGGGACGTGCTGTGCGTATATTCCCAAAACGCCCTCGCCGTGCTGGCCGAGGACGGTTCGCTCGCCTTCCAAAGCGCCGTGCGCAGCTATTCGCTGGGGGATATGTTGGGGGTAACGCACGCCTTTCCCACATGCGCGGGCGTTGTGGCCGAGTGTTCGTACTCCTACGACGGCTCGCGCTTTGCGCGCGCCTCGGGGCGGACGGTCGAAACGCGGCCCGTCCGCCCCGAGGTAAAACACTTCGCCTTCTTCGAAAGCGTGCTTTTCGGCGCCTCGCCCGAAAACTATTTGTGCGGCGCGCTTAAGGACAGGGCGGCCGACCTCGGCGGATTTCTGGGGCCCTTTTGCCGCGTGCTCGTGCCTCCCGCCGCCTTCTACGCCGCCACGGGCGAGAGAACGGCCGCCGCCCTCGCCTACGGCGACGGCGGCGCGTACACCCTTAAATTTTTCGCCGCCGACATGGAGGACGGCCTTGTGTGCAACGTGCGCGAGGTGGAGTACGCCGCGCCCTCCGCCCGAACGGCCGCGCGAAGGGTCTGAGCCCCTTCGCGCGGCCTCTCCCAAACGCACCCCGCCCCGGCCCGCCGCGCTCTGCTCCCGTTCCCCGTTCCGAAGAAAGGTCGTTTGCCGCCCTTTTTGGGGCGTTTTGAAAAAAAGGTTTACATAAGACTTGACAGGTGTAAACTTTTACTGTAAACTTTTAGTGCAGACATATGTAAAAAGTGCGGCGCGCCGAGCGTGCGCGCCGAGAGGGAGTTATGATAAAGCTCGAAAAGAAATACGACGTAATCATCGTCGGCACGGGCGTTGCGGGGCTCAACTGCGCGCTCAACGTGTCGCCCGAGCGGAGCGTGCTCGTCATCTGCAAGGACTCGCCCGACAAGTCGGACAGCTATCTCGCGCAGGGCGGCATCTGCCGTCTGCCCGAGGAGGCCGACTATCAAAGCTATTTCGATGACACCATGCGCGCCGGCCACTACGAAAACAACCCCGCCGCCGTCGAGGCCATGATACGCGGCTCGCAGGAGGTCATCGACGACCTCGTCGCCTGCGGCGTCGACTTTGCAAGGGAGAGCGACGGCTCGCTCGCCTACACCAAGGAGGGCGGACATTCCCGCCCCCGCATCTGCTTCCACGAGGACACCACCGGCCGCGAGATAACCACGCGGCTCATGGCCGCCGCCCGCGCGAGGAAGAACATAATCATCGTGCCCTACGTCACCATGCTGGATATCATCTGCGACAAAAATGCCTGCTACGGCATAGTCGCCAAGGACGGCAAGAACGGCAGGCTGTACAGGCTGTTTGCCGACTACACGGTGCTCGCCTCGGGCGGGGTGGGGGGAGTGTTCGAAAACTCCACCAACTTCCGCGTGCTGACGGGCGACGCGCTGGCAATTTGCCTCAACCACGGCGTGCCCGTCGACCACATAAACTATATACAGATACACCCCACCACGCTGTACACAAAAAAGAAGGGCAGGCGCTTCCTCATCTCCGAGTCTGTGCGCGGCGAGGGCGCCGTGCTGCTCGATAAAGATTTTCAGCGCTTCACCGACGAGCTCAAACCGCGCGACATTGTCACCGCCGCCATCTTGCAGCAGATGAAGAGGGACGGCACCGACCACGTCTGGCTGGACATGCGCCCCATCCCGCGCGAGGAGGTGCTCGGCCACTTCCCCGATATCGTCCGCCACTGCCTCACCGAGGGGTACGACGTGTTCCGCGAGTGCATACCCGTCGTGCCCGCCCAGCACTACTTTATGGGCGGCGTGCGCTCGGATACGCGCGGCGCCACCACTCTGCCCCGGCTGTACGCCGTGGGCGAAACGTGCTGCAACGGCGTGCACGGCAAAAACCGCCTCGCCTCCAATTCGCTGTTGGAGAGCCTGCTCTTCGCCAAGCGCGCCGCGCAGGACATAAATTCCGGCTATTGCCCCATAGATATGGCGGCGGCAAAGGCCGCCGAGGGCGCGCTCGATCTCGCTAAATATTCCAACCCTTCAAAACTTTTAAGGGAGTACAAGGCCGAAGTGCTCGCCGCCATAAAGGCTGCGGCCAGCGGGGAGGGACAGCGCCCCCCCTTCGACCTGCCCGCCGAAAATTCCCCTTCCGACCCGCAATATAAAGGAGATAACGCATGAACGACCCCGTAACCGGCGCAGTCTGCTGCGACCAACTCATCAAAATGGCCCTCGCCGAGGATATCACAAGCGAGGACGTGTCTACAAACGCAATAATCAAGGGATATGTGCGGGGCAATGTGCAGCTCATCTGCAAGCAGGAGGGCGTTGTGTGCGGCCTCGGCGTGTTTGCGCGCACCTTTGAGCTGCTCGATCCCGCCACCGGGGTAAAGCTCTTCGCCGCCGACGGCGACGGCGTGCGCCGCGGGCAGCTGCTCGGCGAGGTGACGGGCGATATCCGCGTGCTGCTCTCGGGCGAGCGCACGGCGCTCAACTTTCTGCAGCGCATGAGCGGCATAGCCACATACACCCGCCGCGTGGCAGACCTCCTGAAGGGCAGCAAGACGCGCCTTCTGGATACGCGCAAAACCACCCCCAACATGCGCATATTCGAAAAGTACGCCGTGAGGGTGGGCGGGGGATATAACCACCGCTACAACCTGTCCGACGGCATACTCTTGAAGGACAACCACATAGGCGCCGCGGGCTCGGTCAAAAGGGCGGTGGAGCTGGCGCGCGAGTACGCGCCCTTCGTCCGCAAGATAGAGGTGGAGGTGGAAAACCTTGATATGTGCCGCGAGGCTGTGGAGGCGGGCGCCGACATTATAATGCTCGACAACATGTCCCCCGCCGACATGAAGAGGGCGGTGGAGATGATAGGCGGCCGCGCTCTCACCGAGTGCAGCGGCAACGTCACAGCCGAAAATATCCAAAATATCATAGATACGGGCGTCGACTATGTGTCGTCGGGCGCGCTCACCCATTCGGCGCCCATCCTCGACCTCTCGCTCAAAAATCTTCGCCCCGTGGAGGAGAGATGAAAGCCGCCGCGCGCCGCAACGAGATCCTAAGCCTGCTCGGCAATGCCTCGGCCGCCATTCCCGCGGGCATATTGTCGGACAAATTCGCCGTCTCCCGTCAGGTAATAGTGCAGGATATAGCTGTTCTGCGCGCCTCGGGGTACGAGGTCATTTCCACCAACCGCGGCTACATGCTCGGCGGCGTCGCGCACACGCGGCGGGTGTTCAAGTGCCGCCACACCCTCGGCGAACTTGTCGAGGAGGCCGAGCTCATTCTCGGCTGCGGCGGCAGGATAGAGGACGTGTTCGTCAATCACCGCGTCTACGGCCGCATCTCGGCGCGGCTGGACATACTCAACAAAACCCACGCCGAGGAGCTCCACCGCTCGCTCGTTTCGGGCGCCTCCAAGCCGCTTATGAGCGTCACCGACGGCTATCACTACCACACCGTTTCCGCCCCCGACGAGGAGGCCTTAAACGCCGCCGAAGCCGCCCTCCGCGCAAGGGGATTTCTCATCGAAATTTAGTTTGACCCCCATATATAGGGCATTTAATTAAAGGCGGCCGCGCTTTCGCGCGGCCGCCTTCGCATATTTAATGTTTATCGTGCCCGTCTGCTCCACATCGGAGATCATATGCCGACTCTTTAAGTATTGCTGCCGCAATATGGTTTAACCAACGCCCTTTGGGCGTCGCGTATTATTTGCCAAGTCAGAGCAGGGCGAGCACTTCGGCGGCGTTCGTGTCGGGCTTTACCTTGGGCATTATGTGCGTTATAACGCCCTCCTCGTCTATTATAAAGGTAGTGCGCGCCACGCCCATGGAGGTCTTGCCGTATAGCTTTTTCTCCTGCCACACGCCGTACGCCTTTATGGCCTCCAGATCGGGGTCGGAGAGCAGTATAAAGGGCAGCGAGTATTTTTCGGCAAACTTCGCGTGGGAGGCGGCGCTGTCCCTGCTTACGCCCACTATCGCCGCATTTTTTGCGCTGAACGCGTCAAATGCCGCGGCGAACGCGCACGCCTGCCTTGTGCAGCCGGGCGTGTTGTCCTTGGGGTAAAAATATAAAACTACTTTTTTGCCGGCAAAATCTTCAAGCGACACCTTGTTTCCCTTTGCGTCCGCAAGCGTGAACTGCGGCGCCTTCATTCCCGTTTCAAGCATATGTAATCTCCTTTTTGTCTTTCGGGCGGGACTTTACCCGTCCGCATACGGCGGCGCATGTCGGCCGCCGAAGTTATTATAGCACATCGTCCGCCAGTGCGCAAGTTTGCGGGGCGGATGCGCGCATTATTTTTGTTTATAGAGTCTAAAATAAAAAAAGCGGAAAAAGGGCGCAAAAATGCTTGAAATTTTTGCGCGCGTGCATTATAATATATTTCGCATCTCGGGTGCAAAATCAAATATTGGGGTGTCGCCAAGCGGTAAGGCAACGGACTCTGACTCCGTCATTCGTTGGTTCAAATCCAGCTACCCCAGCCAAAAACGGGCGGTTTTTAGCGATTTTAGCTAAAAACCGCCTGTTTTTGGCATATGATTTTTGTTCGCTCCCCAATCATTTCAGGGCATTGGGGAGAAATTGGGGAGTGATTGGGGAGTAAATCGGGGAGTAGATCCGCGCTTTTTTGGAGGCTTTAGACTACAATTTGTAGTCCACCTTCTCGGCCTCCTTCAGCTGGTGTTCTCTTGAAAAATCGGTGTAACCTCTGTCCACGCGCGAGGCAAGCACGTCCCTGTCCTCCGAGTGTCCGTCCCACATCATCACAATTTCGCTGTGAACGCCGCACTCCTTGCAGCGGGTAATGTAGGTATAGCGTAGCTCATGCGGGTGATGGTGGGGGAACAGCCTCTTTATTGTCGAAGCAATGGTGCGCTGTTTGGTGGTGCGTGCCTTTTCAAAGTCTATGTACGGCAGATTTTTCCTGACCATAGGCGTGAACGGCGCGTACCTTTTTACAACGTCCTGCCCCAGGCGCTCCTTGCTCGTCTGTATTTCAAGCCAGTTTCCCGTAACCTTCATGGTGGAAAGTTCGGAAAATCTCAAGCCGAAGTACAGCAGCACCAAAATCGCGCTTGTCGCCTCGCAATGCCTGTTTTCGCGGCAGTAACGCACCAGCTTCGCCTCTTCCTCATAGGTCAGCGCGCTGCCCTTTTTGGTCTGGTATTTGGGCAGTACCACCTTCGCCATGGGCGAGTCGAATTTGTAATCGTCCGCCGCCACGTCGAAGATACAGCGCAGGATGTCTGCGAGTTTTTCCGCCGTGCGGTTCTTGCCGTCGTCGATATACGAAAACAGAAAGTTCTGCAGCGTCGCCCTGTCGAGCTCGGCAAGGCTCCTTTCGCCGAAGGCGGGGATGAGGTCGTGGTTGCACAGCCTTTGGTATTCCCTGAAGGTGGAGGGCTTTACCATCTTTTGCTTTACGTTGAGCCAGTCCCTTGCAAAGTCGCCGAACTTCACGTCTGCGGCACTGCGCTTGGGAACGGGCTCGGGTTGTTGAAGTTGGGGCTCCGGTTGGGGGTTCGATTTGTTTAAAGCGGCCAAAAATTTTTGCTTGAGCACGCCGAAGTCCTTGGCCGAAACTTCGATGCGGATGTCCTTTCTGCGCACGCGCGCCTCGTACACGCCGTCCTTTTTCAGGCGGTAGGGCACTATCATGTCGCCCTGCGCAAATATTTTGCGGTATTTCATAGGCATACTTTTAATCTCCTTTTTTGTAAAAGTAAGCCCGTTTTCAGTCTTTCCGCCCCTTGGCGGTTTTTTACCGTCGCCGCTTCCCGCGAGCTCGGAAAGTTTATCCACCGTAACGGTGTTTGCCGCCATTTCCAATAGCGCCTTCTTTTGCTCGTTTGAACATTCGACGGTCGTAATAAAATTAAGCATTTCAATAAGTTTCTCTCGTTCCATTATCCTCCTTGCAATGCCTCTGCGCGGCGGAGAACTCCGCAGCGCTTTGGTAACTGTGCGTAAAATATATCATAATTATTCGTAAAATGCAATAGTCTAAAGGCAATTATTTGCTCCAATCGTAATTTGTTTTTAAGTTTTGTCTGTTCGCCCGTGCTTCGACAAGCTCTCTTTCGCGGTCGGCTTTCATCTCCTCTTCGATTTCACGGAGGCGGGAGGGGTAGCCGCGCGTCTCTTCCGCAAATAAAGAGGCAAGGGAGGAGAGAAAGCCCTCGATTCCCTTGCCTATCCTGCGCTCTGAAAATAAGATATTGCGCCTCAAGCGCCTGTCGTTGGCTTTGTGCTTAAAGCGATTGTTGTATGTATAGCTGTTCTTTCGTATAAGCCACGCCTGATTGAGCACAATGTCGCCCAGCCGCCTGCGGTAGTCCCACTGCAACCGCTCAATCGTTTTTATTTCTTTGAGCTTAACGTTGCCGCCGCCCAGCGGATCGTTCATGTAGTTGTTGTCAATGCCCAGCTTTTCCTTGTAGTACTTGCCCATTATGCCGGCGAGCTCCTTTCTCTTCTTGTCGAGCAACTCTTCAAATGCCCAGTACTTGTCGTACACATTCATATCGGAGGTGAGTACCTTCAGCACAACTTCGTCTATGCGTTCGCGGTAGAGTTTCATGGCTGCATTGCCGTATCTCCACGCGCAGTCCTCCGGCAGCTCTTTTGCCAGCTTGCGAAGTTCCCTTGCCGCTCTGTCGTGGCGGTAGGCGGTCATGCCCTCCGTTGAGCGGGTAAATCTCTCTTCCGCTTCGTTTCTCGCCGCCAAAAGTTCATTGCCGATTGCAATGGCGTTGAGCCTCTCGGTCATGGCGGCGATGGCGTCAAACTTTATCTTGCCTTTGGCTCGGTACT
>CALVRO010000045.1 GCA_944358655.1 uncultured Clostridia bacterium | reverse complement strand
CTTGTCCTCGCGTTGTCCATCTTATAGCCCTGCGTTGCCATTATGAACTGTATTTCCTCGTACACCTCTTCAATGGAAGGGAGGTCGTACTCGTCGATTTCGTACTTGGGCTTGACAGAGTTTTCCACCTTATAGCGGTTTGACTCGTGCGCCTTCATAATGGCATATTCTTCAAGCCCGCTTATCATATCGAGAGAGAATGTCTTGCTGTCGGCAAGGAACATGATTGCCTTATTCCAGAAATCTTTGGAGCGGTTGTGGTCGTCCAGGCGAACGACTCCGTTGCGCGTCTGTCCTATGTAAATCTGCGCAATTTTATTTTCGTCGTTTTCATTGATGAGATAGTAAATGCCGGGGCGGTTGATACCCGTAATCTTCTTTGCCTCGGCGAGCAGAGGGCGCGGAATAACATAGGTCGTCATGGTTGAAAGATGCCGCCTTATAGACCTGATGCCGTCGGGCTGCCCGTTATGGTAGATAATTTCAAGTTTTTTACTTGTCGCCATTGCCTGCCTCCTCATTTATGACGTCCATTATGTCGCCGACATTGCAGTCGAGAACCTTGCAGATCCTAAGCAGAACCTCCATAGACACCGTTTCATTCTTGCCGAGTTTGGCGAGCGTGGTCGTGGAGATGTCGGCTTTTAGGCGCATTTCCGTCTTGGTCATCCCCTTGTCGATTAGCAATTTCCATAACTTGTTGTAGCTGAGAGCCATAATTTTTCCTCGTCAAATTATAATACAAGTCTATTATAGCATAGCAATAAGCAAATTTCAATACCTTGTCAGCATTTTTAAATCTTTTATTTACATACCCTGATTATTTTATAAAAGATGGCAACGGGCGGCGGACTTATTGTAAAAGTCCGCCGCCCGCTTCAAACATAGGCAATATTATTGAGTTAATTTATGTGTTCCCACAGTCGAGTTCAATTACTATCCTCACCGTGCGGAATTGCTTTGTCACTTTTTCGCGATAGCCGTGCTCGTCCACACTGAAGATAAAATGGGGATAAAACAGCTCAAAAGTAGCTATTTCGGCGTATTTTTGCCCTAATTGCGACGTAGCACCACCATAGTCTCGACGTGGCGGGTTTGGGGGAACATGTCGAAAGGGGTGACGGAGAGGATATTATAATATCCCTCCATTCGTTCGGGCATATATGCGGGGTTTTTGATTATTGAGGGGCCGCTTTCGACGAGCGAACCGCACAAGAGCCCCAAATCGCGCGCGAGCGTTGCGGGATCGCAGGAGACGAGCACCACTCTGTCGGCGCCGCTTTTGAGTATTTCGCGCACGACGGAGCGCTCCATGCCCTTGCGGGGCGGGTCGCACACTATCACCCTCTCCATGCCCTCGGTGGCGGCGAGCACCTCGCCTATCCTGTCCTCGACTTTGCCGCAGAGGTTGAACATTTTATCGCCGAGGCCGTTGAGTTCCTTGAGCTCGTCGGCACACTTTACGGCCTCGGGCACAACTTCTATGCCGTAGGCGGCCGCGCAGCCGCGCGCGAGAAGCGCCGTGAGCATGCCTCCGCCGCTGTACAGATCTATCGCCGCGACCCGCGGCGAGCACGCCGCCCCGACGACGGCCTCGTACAACAGCGTGCGGACGCCGTCGTTGACCTGCACGAAGGTGTTGGCGCCGGCGGGGTATTTAATGCCCAGATCGCACCCCGTGAAAAGGCCTTGGCCGCGGCATATGTGCCACTCTTTACCGAAAATTACATTGCCCGTGCCGTCGTTCACGTTTAAAAGAAGCGTGTAGGAGGCAAAGACCTTGTCGAGTTCGGCCGCAAAGCCTTCGAGCTTCAGGGGCCTCGGCGCAACGACGGTTATGATTAGGTCGGCGCCTATCTGCCTGGCAACTATGTGGCGGATATCGCCGCTGCGCGCGCCTTCGTCGTACCCCTTCAGTCCAAAGGCGGCCATAAATGCCTTTAAGGCGGAGATGAGGGGCGCGCACCACTCCCTTTGCAGGGCGCAGCTGTCGACGGGCACAATGCGGTGCGAGCGCGGAGCATACACCCCGACAATGTTGTCGCCGCCTGCGTCCACGCCGACGGGCATGGCCAGCTTGTTGCGGTAGCCGTAGCGTTGATCGCCGCATACTGTGGGGTCAACGGCCACATTGAGGCCGCCTATCTTTTTTAAGCACCCCTCCACCAGCCCGCGCTTGAACTCGAGTTGGGCGGGGTAGCTCATGTGCTGCAGCCGGCAGCCCCCGCACTTTCCGAACACGGGACAGGGCGGCGGCACGCGGTCCGGCGAGGTCTTTAATACGTTGTTCAACTTGCCGTAGGCGACGTCCCCCTTGACCTTCAGGAGGGTGAACTCCACCTCCTCGCCGGGCAGACAGCCGGGCACAAAGACGCGGCCGCCGTTTAAGTTAACGACGCCCTCGCCCTCGCTTCCGAGCGAGGCGACGACGCCGCGACAGACAGTATTCTTTTGCATATCACTTTTTTATCCTGTAGACGAGCATGTTGACTATGGTCTGGCACTTGAACATTAAGTAGTCGTAAAGAAGGAAAAAGACCGTTCCCCCTATGAAGATGAAGAGCAGGATATAGTCGTTTATGACCTCGTACAGCTCGTTTTGGGGGTCGCCTATGGACGACCCGAACACGAGTATGTACATTACCCAGAGCGTAAAGTCGAACCACACCGCCTTGACTATGTAGGCTATCCACCTGTTGACGTTGAAGCGCAGCTGCAGCGCGTTTATAAGGGGATGGAGGCCGAAGAACATTATGAAGGGCACCAGAAGCCATGCCTGCCCGATGGCGCCGAGCAGGACAGCGAGTATGCAGGTGCCTATATATGCCAGCCCGTCGCCCGAGTAGAAGCCCATGGCGAGGGGGAGCATCAGGCATATCTCGGCCATGATATAGCCCGTGGCGAGCAGAAAGTGGCTGAAAGCTCCCATGAGCAGAAAGATTATGGCCAGCGCGCAGGATATGGCCGAGAGCGCTATTTCAAACGATTTTGAGGGGCGTTTATTTGACATTTTTTATCAGTTGCAGCACATATTGCACAGGCAATTTGCGCACAGGTTGAGGTAGCAGCAGGTGAGGCAGTCGGAGCAGAACCCGCCGCCCATCTGGTCGTCGGCCGAGGCGTTCATGTTCTGGCCGCGGTAGGCGCTCTGGTTGGCGCCCTCGGCGGCATGGCGCGAGGCGTCGTACTCCATCTTTTCGTTGAGCTTTTTATAGGCGTCCTTGTACTTCTGATTGCCGGCGTCGAGGTGCATGGCGATCTCGAGCTGTTTTTTGCTCTCGTTCACCCAATTCTTGCGGTAGAACACCACGCTCTGCAGATAGTGCCAGTGCGCGGGGCGCTCGTTGAAGGCGTCGAGGGCGCGCTGGGCGCCGTCGATATCGCCGTTTTTGATGAGCTCCTCCACCCTTTCGTAGGCGGAGCCGCCGCCCTCGGCCGAAGCGTTCTCGGCCTCGGCCAGCTCGGCCAGAAGCTCGGTGCGGGCGACCTCTATTTTGGTGAGCATTTTGGCGGCGTTGTTGCCCGCCTCGCCCTCGAGAAATCTGTCCTCGAGGTACTTGGCGCGGAGGGAGGCGTAGGCCTCCTCTATCTGTTCCCTGGTGGCGCCCTCGTCGAGGCCTAAAAGTTCAAGATTGCGTTTATTCATTGTCGTCTCCTTTAAGAGCGGGCGACGCGTCGGATGAGTGCGCGCCCTGCGGCGAAATTTTTTGTTCGCACCTGCCGCTGCCGCAGGCGCCGTAAACGAGCAGGCGCGTTCTCGCGGGTATGCCGAGCAGGATTATATTGTCGGTAAGGTCGTGGTTGAAGTGGAATTTTATGTTGGCGAGGCGGTAGCGCATATCGCCGAAGAGGCTGTTGAAAATAAAGTTTATCTCGTCGCCGCCGCAGGCCACGGCCTCGCTCTTGACGGGCTTTTTAAAGGCGTTATACAGCACGTTGTACCGCCCCTTTTTAACGTCCTTGTCGTAGTCGTCCAGCGCATCGGCGAGGTATATCCACTTACCTATGTCGTAAAACAGCGCCGAGGAATGTTGGGTGGCAAAGTCGCCCAGCACATAGGCGGACAGCTCCTCCATCATCTTCGCCGTGGGCTCGCAGGCCTCGTCGATGACGGCGCAGCCGCGCTCCTCCAAGGCCGCCTGCATATCCATGTGGCGGCGGATGATCTCGGCCGCGCGCGGGTGCCTCTTTAAGGCGCGGCGGTAGCCGCTCTTATACAAAAAGGCGAACATGCCCTTCTTGTCGCCGTCCGAGCGGTCGTCGAGCAGCTTATAGTAGGCGAGCGCCGTATTGACGCAGCCGAGCAAAACGGAGGTTTCATCGGGCACGGCCATGAAGCGTCGTTTGAGGGGATGAAGGGCGCACCTGCGCTTTTTTACTACGACGTCGCAGTTTTTTATGTTGTGGACGAGGGCGGACATGAAGGCCATGTCGTAGGTGAGGGCGGTGCGGGCCAACTGACCCGACCCCTTGCCTATCGACTTGCACATGCCGCAGTACAGCGCCTTATACAACATTTCGTCCTTGACGAAGAGGTGCGGCCTTTCGGGGTGGATATATCCGAACATATCAGCGTTTTTAAAGATAAAATATTGCGCGCGGCCAAGGGCCGCCGTCGGGCGGGAAAAATCAGAGCTGGTAGAAGCCTATCTTTTTGTACACCTTGGAAAGCGTCCTCCCCGCCATGGCCGAGGCGCGGGCGGCGCCGTCTTTCAATACCGAGTCGAGGTAGGCCTTGTCGGCCAGCAGCCTTGCCTGCTCGGCCTGAATGGGGGCGAGCCTGTCGGCCACGGCCTCGCCCACGGCGAGCTTGAAGTCGCCGTACCCCCTGCCTTCGAACTGTTTTTGGCAGTCCTCCATGCTCGTACCCGTGAACACCGAGTAGATGGAGAGCAGGTTGCTGACGCCGGGCTTATTCTCGGGATCGTAGCGGACGCAGGCCTCGCTGTCGGTGACGGCGCGCTTGAATTTGCGCATTATCGTGTCCCTGTCGTCCGACAGATAGACCACGCCGTTCTGGTTTTCGGAGGACTTGCTCATCTTTTTGGAAGGTTCCAAAAGGTCGCCTATCTTTGCCCCCACCTTCATATATATGCCCTCGGGCACGGTGAACGTGGGGGAATATACGTTGTTGAAGCGTACGGCGATATCGCGCGTGATCTCGAGATGCTGGCGCTGGTCTACGCCCACGGGCACCACGTCGGTCTGATACAAAAGGATGTCGGCGGCCATCAGCACGGGATAGTCCATGAGGCCCATATTTATATTGTCGGCATGTTTTGCCGATTTATCCTTGAACTGCGTCATACGCTCCATTTCGCCGACGTAAGTGAAGGTGTTGAGCACCCACGCAAGCTCGGCATGGGCGGGAACGTGCGACTGAAGGTAGAGCACGCACTTTTGGGGATCTACCCCGCATGCGAGGTAGAGCGCCAGAAGGGAAAGAGTGTTCTTTCTGAGGTCGGCGGGCGTCTGCCTCACGGTTATGGCGTGCATGTTGGCAATGGCGTAGACGCAGCTGTATTCGTCCTGAAGGGCGACGAAATTTTTTACCGCGCCTATATAGTTGCCTATGGTAAGATTGTTGGTCGGCTGGACGGCCGAATAGAGTATTTTTTTATCTCCCTGCATTGTAAAGCCCTGTTCAAATTGAATTCTTTACCATTTTATCACAGTCGCGGAAAAAATGCAACACCTTGAAGGGCACGCATAGCCCCCTCACAAAATAAAACGCCGCCCGTCACAGAAAATTCACAAAAAAATTAGCGCGGGGCGGCAAAAATTTGCCGCCCCGCGCCGTTGTACTTTAAAATAATTTCAATATTCTTAACTTATTTCGGCTTTTTCAAACTTTAAAGGTTTTACCAAATTATTTCGCATTATCCCTGCCGCGCGCGCCTCAAATCATTTCGGCTCTTTTAAATTATTTCAGGCTTATCTTCCGCCGCTCCGCTCGCGCGCTCCTCCGCTGCGGCGCGGAGAACTTCGCGCCGACGGGCCTCGGCTCGTTTTAATCTTGAATTTAGCACGGAGGACATAACGCAGAAATACAGCGCCGCGCAGAGCAGACAGAGGCCCTCCGCGGAGGCGAGAAAGAGCAACCCTCCGCCCAAATACGGCACTTTGGCCCCATAGTATGCGCCAACTATTCCGCCCTCGGACACATACCCCTCGTCTGCAAGAGCGTTGGCGTCGCCCCGCGTTGCGAAATATCTCGCGCCATCCCGCTCGACTATCTCGGCTATTCGGTGAATTACAATTTCCTCCCCGCACCAAAAGGCTATGATATCGCCCACCTTCAAATTTTCGCCGTCGGCATGCTCTATAAACACGAGGTCGAAAGCGTTAAACCCCTCCGTCGCACCCTCGGGAAGGGTCAAAGAGGGGTGAATATAGCTCATAGAGCCCGACTTCACAACCAGCGGACACATATAAACATATTTGCCCGTCAGTCTGAACAACGCGCTGTTTGCGGTAAAAAGCAATATCGCCGCGCACAGCACAGCGCACAGCGCGCACGAAAGAGCCGAAAGCACTCTGCGTATGGCCTTAGGCTTCAGAAAATTATCGCGCAAACCGCCATATATGTCGGCGCGAACGCGCCTGTAGCTTACCATCATCTGCGCCGTCCCGAGCGCGACAAACACAGCCCCGAACGCGGCGCACACTATTTTCAACACCATTGCCCACCACATATGCGGCAACTACCGCCGTATTTCACTCTGAACAGTTTTTGCAATTAACCCGCGCCAAACAAGTTTGGCGCGGGGATATGCCTCGATTAAAGCTCTATTCACACTCATAAACGGTACGCCCGCGAATTAGCGCGGGAACATGCCTCGATTAAAGCCTAACGGGGGTAAAAACTATTTTATATTGCACCCCGCTAAGACACTCGGCAATGTAGGCCAAAGTGTCCGTCGCCTCAAGCTTTTGCTCGTTTGTAGTGTAATCTCTGTATATATAATAGGGATTGTACACAGCGCCGTCCTCGTCTGTAAATTTCTTGCCCCATTTGAAGGTTATTACAACTTTAGCGTAATGCTCTTCCTCGTCCATTTTAAACGTGAAAATATTATCTGATTTTGAAAAAGTTACGCCCTTACTGCCCTCGCTTATATACTCTATCTCGGCCTCGCTTACGTCGGCGATATATTCCTTCTCAACTGCATGTTTATACGAAGCACGATTGCCGTTTACGGTCACGCCGTATGCAGAAATATACTCTTTTCCTCTCTCGTTCCCGTCCTCTACGGATACGGAGATCATAAAGGCGGAGTCTTTAGTCACGTTTGAAAAATTAAAGGTGTATTCCAAGGTAAGATTTTCCGAACCGGCGCTGTTAGAATACAGCCAATAGCTTGTATCCGAGGCATCTTCAGGCGCTCCGTAGCATATACTCTGCCCCTTTTGCTCCTCGGGAATGGTCACCGTGCCGGTGTTGCCTATCACTCCCTCCACCGTGACGTTGCCCGAAAAGACATATTCCGAGCTGTCGGCATACCACGCCGCGACCGCCGTACCGACAAATACGGCCGCGCATGCAGCCGTACATATCCCCAATATCTTGCCCTTGATATACATAATTCTCGCCCCTTATACACAATTTCCCACACGGCCATGAGCCGTGTATTTTTGTGTATCTTTTTGAATAATTTTATCATATCTTGGTAATATCTGTCAACGATTTTACCGCCATAATTCGAAATTTTTTTATATAATTTCGACAGGAAGCAAAATAACTATCACTGATATAAATCTGCCCACAATCCTATGTCACTATAATTATACACCGCATTGTACAGCCTGTCAATGACCTTGCCTAATTTTATAAAGTCCACATTAAAATCCGAGTAATGTCATTTATCAATCAAAAATAAGAAGATGACGCCGCCCTGTCGTTGTAATCGCGTCAATCGGGGCGAGCAAAGGTAAGCAATACTTTTTTTGCATATCACACCATAAAAAATAGGTATTTTACTTTGTCATGCAATGGTGGTATATTTCTGTTGAAAAATTAAACGGAGGATATGCCGGGCAAAAGGGAAACGCCACGGCAAAGCGATACATAACATGGACAGGATCCAAAATTGCCAAGAAAAATTTGCCAAACTCTTCGGCGGAAAGCCGACGCAAAACGAGGGAAACGATCCCGAATTCATGCGCATCTTGCAACGGTTCATCTTCGGCGAGGTGAGCTATACGGGCTCGCTCGACGCTAAAATGCGCGAGCTTGTCACCATCACCGTTCTGACCGTCAACCAAACGCTGCCGCAATTAAAGGCGCACGTCGGCGCGTCTCTCAATATCGGCATTTCGCCCGTCGCCATCCGCGAAACGGTGTACCAATGCGCGCCTTTTATCGGCTTTCCAAAAACGCTCAACGCCATTGCCGCGATGAACGAGGTGTTTGCGGCAAACGGCATTGCCCTTCCTTTGGGAAATGCCGAAACGGTGACGGAACAAAACCGCTTCGCAAAGGGGCTCGCCCTGCAAACACCCGTGTACGGCGACGAGATCAAGGAACGCTACACATGGCTGCCCGCAGAGTTTGCCGAAGCGGTGCCGCGCTTTCT
>CALVRO010000044.1 GCA_944358655.1 uncultured Clostridia bacterium | reverse complement strand
CGGTGGTACTGTTTCTTACTATTATTATACGCTATTTCTCGTCAAAAATCAACCATTTGTTGTGACAGAGCCTTTTATAAAATGCTAAAATCATGATAATAAATTTAAATGGCGGTATTTCTATGGCACTTTCCGAAAAAGCAAAAATGCTCGGCTTCGGCCTTCAGGCGCGCGGAGTGAGCAAGCAAAACGCTCTGACCATTCTTTTATTGCTCACCCTCGAGGACGAGATAGACGACATGGTCTGGTTCATGGGCGAAAATCCCAAAGCGGACGAGAGAACGCTGCTGGCCGTTGCCCTTCAGCTTGACAAGGAATCCCGCGATAAAGGATATAAGAAGAATGGATAAGACAAGGATCGAAAACTACGCAAAACTAATTGTTAAAAGCGGGCTCAACGTCCGCGAGGGGCAGGAGGTCATCATCCAATGCGGCCTCGACCAGCCCGAATTCGTCGCCATGGTCACCGAGCAGTGCTATCTTGCGGGAGCGAAGCGCGTCACCGTAAAATGGTCGTATATGCCCGTGACCAAGCTCAACTATATTTACCGCACCGAGGAAACTCTCTCCGAGTTCACCGACATAGAGAGGGCGGAGTGGCAGAACAGGGTGGACAAACTTCCCTGCCTTCTTTGGCTCGATTCTGACGACCCCGACGGCCTCGCCGGAACGGACAGCGCAAAGATTGCCGCGGCCAACATGGCGAGATTTCCCCATATAAAGCCCTTCCGCGAAGCGGCAGATAACAAGTATCAATGGTGTATAGCCTCTGTTCCCGGCAGGGAGTGGGCGCGCAAGATATTCCCCGGAGTCTCCGACGAGGAGGCCGAGGAAAAATTGTGGCAGGCCATCCTCGATTGCTCTCGCGTCACCGACGACCCCGTGGCGGAGTGGGACAGGCACAATCAGAACCTTGCAAAGCGCTGCGCCTTCCTCAACGATTACCGCTTCGATAAGTTGGAATACAAGAGCTCGAACGGCACAAATTTCACCGTAGGCCTCAACCCCAAGGCGCTTTTCTGCGGCGGAGGGGAAACGACGCTCGGAACGGGCATCTACTTCAATCCCAATATCCCCAGCGAAGAGGTGTTCACGTCCCCCATGCGCGGCGTGGCTGAAGGCAAAGTCGTCTCTACAAAGCCCCTTTCCTACCAGGGCAAACTTATTGAAAATTTTTGGGTGGAGTTTAAAGACGGCAAAGTTGTAAAGGTGGGGGCGGAGAAAAATCAGGACGTTCTCGAAAAGATGGTGGCAATGGACGAGGGGGCCGCAATGCTCGGCGAAGTCGCCCTCATCGCCCACGATTCGCCCATCAACAATACGGGCATACTTTTTTACAACACTCTCTTCGACGAAAACGCAAGCTGTCATTTAGCTCTCGGCAGAGGCTTTACCAACTGTCTTGAAAATTACGAAAACTATTCCCCCGAGGAGTGCGAAAAGCTCGGCGTCAACAATTCGATGATCCACGTCGACTTTATGATAGGCAGCAGAGATCTCTCGATAGTGGGAATAACCAAGGACGGCAAACGCGTTCCCGTATTCAAGGACGGAAATTGGGCATTTTAACTCAAATGCATAGTAATCATATTCATTTGAATAGTACTATGCGTGACATAACCATATATAATATTATATAATAATGTAATGGGCCGCGGCTTTAACAAGCCGCGGCCCTGATTTTACTTTTTCAAAACTACTGCATTAAACGATATGCAGGACAAAGAATTTTAAATACTGCGTCTCCTCGGCGCACAGAAGCGCGGGGTGGTCGGGAGCCTGAGTTTTTACCTCGACCGAGCGCACGGTGCGGCCCGACTGCCTTGCGGCCTCTATCAGCATCTTTTCAAAGAGTGGCATGGTCATGTAGTGCGAGCAGGAGCAGGTTATCAAAAAACCGCCGCTATTTACTATCTTCATGGCCGTGGCGTTTATGTCGCGGTAGCCGCGGTAGGCGTCCTTGACCTGATCGGCGCTCTTGCAAAATGCGGGAGGATCGAGTATGACTACGTCGAACTTCTTTTTGTGCTGTCTGAACGTGCGGAGCACCTCAAAGACGTCGCCGCAGAGCGTGGAAATATTTTTAAATGAGTTGAGGGCTGCGTTGTCCTCAACGTTCTTTAAGGCGAGGGGAGAGATGTCGCACGCCGTAACGTGCTTGGCTTCAGTTGCGGCGTTCAACGTAAAGCCGCCGCTGTTGCAAAAGCAGTCCAGCACTTCATCGGCGCCACGGCAGTATCTTCTTACTGCCGCCCTGTTTTCCTTCTGGTCGAGAAAGTACCCCGTCTTTTGGCCGTTCTTTACGTCTACAAGCATTTTAAGCCCGTTTTCGCATATCTCAACGTAGTCGGGCGCGTCGCCGTACAGCGGGCCCTTGCTCTCGGGCAGGCCCTCCTTTTTGCGCACGGCCACGTCGCTGCGTTCGTATATAGCCTTGGGGGAGAAGAGCTCCGCAAGGCAGGAAACTATCATGTCCTTCCTCATGTCGATCCCGAGGGAGAGGCACTGCATGACAAGCACGTCGCCGTACCTGTCTACGATGAGGGCGGGCAGATCGTCGGCCTCGGCAAACACCATGCGGTAGCAGTTGTCGTAGCCCAGCCGCCTGCGGTAGTCGTCGGCGGCCTTAATGCGCTTTAAATAGAGTTCTTTTCCGTCGTTCTCGCCGTCGCGGATGAAAATTCTGACGAGTATTTTGGAGGCGTGGTTTATGTATCCCTTGCCTATGAACCGGCCGTCGGAGGAGAATACCGTGGCGAGCGAGCCGTTCTTGTCCTTATTTTCGATGCGGGCGACTTCGTTGGCGTAAACCCAGCTGTGGCCCGCAACAATGCGTTTTTCTTCGTTTTTTTTGAGATAAATTTCGTAAGGCATGATTTTATTTTATCAGAAGGGCGGAATAATTGCAAATAAATTGAATTACGATTGCTTTTTTAAGGGACTTTTGATATAATTTTCACATGGGAAAATTATTGAAATACTTAAGACACTATAAACTCGAAAGTATCCTCGCGCCCTTTTTCAAATTGCTCGAGGCCTCTTTCGAACTCATCGTGCCGCTCATAGTCGCCGCCATCATCGATAACGGCGTGGAAGGGGGCAGGGGAGCGGGCTATGTTGTGGGCATGTGCTTTGTGCTCGTGGCGCTCGGCCTTGTGGGGCTTGTCAGCGCCGTTACCGCCCAGTACTTCGCCGCCAAGAGCGCGACGGGCTTTGCGCGCGAACTGAGGGGAGACCTCTTCAGAAAGATGCAGTCGCTCAGCTATTCTCAGATAGACGGCGTGGGCACTTCGCGCATGATAACCCGCATGACGAGCGACGTCAACCAGATCCAATCGGGCGTAAACCTCGTTTTAAGGTTGTTCATGCGCTCGCCCTTTATTGTATTCGGCGCCATGATAATGGCCTATGTGATAAGCGTTGCCGCCGGCAATGTGTTCGCCGTTACCATAGCCGTGCTTTGCGTGGTGGTTTTCGGAATAATGATTGCCACCATACCGCTTTACAGAAAGTCGCAGTCCAACCTCGACTCGGTGACGGCCGCCACGCGCCAGACGCTCGTCGGCGTAAGGGTGCTGCGCGCGTTCTGCAAGGAGGACGAGGAAGTTGCCTCCTACAACAGGCGCAACACCGCCCTGTATTCCTCGCAGAAATTTGCCGGCCTCATCTCGGCGCTGATGAACCCGCTCACTTACGCCATAATAAACGCAGGCATCATCGCCCTCATCTACGCGGGCGCGCTCAACGTGCAGTCGGGAGCGCTGACGCAGGGCGAAGTAATAGCGCTCTACAACTACATGACCCAGATACTCGTAGAGCTCATAAAACTCGCCAACCTCATCATAACGGTCACCAAGTCCTTTGCATGCGCGGGTCGCGTCAACGAGATATTCGATCTCCCCGACATGCTCTCCGGGGGTAAGGGTCTGCCCGAGGGCGGCGGAGCGCACTTTATCGAGTTTAAAAATGTCTGCGCCCGCTACAGCGGCGGAGCCAACGCGCTTACCGACGTTTCGTTTACGGCCGAGCGCGGACAGACGATAGGAGTGATAGGGGGCACCGGCTCGGGTAAGACGACTTTGGTAAATCTCATTCCCCATTTCTACGCCGCCAGCGAGGGCGAAGTGAGCGTCTGCGGCGCAAACGTCAACGATATAGGCGACGAGGCGCTCCGCTCCATGTGCGGCATAGTGCCCCAGCGCGCCGTGCTCTTTTCGGGCAGTATCAGGCAGAACATGAAGTGGGGCAACGAAAACGCCACCGACGAGCAGATAACGGCCGCTCTGAAATTGGCCTGCGCCGACGACGTAGTCGCCTCTAAAGAGGGCGGGCTGGACGCCCACGTCGAACAGGGCGGCAAGAATTTTTCGGGCGGCCAGAGGCAGAGGCTGACTATTGCCCGCGCCCTCGTCAGAAGGCCGCAGATACTCATCCTCGACGACAGCGCCTCGGCCCTCGACTACGCCACAGACGCCCGTCTGCGCGCCAACCTGCGCACGCTTGACTATGACCCCGTCGTATTCATAGTATCCCAGCGCACGAGCTCCATTAAGGGAGCGGACAAGATAATCGTGCTCGACGACGGCAGAGTGGCCGGCATCGGCACGCACGACGAGCTTTTAAAAAGCTGTCCGCTCTACGGCGAGATACACTATTCGCAGTACGAAAAGGAGGGAGCGTGACATGGCCGTTTCATCCAAGAAAAATGTCTACAGACGCGTGCTCAAACAGCTCAGGCCGTATATGCCGCTTGTCATCCTCTCGCTTGCGCTCGCACTGGTTACCGTTGCGGGCAACCTGTGGGTGCCCATAATCTTCGGCGAGATAATCGACCTCATCATCTCGCCCGGCAACGTCGACTTCGACGGTATGACGGCAAAATTTATCCTCCTCGGCGGAGTTATAGCGGCCACCTGCGCGGCGCAGTGGGTAATGAATATCATAAACAACAACATAACCTATTCGGTGGTCAGGGACATCCGCTCGCAGGCCTTCGCACACCTTCAGGTGCTGCCCCTCAACTATATCGACGGACATTCCTACGGCGATATCGTCAGCCGCAACATTGCCGACGTCGACCAGTTTGCCGACGGCCTGCTCATGGGCTTTACGCAGCTCTTTACGGGTGTGCTCACCATAATAGGCACGCTCGTGCTCATGCTGGCGCTCAACTGGATAATAGCGCTCATCGTATTCTTTATAACGCCGCTCTCGCTGTTTGTGGCAAAGTTCATCGCAACTCGCACATACTCTATGTTTATCGAAACATCCCGCCTGCGCGGCGAGCAGACGGCCTTTGTGGAGGAGATGATAGACAACCTCAAGGTCGTGCAGGCCTTCGGCCGTGAACAGCCCAACGCCGTCACCTTCGACGGCATCAACGACAAGCTGTCGGCCGCCTCGCTCAAATCGACCTTCTATTCGTCGCTCACCAACCCTTGCACGCGCTTTGTCAACAGCGTGGTCTACGCAGCCGTCGCTCTCTCGGGCGCGCTGTCGCTCATCTTCCCCATGAGTCTGCCCATTGCCTTTACCGCAGGCAAACTGACTACGCTTCTGAGCTATTCCAACCAATACACCAAACCTTTCAACGAGATATCCGGCGTGGTCACCGAGCTGCAGAACGCCGTGGCGTGCGCCGCGAGGATATACGAACTCATTGACGAGCCCGCCCAGATACCCGACGACCCCGACGCGGAGGAGCTGACCGACGTGCGCGGCGACGTGGCCTTCGAGGACGTTACTTTCTCCTACGACCCCGATAAAAAGCTCATCGAGCACCTCAATATTTCGGCGCTCGCGGGACAGCGCGTAGCCATCGTCGGCCCCACGGGCTGCGGCAAGACGACTCTGATCAACCTTCTCATGCGCTTTTACGACCCCTTGGAGGGAAGCATCAGCGTGGACGGCAGAAGCACGAAAAGGGTGACGAGGAGGTCGCTCCGCCGCAACTACGGCATGGTTCTGCAGGACACATGGCTGAGGAGCGGCACCATCCGCGACAACATTGTTATCGGCGCGCCCGAGGCCACCGACGAGCAGGTCGTCGCCGCGGCCAAGGCGGCGCACGCGCACAACTTCATAATGCAGCTCGACAAGGGCTACGACACCGTCATAGGCGAGGACGGCGGCAATCTGTCGCAGGGGCAGAAGCAGCTTTTATGCATAACAAGGATAATGCTCTGCCTTCCGCCCATGCTCATACTCGACGAGGCTACCTCCTCGATAGACACCCGCACGGAGATGCGCATACAGCGCGCGTTCGCCAGGCTGATGGAGGGGAGAACGAGTTTCATTGTCGCCCACAGGCTCTCCACAATAAAGGAGGCCGACGTTATACTTGTCATGAAGGACGGCAATATCATAGAACAGGGCACGCACGACGAGCTCATAGCGCGCGGCGGCTTCTACAACAAGTTGTATAACAGTCAATTTGCAAAATAGACGGAGGAATAAATGTTACAGGTAAACAACGTATCTCTGCAGTACGGCAGCAAGAAACTCTTCGAGGAAGTCAATTTAAAGTTCACCAAGGGCAACTGCTACGGAATAATCGGCGCCAACGGAGCAGGCAAATCTACCTTTTTAAAGGTGCTCAGCGGCGAAATAGAGCCCAACAAGGGCGACGTGACAATGGACAGGACGGAGAGGATGTCCGTTCTGCAGCAAAATCAGAACGCCTTCGACAACGTCACCGTGCTCCGCGCGGTCATGCTCGGCCACAAGCGGCTCGTGGAGATAATGGACGAAAAGGACGCCCTCTACGCCAAGGAAGATTTCAGCGAGGAGGACGGCACCCGCGCCGCGGAACTCGAGAGCGAATTTGCCGAACTTGGCGGCTGGGACGCCGAATACGAGGCGCAGACGCTGCTCTCCGCCCTCGATATCGGCGAGGAGTGCTACGGCATGCTTATGGCCGACCTCGACGCCAAGCGTAAAGTAAAGGTGCTGCTCGCGCAGGCGCTCTTCGGCAATCCCGACATCCTTCTCTTGGACGAGCCCACCAACAACCTCGACATAAAGACGGTGCGCTGGCTTGAAAATTACCTTCTCGACTTCGAGAATACCATTATCATCGTCTCGCACAACCGCCACTTTCTGAATAAGATCTGCACGCACATCTGCGACGTGGATTACGGCAAGATAAACATGATGCCGGGCAACTACGACTTCTGGTACGAAACCAGCCAGCTGCTCGCCCGCCAGCAGAGGGACATAAACAAGAAGAACGAGCAGAGGGCCAAGGAACTGCAGGAGTTCATCGCCCGCTTCTCGGCAAACGCCTCCAAGTCGCGGCAGGCCACTTCGAGAAAGAAGGAACTTGAAAAGCTGACGATAAGCGACTTCAAACCCTCGCTCAGAAAGTATCCCTATATCGACTTCAAGTATGAAAAGGAGATAGGCAACGACATTCTCATGGTCGAGGGCCTCACAAAGGAGGGATATTTCTCCGACGTCTCCTTTACCGTTCAGAAGAATGAAAAGATAGGCATTGTCAGCGACAAGTCTACCACCATCTCCATGCTCTACGACGTTCTCACCGGCAAGGTACAGCCCGACGCGGGCGAGATAAGGTGGGGCAAGACCATTTCGCTCTCATACTTCCCCGAAAACAACAATCAATTCTTTCAGGGGTGCGAACTCAACCTCGTTGAGTGGCTCAGTCAGTTCTCTACCGACCACTACGAGGAGTTTCTGCGCGGCTGGCTCGGAAGGATGCTCTTTTCGGGAGAGGAGGCTTTAAAGCAGGCCAAAGTGCTCTCGGGCGGCGAGAAGGTGAGGTGCATGCTCGCCAAAATGATGCTCGAGGGCGGCAATTTCCTAATCTTCGACGAGCCCACCAACCACCTCGACCTCGAATCCATAACCGCGCTCAACAACGGCATGAAGAACTTTAAGGGTTGCATGCTGTTCACCTCGCACGACCAGGAACTGATGAACACCGTCGCCAACAGAATAATCGAGATAAACGGCACAAAAACTTTCGACAAAAACGTGTCGTACGACGAGTACGTCGATATCATAACTGCAGATTAAAAGTCGTTTCGTCAAAATTCATTATTATTGTACAAAATATTTTACAATATTACTTATTTTCTGTACATAATTGCTTTACTTTTGAAAAAATACATAATATAATTGACTTATCAATCGAATTAAAGGAGCTTATGTTACATGAAAACAGTAAATGTTGTAATTTTGGACAGCAACGAAGATTTCACTAATGAGCTCAAAGCGTATTTCGACGCAAGCAGTGAATTTTCGATCTGCGGTTCGAGCGGCAACGGCAACACGGGTATCTCGCTCATCGAACAGTTCAAACCCGATGTGGTCATCCTAAATCTTGTGCTGAGCGGCACCGACGGGCTGGGCGTTATGGATCACATTAAAAAGAACAAGCTCGGCTGTACCGTAATTGTGGTGTCCAACTTTGGCGACGACAAGATAGTCAACACGGCCATTGCGCACGGCGCGGCCTACTATTTTGTCAAGCCCGTGTCTGCGGAAAACATTGCCGCCAGATTAAAGGACATTCTCAGCCGCAACGTTCCGGCGTACAATGCCACGGCAGAGGTGCGCGACAAGCGGCGCGCCGCCTCGCTCGACGAAAAGATAAGCAACATTTTTATCTCTATCGGCATACCGCCCCACATCAAAGGTTATCAGTATCTTAGGGAGGGCATCAAGATGGCCATAGAGGATCCTTCCATAATCAACAGCGTTACAAAACAGCTCTATCCCGAAGTGGGCAAAAAGTTTTCAACCACGGCCAGCAAGGTGGAGAGGGCCATACGCCACGCCATCGAGGTGGCATGGAACAGGGGAAGGGTGGACGCCATCAACGCCATATTCGGCGTGCGCGTGTATATAGGCAGCGAAAGACCCACCAACTCCGAGTTCATAGCGCTCGTTGCGGACAAGCTCATTTTGGAAGATCTTGTCTGAACGCGTATTTTGCTCATACGATATCATGTTTTTTCCTATAAGGTTGCGGCCGTCCGCTTGAAAGTGGGCGGCCGCAACTATACTTAAGCAGATAATATGAATTTGCTCTGAATACGCTTTTTGCGCCTTTTTAACGATTTGTGTTCCAAACTGCCGCCCCGTCCTTGACATAAACAAAATAAAGGGCTATAATAATTGTAAGGATCTTCAAAATAAAAAAAGCAGTGAAATTTCTTTCACTGCTTGCGTGGTGCCGCTGACCGGGGTCGAACCGGTATGGTATCGCTACCACTGGATTTTGAGTCCAGCGCGTCTGCCAATTCCACCACAGCGGCATA
>CALVRO010000043.1 GCA_944358655.1 uncultured Clostridia bacterium | reverse complement strand
CGGCTTTTGCGCGAAAAGGAGGCGAAACGCCGCGCCGATGCCGTTGGCCGAAAGGCGAACGGCTGCAAGCAAAGTTTACGCCGACGCGCGTCTGCCGATTCCGCCACACAAGCATGTTTTTTTAATACTATGCTGCCCCACAAAAAGAGTAGATCCTCTTCTCGGGGCGGCCCTGCCGCGCGGTGAGTTGGGGCCGTCGACAGATATGATGATATCACTTTTGCCGCGCTTTGTCAATAATTTCCGCGCCGACGGCCGATAAAATTGCCACGCTAAGGCTGTCCGTGGCGGGCAGAGAGCCATATATTGCAATATGCAAATAAATTTACGGCATACTGTTGACTTATGCGGCGAAATGTGGTATTATTAGTCTAACATGAGCAGGTCGGCCGAAAACCGTAATTTATTTGGGGTCGCCTGCGCGCAAAACAAAATCAATTCCAACAGGAGGAAAAACATGAACAAGAGCGAATTCGTGGCAAAGCTTGCCGACGACGCGGGACTTAAAAAGGCCGACGCCGAAAAATTTCTCGACGCCTTCATGAACGGCGTAAAGGAGATCATGGCCGACGGCGACAAGCTTCAGCTTGTGGGCTTCGGTACATTCGAGGTAAAGGATCGTGCGGCAAAGACGGGCGTCAACCCCGCAACGGGCGAAAAAATAGAGATCGCCGCCTGCAAAGTTCCCTCGTTCAAGCCCGGCAAGGCGCTTAAGGACGAAATAAACAAGTAACAAAAAAGGCTCCCCTCGGAGCCTTTTTTCATGCCGTTTTATGATGCGCGGCGGGAGAGAGGTGCCCTTTTAAAGGTGCTTTTGCCGCGCCGAAAATGTGTTGCGATTATCGTATCTCACTTGGCCGAATAGCTGGGCGGGACAGAGAAAGGCCCCGTGCGGGGCGAGTATCGCTCCGCACGGGGCCGCGCTTTTTTTAAAATTTTCAGCTCTTGAGGGCGGTGAGGGCGCCGGCAAGGCCGCACAGAACGCCGCCTATGGTCATCAGCCACGCGCCTATCGCGGGTGCCGCGTCGAGGGCGGAGAGCACCGTGTCGCCGCAGTAGTTGTAAGTGCAGATGAGCACTACAACCGCGCTTACCACGGTAATTGCCGCCAAGATCATGGTGACGAACTTTAAGATGCTCTTTTTTGCGAACACGGATGCCGTCGCGCTCAGGAAGGTGAGCGCCGAGGCGGCTATGGTTATGTACGCAAACGCCGTCATGGCCCCGAGGGCGTCGGCCTCCCATTCGCACTCTGTAAGCGCATAGCCGATGCGGTCGCCGATGTCGGTGTCGAGTATGTCGTCGATGATGCTTCCGGGCACGTTGGCCACGGACATCCAGTCGACGCATATGCCCACTATTACGAGCACGAGCATTATCAGCGCCACGGCCGCGCCGACGAGAGCGGCGGTGTTCATCTTAGATTTTCTCTTTGCCATTTTCCATAAACTCCTTTTTGTTTTTTTGCGGGCAAAGCTTAAAAAACGTCTTTACCCCGCTACAATTATTTTATCACCCTCGGCCGCGTTTGTCAACAGGGTGTTGAAAAATTGTACAGATGAGTAAATTCGACCGCTCTCTTATGCTTGGCCGAGGAGGGGCGGGCGGAGGGCGCCGCCCTCCGCCCGCCCCCTTTTCGTACGGAGCCGGCTGCGCGGTATGGCCGAGTGCCTTTCGCGGGGCGTTGACAGAGGGGCGGAGGAGGTGTATAATGGGAGCATGTTCAAATTCATCCATTGCGCCGACATCCACCTCGGCTCGGCCATGAGCGCCAACCTTCCGCCCGAGCGGAGGGAGGAGCGCCGCCGCGAACTCAGGGCGACCTTTTCCCGCCTTGCCGACGCAGCCGAGGCCGCAGGCTGCGCCGCCGTGCTGCTCTGCGGCGACGTGTTCGACAGCGACGCGCCCTTCAAAAAGGACAAGGAATACTTTTACAACGTAATAAAGAGCCACCCCGCCGTCGACTTTTTATACCTGCGCGGCAACCACGACTGTGGCGAGAGCTACTGCGAGTCGCTCGGCAACTTAAAGACCTTCGGCCCGCGCTGGACGTATTTCGACTACGGCCCCGTCACCATAGCGGGCGCCGAGGCGGGGGAGGCCAACGCGCGCTCGCTGCCCTCGTCGCTCGCCCTCGACGGGTCGCGCACAAACATAGTAATGCTCCACGGGCAGATCGGGGGCGGCATAGATCTTTCGGCCTACAGGGGGAGGGGGATAGACTACCTCGCCCTCGGCCATGTGCACGCCCATTCGCGCGGGCGGCTGGACGACAGGGGCATGTACGCCTACAGCGGCTGCCTCGAGGCGCGCGGCTTCGACGAGCCGGGCAGCAAGGGCTATATCCTCGTGGAGGCGGACAGGGGGCTGAGAGTCTCCTTCGTGCCCTTCGCCTCGCGCGCCGTGCTCGACATTATATGCGACCTCTCGTCCTGCCCCGACATCTTCGCCGCGCTGGGCGCCGTGCGCGCCGTCTGCCCACATTCGCCCAAGGATATGCTGCGGCTGACGCTGACGGGCAGGGTGTCGTTCGACCCTTCCCCGCTCGCCGCCGACGTGAAAAAGGAGCTCGAGGGCAGATACTACGCCCTGTCCGTCGTCGACAACGTCAGGCCTGATATCGGCGCCGTGTCCTGCGGCGGCGACGCGCTGCGCGCCGCGTTCGCGCGCGCCGTGGCCGAGGCCGAGGGGTATTCGGAGGAGGACAAACAGCTCATCCTCTCCCTCGGCTTGAAGGCGCTCGACGGCAGGGCGGAGGAGCTGTAGGCCCCTTTTAAGGTGTGTATTTCAGGGCGTTGCCCCCGCCATATGGCCCTGCGAAGCCATGGTATGGCGCGGCCGCGCGGCTCTTTGGCCGCGCGGCCGCGCAAAAAAAACAGAGTTCTTATACGGTACGGAAAAAATGAAGCTTGTATCCTGTCATATAGAAAATTTCGGCTGCCTGTCGTCGTACGAGCTGACCTTCGCCGACGGCCTCAACCCGCTCTACGCCGTTAACGGCGGGGGCAAGAGCACGCTTGCCGCCTTCATCCGCGCAATGTTCTACGGCCTGCCCGCCGCCCGCTCGGGCGGCAGGTTCAACGACCGCGTGCACTACGCTCCCTTTTCGGGCGGGGCGTACGGCGGCAGCCTCACGTTTGAGTGGAAGGGGGATATATGGCGCGTTGAGCGCTTTTTCGATTGCTCGTCGGGTGATGATATCTCCCTCTATCGCGGCGGCGCCCCCGCAGATATCCCCACGGGCGGCCTCGGCGAGGCGGTATTCGGGCTGGACGGCCCGTCCTTTTCGCGCACTCTCTTTATTGCGGACGAGCCCGCGCTGTCGCCCACGGGCGGCATAGCGGCGAGGCTGGGCGACTATGCCGGGCAGACTTCGGGCGCCAGCCGCGCGGACGAGGCCGTCGCCGCGCTCGAAAGGGCGGCCAAGCGCCTGAAGGTGCGGGGCGGCAGGGGGCTGATAGCCGAGCTCGAGGCCAAAGCTTCGGTCCTGCGCTCCAAAATCGTCGACATGCGCGCGGTAAAGGAGGGATTGCCCGCCAAATATGCCTCGCTCAATGCCGTCAACGGCGCAATTTCGCTGCTGCGCGGCGAGGGGGAGGGGAGGGCGGAATACGGCCGCCTGCAGGCCGAACTCTCCTCTCTGCGCGCCCGCGCCCGGGCAGTTAAGGAGCGCTGCGGAGGCGGGTCGCCGACGCGTGCCGAGGCGCGCGCTCTCACCCTTGCGGCGGGAGTTGAGGAGACGGGCTCGCTCGGCGCTCAACGCGCAAAACCGGGCGGGGCGGGCATAGTATCCCTCGTCCTCTCGGCGCTGCTCGTCGCGGCGGGGTGCGCGCTGCTCGCCTTCAACACCTTTGCGGGGGTGGCCGCGCTCGCGGCGGGCGTGCTGTTTGCGGGCGCCACCTTGGGTATAATGTTCGCCGGCCGCAAAAAATCGGCCCGCTCCGTCCTCGCCGAGGCCGATGCCGTCATAAAAAAGTACTCTCTCGCCCCCGGCGACTACGCCTCTGCTGCGGCCTCGCTCTCGCGCGATATAGCCGAGCTCGAGGGCATAGAGGCCGATATATCCCTCGCCGAAGAGCGGCTTGCCCGCATGGCGGGGGAGGGAGTGTCCTCCCGCGCCGAGGGGGAGGATATGGGCGGGCTTTTAAGGCGGGCCGCAGCGATAGAGCGCGACATATCCGACGACGAAGCCGTCTGCGAGCGGTTGGCCGACGCCGAGGCCGAGCTTGAAAACGTTGTGGCGGAGCTGGGGCGGCGCAACAGGCAATATACCGCCCTTACTGCCGCCGCCATGCTGATAGGCCGCGCGGGCCGTAGGCTCGGCGAGGAGAGGGCCGCCCCCGTTGCCGAGGCGTTCGCCCGCTATTCGCAGCTGCTCGGTTGCACTCTCGGCGGCAGGGTGCGCATGGGCGGCGATCTCTCCGTCACGTTCGAAGGCGGGGGCAGGGTGCGGCCCGAAGGCCACCTCTCGCGCGGGCAGCGCGCCGTAATCTCGCTGTGCTTCCGTCTGGCCGTCGCCGACGCCCTGTTCGGGGCGGACAGGCCCTTCGTCGTGCTCGACGACCCCTTCTGCGAGCTCGACTCCGAACACTTCGCCCGCGCGGCCGCGCTCCTTAGTGAGCTCTCCCGCGAACGGCAGATGGTCTATCTCTACTGCCATCCGAGCAGGAAAATATAGTCGCCGCATCGTCGCCGCAAGGCTAATTTCGCCGCAAGCCGAGTAAACTCGGCTTGTTTGCTCTATAGCCTGCGGCTCCTCTTTCGCGCAAAAGCCACGGTTTTGCGCGAGAACAAGGTAAAAATACCTGCACTCCGTGAAAGCAAATTCGCCCTTGCCCGCCCCCTCTACGCGGGTGCGGTGCTTTAGCGATTTGCTACCAATTTTCGGAGGGTGCTCGCGGGGCTGCGCACCCACTCACCCCTATTGTCATGCCGAGCAGCGCGCCGATATGGTTGGGTGTAATATAAGCGAGAGCGCGCGTTGTCGAGGCATCTCTACTTATGCTTTAGCGCAGTCGGGCAAAGAGATCCTTCGCTGTCGCTCAGGATGACAATGTGGATAGAGTATTAGAATTTTCGACCTCTCCGCCCGCGCGTTCACCGCGCGGGCACCTCCCCATACGAAGGGGAGGCTATAATGCGGAAAAATCGTATCTGAAAAGTAACCGGGGGGATTTCTCGGCTACGCTCGAAATGACATGCTCTACCCGAGGAGATTTCTCCGCGCGTTCGGCTTAACAGCCTCGCTTGGTTTCGCATCTTGTTCGTGTTCAACAAATATGCTTGCGTTCATGGCGAAAGCGGCGCATGCGCTTGCCCGAAATGACAAGTTATAAAAAGGGAGGCGCGCGGCCGAATGGCCGCGCGCCGCTCTATGGCTCCCCGTCGCCATGGGGAGCTGTCGGCAACTTGTTGCCGACTGAGGGGGCGTTCTTTCTTTTTTCGACCTCTCCGTCTGCATGCTCTCGCACGCAGACACCTCCCCATACGAAGGGGAGGCAACAATGCGGAAAAATCGTATCTGAAACGAAATCGAGGAGATTTCTCCGCTCGCTACGCTCGGTCGAAATGACATGCTCTGCCCGAGGGGGACGCGCGCCTCTTTTTTTACCACAACGCGGCGCGTATGCACCGCATATCGAGGCCGCGCTTATCTAGCGGCCATATCGGGCCCCGAAAGGGGCATATCGAGTTGCCGTAAGGCAACATATCGACTTGATTGTCCCTCAATATTGCGGCCCCGCGCATCTCTCTTTTGCCGCGGGAAAAATCATTGCTCGCCGTCGGGGTGAGAGTGCTTTTTCTTCCACTCCAATATCTTTTCCAACCTCTCCTTCAGCACGCCCTCGTCGCCCCGTCCGTCGGGGAGATAGTAGCGCTTGCCCGCAAGGCTGTCGGGCAGACACTGCATGTCGGCCAGCTTGTCCTTTTCGTTGTGCGCGTAGCGGTAGCCCTTGCCGTAGTCGAGCTCCTTCATCAGCTTTGTGGGCGCGTTGCGGATGACCAGCGGCACGGGCTCGGCCAGCATGGTCAGCGCGTCCTTCTTGGCGTTCTCGTAGGCGACGTACGCCGAGTTGGACTTGGGTGCCAGCGACATATACACCACCGCCTCCGTAAGGTGCACCGTGCACTCGGGCATGCCGATGAGGCGGCAGGCCTCAAAGGCGTCTATGGCCACCGAAAGGGCGCGCGTGTCGGCAAGACCTATGTCCTCGGCGGCAAACCTCGTCACCCTGCGCGCCACATATATGGGATCTTCGCCCGCCTCCAGCATGCGCGCCAGCCAATACACGGCGGCGTCCGGGTCGGAGTTGCGCATCGACTTGTGCAGGGCGGATATCAGGTTGTAGTGCTCTTCGCCCTTCTTGTCGTACAAAAGCGACTTGCGCGAGGTGCAGTCCTCAACCACCTGCCGGGTTACGGTCACCTCGTCGCCCTCGCTCTCGCCGTTGAGTATGGCCATCTCGAGAGTGGAGAGCGCGCTCCGCGCGTCGCCGTTGGCGAAGTTGGCTATCGCCTCCACAAGGTCGTCGGCAATATGTATCTTTCTGTCGCCGAAGCCCCGTTCGTCGGTCAGCGCCCGCCTCAACAGCGCGGATATATCCTCGGTAGAAAGCGCCTTGAGCACGAACACCTTGCAGCGCGAGAGCAGCGCCCCGTTGACCTCAAACGAGGGATTTTCGGTGGTGGCTCCGATGAGTATTATGCTGCCCTTCTCCACATAGGGCAGAAAGGCGTCCTGCTGCGCCTTGTTGAAGCGGTGTATCTCGTCTACGAACAGTATGGTCTTTTTGCCGTACCTGCGCGAGCGCTCGGCGTTCTCCATCACCTGCTTTATCTCTTTTATGCCGCTCGTCACGGCCGAAAAGTCGATAAAATCGGCCTGCGTCCTGCGCGCGATTATGCGCGCCAGCGTCGTCTTGCCTACGCCCGGCGGGCCCCAGAATATCATCGAGCCGACGGCGTCGCTCTCTATCATCTTCCTGAGTATCTTGCCAGGGCCCAGCAGGTGCTGCTGCCCGCAGAATTCGTCTAAGTCCCTCGGCCTCAGCCTCTCGGCGAGGGGAGGGGGAACGTTGCTTTCAAACAGCGTGGGCTGATATTCCATTTTTGTCCCCCTTGCCGCATGGTCTGCGGCGCACCCCGCGCGCATTTTGTCCGTTTGTCGGCACATATGCGCGGGGCAATTCAGTATCTTCTTATCTTTTCAAAGAATATGTTGTCCTTTAAATACGCCCCTGCGGAAAGATTTGCGCCGAGGGCGCACATAACCTTCGTAAGGGCGCTCTCCGTGCACTCGTCGTAGGCGCATATAACGCTTTCGGGCAGTCCCACGGCGCTGGCGTACACGTTGGAGCGGCTGTCCACCGAGGCTATCACTACCTCAACGCCCCTCTCCTTGCAGTAGCTTGCAAACTGCTTGAAGTTGAGGTTGCGCCCCGAGGTGCACACCGTGTCCGAGTGGTAGGGCTCGAGTATGACCGCGCGCGGCGCGCGCCTGTCGAAGTCGTACAGCGAAAAATTGAGCAGCGATCGCGCCGTGATGAGCATTACGTCGCGGCATATCTCGGGGGCTACCGACTTTTGGCCGCCCGTTGCCAGCAGCTCGCGCCCCGGCAGCACGGGCGAGGGGTTGTATATCACCTCGCCGCCCACCACCTTTGCAAGGCTCTGGCCGAGCACGCTGCGGTACCACCCCGTCATCTGGTCGCAGAACATCAGCCTGCCCGCAAGGTGTATCTCGGCGGGCCCGTTGCCGTTGGCAAAGGACACGAACACGCCCTTTGCACCCCCCTTTTCTATAAAGTCGACGGCGGCGGCAAAGTTTTTAAGGCCGTTCTGCCTGTCGTCGTCGAGGGGATAGAGGGAGGATACGAGCACTATAGGCAGGCCCATGTCGCACAACGTAAGCGAAAAGTAGTGCGCGTTTATGCACATGGAGTCGGTGCCGTGAGTTATTATTATTCCGTCGACGTCGTGGGGAGAGGTGGCTTTGACTGCGGCATATATGGCCGCCAACTGCTCCTCGTGCACGTTTTCGCTCAGCATGGACACGGGCTCGTCGCACACAAAACTTATGCCGTCCCCGCAGAGGGCGGAGTACATGTCCAAAAGTTTTCTGTTGGCTCCGCCGTCCAGATCGACCGTGCCGTCCACGGCGCGGCTGCCTATCGTGCCGCCCGTAAAAATGACCTTGATGACCTTTTTCATGTCTTACCTCGAAAAATATTATACTTTTCCCCGCGCGGCATGTCAACTTTCTGTTGATTATTACGCGACGATATTGTATAATTAAATCAGCAAAAACATAAGGGGGACATTTTTTATGTTCGATTTTGAATACTACGCGCCCACAAAGGTGGAGTTCGGCAAAAACAGTCTGGCGACTCTCCCCGCCCTTTTAAGGGAGCAGGGCGCCAAAAAGGTGCTCATCCACTACGGCGGAGGGAGCGCCGAAAGGAGCGGCCTGCTGGATAAGGTGCGCGCGGCCGTAAAGGAGGCGGGCTGCGAGGCCGCAGAGCTTGGCGGCGTTCAGCCCAATCCCCGCCTCTCCCTCGTAAAAAAGGGCATAGAGCTCTGCCAAAGGGAGGGCGTCGACTTCCTGCTCGCCGTCGGCGGCGGGTCGGTCATCGACAGCGCCAAGGCCATCGGCTACGCTCTCGCCTCGGGCGGGGAGGTATGGGACTTCTACGAGCGCAAGCGCAAGCCCTCGGGCTGCACGCCCGTCGGCGTCGTGCTTACCCTTGCGGCCGCGGGCAGCGAGATGAGCAATTCCTCCGTGATCACCAAGGAGAGCGAGGGGGGAGATATCAAGCGCAGCTGCAACTGCGAATACGCCCGCCCGCGCTTTGCAATAATGGATCCCACCCTCACGTTCACTCTGCCGCCCTATCAGACGGCCTGCGGCTGCACCGACATACTCATGCACACCATGGAGCGCTACTTCACCTCGGGCGGCAACATGCAGCTGACCGACGCCCTCGCCGAAGGGCTGATGCGCACGGTTATAGCCAACGCAAGGGTGGCCATGGCCAAGCCCGACGACTACTCCGCCCGCGCGGAGATAATGTGGTCGGGGTCGGTGTCGCACAACGGCCTCACGGGCTGCGGCAACGGCGGCGGGGACTGGGCCGTGCACGATATCGAGCACGAGCTCAGCGGCCTCTACGACGTAGCTCACGGCGCGGGCCTTGCGGCCATATGGCCTTCGTGGGCGAGATATGTGTATAAGGACTGCCTCGGGCGCTTTTACAACTTTGCCGTGCACGTCATGGGCGTTCGCCCCTGCGGCACGCGCGAGGAGGTCGCTCGCGACGGCATATCGGCGTTTGAAAGCTTCTTAAAGAGCATAGGCATGCCCACGGGGCTCAATGCCCTCGGCGTTCGCCCCACCGACGGCGAGTACAAGTTCATGGCCGAGCGCTGCGCCGCCACGGGCGGCGGCAAAAAGGGCAGCGCAAAGGTGCTCTACGCTGCCGATATCGAGGCCATACTGCGCATGGCGGGAGACGTGTAAGTCGCCGCATCGTCGCCGCAAGGCGCTTTTTGCAACAAGGCAGGTGTGACCTGCCTTGTTTGCTTTTAGCGCTTGCGGCTCCTCTTTCGCGCAAATACTACAGTTTTGCGCGAGGCTGCGGTGAAGATATCTGCGCTCCGCGCGAAACGCAAACTCACCTTTGCAAGCCGCAACTTACGTTGCGGCACGGCTTAAAGTTCGTTTGCTTTTGTTCTTCGGGGGGTGCTCGCGGAGCTGCGCACGCTTCGCGGAGCGGTGAAATCATTTATGCAAGGCGCGTTTTGCAACAAGGCAGGTGTGACCTGCCTTGTATGCTATTTGCGCCTGCGGCTCCTCTTTCGCGCAAAAGCCACGATTTTGCGCGAGGCCCCGCCCACCCCATTGTCATGCCGAGCAGCGCGCCGAAAAGGTTCGGATAAAACCAAGCGTGAGCGCGCGTTGCCGAGGTATCTCTGCACGAGCTCTGTAACAGTTCGACAAGGAGATCCCTCGCTGTCGCTCGGGATGACAAGTCTGCCCCTCCCGCCCACCCTCGAGCACTTCGCCTCTGCAAGGCAAAATGCGGAGGGAGTGTATCTGAAACTTAGCCCGGGAGATTTCTCCGCTCGCTACGCTCGGTCGAAATGACACGCTCTGCCGGGGGGATTTCTCGGCTACGCTCGAAATGACATACTCTCCCCCGAGGGGTGCGCACCCATACCCACCCACCTTGTCATGCCGAGCAGCGCGCCGAAAGAGTTGGGGGCAAAATCAAGTGCGTGCGCGCGTTGCCGAGGTATCTCTTCGCGACAGCGCCGAACAAGTTGTGGTATAAAGTGTATCTGAAACGTAATCGGGGAGATTTCTCGGCTACGCTCGAAATGACATGCTCTACCCGAGAGGGTGGGTGACACGCCCCTATTCCGGCTCCCCGTCGCCATGGGGAGCTGTCGGCAACTTGTTGCCGACTGAGGGGGCGTTTTAAACTTCCACCGCAACGCGGCGCGGGTCGCGCCGCATATCGAGGCCGTGCTTATCGCGCGGCCATATCGAGCCCCGAACGGGGCATATCGAATTGCTATAAGCAATATATCGACTTTGCCCGCCCCCTCTGTCGCGGGTGCGGCGCTTTAGCGATTTGCTACTTATTTTTCGGAGGGTGCTCGCGGAGCTGCGCACCCATACCCACCCCCCTTGTCATGCCGAGCAGCGCGCCG
>CALVRO010000042.1 GCA_944358655.1 uncultured Clostridia bacterium | reverse complement strand
AATACTACGATGTAGGGAACGCCTACCTGACGGGCAAGCAGGATGTGCTCGCGGGTCTGGGGCATGGGACCGTCGGTTGCGGCAACTACGAGGATGGCACCGTCCATCTGAGCGGCGCCCGTGATCATGTTCTTTACATAGTCGGCGTGGCCCGGGCAGTCAACGTGAGCGTAGTGACGCTTGTCGGTCTGATATTCGACGTGAGCGGTGTTTATTGTTATACCGCGGGCCTTCTCTTCGGGGGCCTTATCGATCTCGTCGTATCTCATCTTCTGAGCCTGACCTTTGCATGCCATAACCATGGTGATAGCTGCGGTCAAAGTGGTCTTGCCGTGGTCAACATGGCCAATGGTGCCGATGTTAACGTGGGGTTTAGTGTTGTCGTACTTAGCCTTTGCCATTTTTAATTTCTCCTATAAAAATTTATAAAAATGATAACTTACGCCTTTCGGCGTCGCAGCTATCTATCATTAAAATTTACGCTGCAATATCTTTCGCCTTTACGCGTATATATATTATAGCCTACCTTTGAAAAAAACACAAATATTTTTTAATGTTTTTTTCAATTTTTACCTTAATTTACGGCGTGTCGCGGCGTGTCGCCGCTGCCATGCTCCGCGCGGCGGGGCGCCGAACCATGCGCCGCGAAAAAGCTCGATAACTTTACCAAGCCACTCTCGCGGACAACAGGCAGGCTATATTTTAATTGTTAGTTTTTCTTAGCCCTTTCGCCTATTACCTTCTCGGCAACGCTCTTGGGAACTTCGGCATAGTGGTCGAACTGCATGGTGAACTGGCCGCGGCCCTGAGTGCGCGAACGAAGGTCGGTGGCGTAGCCGAACATCTCCGAAAGGGGAACTTCGGCGTCGACTACCTTTGCGCCTGCGCGGTCGTCGGTGGAGACTATGGTGCCGCGGCGGGCGGTGACGTTGCCCATTATATCGCCGAAGTAGTCGTCGGGAGTGATGACTTCTACCTTCATTATGGGCTCAAGAAGTACGGGCTTGGCCTTGGCCATGCCGTCCTTGAAGGCCATGGAACCTGCGATCTGGAAGGCCATTTCGGACGAGTCGACCTCGTGGAAGGAGCCGTCGTAGACCTGTACTTTGAAGTCGACCACTTCATAGCCGGCAAGGAAGCCGTTCTTGGCAGCGCCCTGAATACCCTTGTCGATCGCGGGGATATATTCCTTGGGAATGGAGCCGCCGACGGTGAGATCTTCGAACGAGTAGCCCGAACCGGGTTCGCCGGGGATGAGGTGGATCTTGCAGTGACCGTACTGGCCCTTACCGCCCGACTGCCTCTTGTAGAGGCCCTCGGCGTCTACGGCCTGACGGATGGTCTCGCGATAGGCGACCTGGGGAGCGCCCACATTGGCCTCTACCTTGAATTCGCGCAGAAGCCTGTCGACGATTATGTCGAGGTGGAGTTCGCCCATGCCGGCGATTATGGTCTGACCGGTCTCCTGATCGGTGTAGGTCTTGAAGGTGGGGTCCTCCTCGGCGAGCTTGACGAGGGCCATGGTCATCTTTTCCTGACCGGCCTTGGTCTTGGGCTCGATGGAGAGCTGGATGACGGGATCGGAGAAGGTCATCTGCTCGAGAACGATGGGATGAGCTTCGTCGCAGAGCGTGTCGCCCGTGGTGGTGTCCTTGAGGCCGACGATGGCGCAGATGTCGCCCGAATAGATCTTGGCTATCTCCTTGCGGGAGTTGGCGTGCATCTGAACGAGACGGCCTACGCGCTCGCGCTTGCCCTTGGTGGAGTTATATACATACGAGCCCGACTCGAGTACGCCGGAGTATGCTCTGAAATATGCCAGACGGCCGACGAAGGGGTCGGTGGCTATCTTGAAGGCGAGGCCTGCGAAGGGCTCGTCGTCGGAGGTCTTTCTCTCCTCCTCTTCGCCCGTATCGGGGTTGACGCCCTTTACATGGTCGATATCTATGGGGGAGGGAAGGAAGTCGATGACTGCGTTCAGAAGCATCTGAACGCCCTTGTTTTTATAGCTCGAGCCGCAGAGAACGGGGGTGCACTTCATGGCTATGGTAGCCTTGCGAAGGCCGGCGCGGATCTCTTCGGGGGTGAGTTCCATGGTCTCGAGGAACTTTTCCATAAGAGCGTCGTCGGCTTCGGCGGCGGCCTCCATCACCTTCATATGCATCTCTTCGGCTTCGGCCTGCATGTCCGCGGGGATCTCGTCGGTGTGGTACTGCTTGCCGTCGTCGGAGTCGTATATCTCGGCATTCATCTCGATGAGGTCGACTATGCCGCGGAAGGTATCCTCCTTGCCGATGGGCAGCTCGATGGGCACGGGGTTGGCGTTGAGCCTCTCCCTCATCATCTTTACGGCGCGCTCGTAGTTGGCGCCGTTGATGTCCATCTTGTTGACGTAGGCTATGCGGGGTACCTTGTACTTATCCGCCTGGCGCCAGACCGTCTCGGACTGGGGCTCTACGCCGCCCTTGGCGCAGAAGGTTGCCACGGCGCCGTCGAGAACGCGGAGCGAACGCTCGACCTCGACGGTGAAGTCGACGTGGCCCGGGGTGTCGATTATGTTGATCCTGCACTCGTCGGCCTTGGTCTTGCCCGTCCTCGTCCAATGGCAGGTGGTTGCGGCGGAGGTGATGGTTATGCCCCTCTCCTGCTCCTGAACCATCCAGTCCATGGTGGCCGTGCCGTCGTGCGTTTCACCTATCTTGTGGTTGATGCCCGTGTAGTAGAGTATACGCTCGGTAGTGGTAGTCTTGCCGGCGTCGATGTGGGCCATGATGCCGATATTTCTGGTATGCGCTAAATCGTATTCTCTTGCCATGTGTTATACTCCGGATCAGAACCTGAAATGCGCGAATGCCTTGTTGGCCTCGGCCATTCTGTGCATGTCTTCCTTCTTCTTTACTGAACCGCCGGTGTTGTTGTAGGCGTCCATGAGCTCGGCGGCGAGCTTGTTGCACATCTCTCTCTCGGCGCGCTTGCGGGTGTTGAGAACCAGCCAGCGGATGGCGAGGGTCTGGCGCCTTTCGGGCCTTATTTCGATGGGCACCTGATAGTTGGCGCCGCCCACCCTTCTGGCCTTTACTTCGAGCACGGGCATGATGTTGTTCATTGCCTGGTTGAAGATATCCATGGGATCCTGGCCGAGTTTTTCGCTTGCTATTTTGAAGGCGTCGTAGACGATCGCCTGTGCGGTACCTCTCTTACCGTCGTACATTACCTGGTTGATGAGCTTGGTCACTACCTTGGAGTTGTACACGGGATCGGGTAATACGTCCCTCTTGGGTACGTTGCCTCTTCTGGGCATGATGAAATTCCTCCTTTTTGAATTTGTGTTTAAGGGCTTAACCTTAAATAAGCTATTGCTTGCAGCCGGGGTAACAAAAATCTCGCCTTGGGGCGGCTGCGATTTTTGTTATTTGAGCGGCCTGCCCCTCTTGCCGCGATATGCTTTTGCCCTCGATTATTAAATCGCGGCAATTCACACCGCTGAGGTCGCTTTCGCGACAAATTGGGTCGCGCTTAACGGGGAAATGAATTCCCCTTGCGCACCAAAGTTATGCGCCGACGGCGCAGACATTCGGGCGGGCCTGAAAAAAGGGCTGTAGCAAATCTTCTCCACGGCGGGGCCGTGAATACTGCGTATTCATTATCGGTCAAAGGGTAGATATATTCCCGACAAGAATAGAGCCTGAAATAAGTTGTCTTTGCAAACGGCACGCCTTTTGCCGCGTTCGTTTGCCGTCAGTTTGCTGCGTTAGCAGTTGATTTTTGTTTTGGGGAGAGGCGAGCGAAGTTAAACGTTCGGTTCCAAAAATCTTCGGTCGACACAATTTTTGTTCAGAAGCGAGCAGTTCAAGGAACGCTCGGTTTCTAAAACCTTCGGTCGACGGTAAATTTTAAGGAGAGGCGAGCGAAGTTAAACGTTCGGTTCCAAAAATCTTCGGTCGACACAATTTTTGTTCAGAAGCGAGCAGTTCAAGGAGCGCGAGGAAAACCTGAGGGAGTTTACTTAGACGTAAATGACCGAAGGTTGCCGCAGCGCGACACCGAAATGCGAAGCTTATGGGCAAAAATTTTAGTTCTTGGGGCGCTTAGCGCCATACAACGACCTACTCCTCTTCCTCTTGGAAACGCCTGCAGTATCGAGTGCGCCGCGGATAATGTGGTAGCGCACGCCGGGCAGATCCCTTACACGGCCGCCGCGGATGAGCACGGACGAGTGTTCCTGAAGGTTGTGGCCTTCGCCGGGGATGTAGACGGTACCTTCCTGCTTGTTGGTAAGCCTTACCCTGGCAATTTTACGGATAGCCGAGTTGGGCTTTTTAGGCGTGGTGGTGGTTACCGAAATGCATACGCCGCGCTTTTGGGGGCAGTTGTCCAGAATGGGAGACTTGCTCTTGTAGATCTGCTTTTCCCTGCCGTGCTTGATAAGCTGGTTGATGGTGGGCATTTTGTTCCTCCTTGTTTTACTCGGTTTTTAAACCGGCGGAATATATCTCAATGTTTGCATACCCTTAAATACAAACCGTGAGGTCTTTTTGTTTTTTAAAAGTCATTCATCGCCCGGATACCATGTCGCCATTTAACAAAAACGGCCATGTCATCCCTCGGCGATAACGCCATATATAAATAATATAGAAAAAGCCTTCTTTTTCTCAAAAATCATGCGCTCCGACGGCTTACGGCGGGGGCGCAGAATAAAAGCTTTTGCCGCGCGCTCAGCACAATGACCCATACTAAGCATTTACAGCAAAAGCTATTTTAACAAAGCATTTTTAAATTGTCAACCGAATAGACGAAATTTTTTAAATTAGCGTTTTTTGACGGCGAAAATTTGCTTTATTCTCCTGAAAGAATGTCGTGAAGGAGGTTTTCGTAGTCATCCCTGCCCTCTCTTATGAAGTTTATGGCCGCCGAGGGGTGCACGTTGTTGAGGCCGGTGAGGAGGTAGGGCACCTCGTACCCCCACCTGACGCCCGCGCTTTTTAGGGGCTCTATGTGCTCGCGCAGAAACTTTAAAATCGGTTCGAGCCTGTAGCGGGGGTTCTTTAAAAAGCCCAGAAGGGCTTCGAGGGGGCAGTTGCCCGCGCCCCTGCCCATTCCGCCCGCGGTGGCGTCGACAAAGTTGACGCCCTTGGCCACGCACTCGACGGTGTTTGCAAAGGCCAGCTGCTGATTGTTGTGCGCGTGTATGCCCAGCTGTTTGCCGTACTTTTGGGCGATCTCGCCGTAGAGGTCGCACATGGCGCGCATCTCCTCGGGGTAGAGCGAGCCGAAGCTGTCGACGATATATATGACGTCGACGGGCCCCGAGGCTATTATTTCGAGGGCGCGCCTGAGGTCGCCCTCCCTGACCTTGGACACGGCCATTATGTTGCAGCAGGTGAGGTATCCCCTGTCGTGGCAGAGCTCCACCATGTCGGCTGCGGCGGGCACCTGATTGACGTAGGCGGCTATGCGGTACATATCGATGACCGACTGCGAGGCGGGGACAATGTCGTCGAGCTCGGTGCGGCCGACGTCGGCCATTACCGAGATCTTCATGTCGCCCTTGCCCTCGCCGACGAGCGCGGCGATATCCTCCTCGCGGCTGAACTTCCACGGCCCGAATTTTTCGGGGTCGAACAGCTTTTGCGAGGCGCGGTAGCCCACCTCCATTATATCCACTCCCGCGGCGCGGTCGGCCTCGAAGAGCGCCTTGGCAAAGCCTTGGGGAAAGGCGAAGTCGTTGACCAGCCCGCCGTCGCGCAGTGTGGCGTCGATTATCTTTATCTGTTTTCTGAATGACTGAATGTTACCGAGATCCAAAATGAAGTCCTCACATTTTTTTTCGCAAAAAAACTTGCCTTGAGGCGGCTACGTTTTTTGCGATTTGGGGGAGCTCCGCTCCCCTTTGCGCAATCTTAAACGCCCTACAGTTATATAATTGCGCAAATTCCCCTCGCCGAGGCGCAAGTATGCGCAAATTGTGGCTGCTGCGGGGAAATGAATTCCCCTTGCAACGTTAACTGTTTTTATTTCGCAAAAAAACTTGCCTTATCCACTCTTATCATGCCAAGCGGCGCGCCGAAAGGGTCGGGGGCAGGTATTTGAACCATTCTACCATATCGCCCCGCCGCGTGTCAACGCTCAGGCGCGGGAGGAGCGGCCCGTGACGGTGAAATTTATGTGAGAAAAACGCACGCTTATATGCCGCGCGGCAAAGAGGCACAGGTAGTCCTTCTGACGAACGCATGTGAAATAGCGGCAATTTTATACGATTTCTTCAAAAAAACGCGCAGAGCATAGCCCTGCGCGTTTGAATTTTTTAATCGCTGTAATCTACTTTTTCCCACTGCAAGCAAGGACATCCGCCCGGCGTATCGATTTCGCAATAGTCGCCGTCCCCCTCATTATAAAACTCACAATCGCCGCAACTATGACCGGAGTCTCTGAGGGCGCGAACGTCAAGTCCGCAGTTAGGGCAAGTGTACGCCATTGAGGAAACCTTCCTCCCGCATTGCGAACAAGTAACCATTCTCATAGACATAATATTTTTCCTCCTGATTAAATCAAAATTGTCAATAAATTTTATAAATGACTATTTGTATTATATCACAATTAAAATATGTTCGCAAGTGCTAAAATAAAAAATATCAAAAAAACCAAGCAAACGACAGGTCTCAGGCGCGGGAGGAACGGCCCGTTACGGTGAAATTTATGTGAGAAAAACGCACGCTGACGTGCCGCGCGGCAAACAGGCACAGGTAGTCCTTTCCGCCGTCGACGGCGGCGAGGTCGAAATCGAAGAGCGACAGAGCGCGCCCGTCGCACTCGAGGCGCAGCTGCTGATTGACGCGCTCTATGCCCACCTTTATCCTGCCTCCCGCGCCGACGAAGAGCGAGGCGGCCAGCCCCTTAAAGCTTCCGCCCTCGCGAACGAAGAGGCTGTTGCCCCCCGCATATCCCGCGGCGACGAAGTTGGAGTTGAGCCCGGGGAGGAACTCGTCGCAGTAGATATCGTCGCGCAGCATGAGCCCGAAGGCCGAACGGCCGTCGAAGCCGTCGCCGACGGCCAGCACCTCGCACTCGGCCGAGGCCGTGAAGTTGACGTCGGCGGGAAGGGGCATGAAGGCGGCGGCAAAGCCGTCCTCGCCGCCTATGCCGCCGCGCGGCACGACGCTCATGTTGGATATTACGATATCCTCCCCCTCGGCCGAGAGGGAGAATTCGCGCAGGTGTTCGCTCCCCCCGAACGCGCCCATGACCGAGGCATACCACGGGGGGAAGGGCCCGAAGGTCAGCGAGCGCGCCCTCTCCTCGGTGAAGGGAAGATATTGAGGCTCCCTGTACGCGGCGTTGACCGCCTCCTTATACTCATCCTCGTCGGGCGGGACGAGAGGGGAGGCTATGTACGCGGCCAGAGGGCCGCCTCCTGCGGCGACGGCGCACGCCCACTCGTAGGCGACGAGCGCGGCGCCGAACTTGTTGAGGTGGGTGCCGTCCAGTCCGACGGGCACGCCGTGCAGGGTGCCCGCCCACGCGTGGCGGCGGGAGGCCCTTTCGTGCCCCTCGCGAAGGTACGCGGCCATGGTGGCCGAAGTGAGGTCGACCACCTCCACGCCCGCGTCGCGCCCCAACCTGCGCACGGCGGCGGCGTAGTCGCCGCCGTCGTAGCCTCCGCCCGAGGGCGTTATGTGCCCGCACACTCCCGAATAGTCGTCCTCCGGCGAAAGGCGCACTATGGGCGTGCAGAGTATGGGTATCGCCCCGCGCTCGCGCGCGACGCAGACATAGTTGTCGTAAAGACAGGCGGCAAAGCCCGTCCCCCTCCCTTCACCCCTTTGCGTGTAGGGCGGGTTGGGATTGGTGTAGCGCTCGGGCTCCTTCTTTTCGTCGTTGTGTCCGAAGCCTATCACAAGGAAATCGCCGGGGCGCAGGCCGGCCTTGAGTTCGGCATACTCGGGCTCCGAGAGGAAGCTCTTTGAGGAGCGCCCCGACAGCGCGAGGTTGACCACCTCGGCGCCCGCAAGATAGCGGCCGAGCTGCGTGCCGTAGCCGTAGCGTGGAAGATAGTAGTTGTCGCTGAAGGCGCTGAGGGTGCTGTCGCCGACGACATACACCTTGGGAGCGCGGTTATCGCCCTTCAATTGAGTATCACGTCCTTTAATTTATTGTACCTTGTCATGGCGGCCGAGCGCAGTTCGGCGGTGTCGAAGGCGCCCGAGAAGGCCTCGTCCGAAATGCTCTTGGCCGTGAATATGGCCGACACGGGGAAGCGCAGATTTTTTAAGTCGCCCATGACGTGCCCGCTCTGGCGGGTGCCCATAAAGTCGCCGCCGCCGCGCATTTTGAGGTCGCTTTCGGCTATGGCGAAGCCGTCCGAATTGTTCTTGAGCACGTTGAGCCGCTGTCTGCCCTCATCGGTCTCCTCGCCCATGAGGAGGAAGCAGTAACTCTTCTTCTCCCCCCTGCCCACGCGGCCGCGAAGCTGGTGGAGCTGGGAGAGCCCGAACCTCTCGGCGCTGTAGATGACCATTATGGTGGCGTTGGGCACGTCGACGCCCACCTCTATGACGGTGGTGGACACGAGGCAGTCGTACTCGCCGCTCCTGAAGGCCGACATTACGGCGTCCTTCTCCCTGTCCTTGAGCCTGCCGTGCATGAGCCCGAAGCGCACGCCGGGCATCTTCTTTTTAAGCTCTTCGTAAAGTTCGGTGACGGACATCACCGAGCCCTCCTCGTCCCCCTCTATCTTGGGACAGACGAAGTAGGCCTGCGCGCCGCCCCGCACTTCGCCCGCGATATAGGCGATCATGTCGTCGTAGCGGCGGGCGGGGATGACGGAGGTGGATATCTCCTGCCGCGAGCGGGGCTTGTCCTTTATGGTGGTGACGTCGAGGTCGCCGTAGAATATCAGCGTGAGCGTGCGGGGGATGGGCGTGGCGGACATGACTATTGTATCCACCGTGCCGCCCTTGGCGGTGAGCGCCGCGCGCTGGCCCACGCCGAAGCGGTGTTGTTCGTCGCAGACTACGAGGGCGAGGTCGGCAAATTCCACGTCGCCCTGTATTATCGCGTGGGTGCCGCAGACGGCGTTTATCGTGCCCTCCTTAAGCCCCTTTTTTATCGCCCGCTTTTCGGCGGCTGGCGTCGAGCCCGAAAGGAAGGCCACGGCATACTCGGGCAGATACCTCTGCATAAGCGCGGCGTTCTGGCGGGCGAGCACCTCGGTGGGCGCGAGCATGGCCGCCTGTCGGCCCGATTTTAAGGCCATATATATGCCCGCGAGCGCCACGGCAGTCTTGCCGCTGCCCACGTCGCCCTGTATGAGCCTGTTCATGACGTGGGGGCGCTTGAGGTCGGTATATATGGCGTTGACCGCCTCCTTCTGCCCTGCGGTGAACTCGAAGGGAAAGCGCGAGGCGAACTGCTTTACGTCCTCGGCGGTGGCCGAATAGCCGCCCTGCCTCGCCGTCTGCCCGTCGCCCTTTATCATCTTGAAGGCCGAAATGAGCAAGAAGTACTCCTCTATGGCCACCCGCTCGGCGGCGGCCGCGGCGCACTCGGCATTGGTGGGCAGGTGCACCCCCGCATATGCCGACTTCAAGTCCGGAAGGCCGTACTTCTTCTGCAGGGCGGGCGGGATGGCGCTGGCTATCTTAACGGTGGAGAGGGCCTGCTTTACCGCCATGCGCACGGCGCCCTGCGTCAGCGAGCCGGCGAGGGGATAGACGGGCAGGAAGCCCTTGAGCTTGAGGTTGTTGTCGGCGCGCTCGAAGGATGGGTTGACCATGGAGGCGCCCATGCCGTAGCGGTTTTGCACGCGGCCGTAGAACAGGTATTCGCCGAGCTCGAGCTTGCCCGCCACATACATCTGGTTGAACCAGATGGCCGTAAACAGACAGTCGCCCTGACGGCACAGCGCCTTGACGTAGGGGCGGCGGGAATAGCGGTTGACTTCCACGTTGACCACCTCGCACAGCGTCAGGATGACGTCGTTGTGATAGGCCGAGGCGACGGTGTCGCGGCGGGTGAGGTCGAGGTAGTCGCGCGGGAAATGGCGCACGAGGTCTTCCTGCGAGAAGATATTGAGTTTGTTGAAGTCCTTCTCCCTCTTTTCGGAGACATACTTTAGGTTTTTGAGAAGCATAGAATTATTTTAACGCAAGTGGTGCCTTGGCCGAAGGCATCCACTTGCCGTTATCTGAGCGGCTCTGCCGCTCTTGCCGCGATATGTTTTAGCCCTCGATTATATAAATCGCGGCAATTCACACCGCTGAGGTTGCTTGCGCAACAAATTGTGGCCTTTCACCCGAAAGCGCGGTTTCGGGTGAAAACGTAAATTATTTCTACCTTAGCCTCGCGCAAAACTGTAGTATTTGCGCGAAAGAGGAGGGATAACCGAGCAATGTTGCAAGTTGAATTTATTCGACTTGCTTTAAGCGAGGTTTATCCCGACGTGCTTATCGGCGGAAATGAATCCGCCTTGCGCACATTATTAGTTTGGAAATTAACGCTCGTTGCGCATTAGGGGCCATGCGCCAACGAGCCGTTAGTTGAGAGGCTCCGCCTCTCTTGCCGCGACCTTATATAGCCCTACAATTATATAGTCGCGGCAATTCACACCGCTGAGGCGCAGGTATGCGCAAATTGGGGCCGCCGACGGGGAAATGAATTCCCCTTGCGCACATTATTAGTTTAAAAATTAACGCAAATTGTGCGCATAAGGAGCCATGCGCCACCCCCACGGGAGAGCGTGTCATTCCCCCTTCGGGTAGAACATGTCATTTCGACCGAGCGAATGTGGTATAATGAAATTGGACATTTAGCAAAATGACAAAAAGGAGAAAAGCAAATGCCAAAAGGACAAAGG
>CALVRO010000041.1 GCA_944358655.1 uncultured Clostridia bacterium | reverse complement strand
AGCAAATCGCTAAAGCACCGCACCCGCGAAGAGGGGGCGGGCAAGGGCGAATTTGCTTTCACGGAGTGCAGGAATTTCTACCTTGTTCTCGCGCAAAACCGTGGCTTTTGCGCGAAAGAGGAGCCGCAGGCTATAAAGCAAACAAGCCGAGTTATACTCGGCTTGCTGCGAAATTAGCCTTGCGGCGACGAGGCGCGCTGCTCGGCATGACAAGGGGGAGGGAAGCGAGCGCAGTCTTGCAATTACCCACCTAAAAATTTATCACAAAATGCCCCGTGCGCCGCATAAAAATTTTTATGCGGCGCATAATTTATGTGTGGGGTAAATGTCGTTCATTCGGCCATATGTGCGGGTGTACATAGGAGGTACAAGCCAAAATGCTGTCTAAAGTAGTCATCTGCGGAGTGGATACCTCGGGCCTTCCCAAACTCAACAAAAAGGAGCAGGAAGAGCTGATGCTCCGCATAAAGGCGGGCGACGTCGCCGCCCGCGAACAGTTCATAGTGGGCAATATGCGCCTTGTGCTCTCGCTCGTGCGCAGGTTTTGGGCGCGCAACGCCAACGCCGACGACCTCTTCCAGGCAGGCTGCGTCGGTCTCATCAAGGCCATCGACAACTTCGACACCTCTGTCGGAGTGCGTTTTTCCACCTACGCCGTGCCACTCATCCTCGGCGAAATAAAGCGCTACCTGCGCGACGGCAACAGCCTGCGCGTGTCGCGCTCCATCCGCGATACCGCCTATAAAATTTTAAAGGTGCGCGAAAAACTCGAGGAGACCGACGACAACGTCACCTACGACAAAATAGCCTCGGCCATGAACATCGCCGCATCTGAGGTGGCATACGCGCTCGACGCCATCTCCGACCCGCTCTCTCTCTACGACCCCGTTTACAACAAGGCAGGCGACGAATTGCTGCTCGTCGACCAGATCTCGGATAAAAAGAACAACGACGAGGCGTGGACGGAGCGCGCCGCGCTGTACGAGGCCATCTCCCGTCTGGACGAAAGGGAGAGGAGTATAGTGCTTTTAAGGTACTTCGAGGGCAAGACCCAAACCGAAATTTCGGCTAAAGTCGGCATATCGCAGGCGCAGGTCTCCCGCCTTGAAAAGAGCGCCCTCGGCAGGATCCGCGAGGAAATAACCTTGACAAGCTGAAGGGGAAGAATGTCCCCGTCGGAAACTGCCGCCAAAATATGCGCATATGCGTTGCGCCGCACGCGCCCGCGCGGAACACATGATAATTTGATTTATCTTACTTTCACGCCCGCGTCATCACGTCCTGTCTGCGCCCCGAAAGCTCACGCTTTCGGGGCGCTTTTGCTCGCACTTTTTCACCCCTCACACATAAAAAAACGGGCGAAAAATAAAATAGTCAGTCTGTCTATTTTTTTACAAAGAATTACCAATTATGCTTTGATTTGTGCCGATTATGCGTATAGCATTATAAAACATTTCATTTTTAATATATAAAAACGACAACACATAATAAAATATGGAAAATATTTGCAAAAGGTATTGACAAATCAATCATGTCGTGTTATCATACAGACGATGAAGCAAACGGCAATTTTTTTATTTTCGGCAAGCCTCAAATAAAAAGTATCCCGCGATAAGGAGCGCGGGATACTAAAAACATTTATCTGTGTCGCTGCTCCCTCGGGGGCGGACGGCGCTTTTTGTTCGGGAATATTTGTTTGCCGCAGCTCAAATAATATTCAGGAGGGTAAAATGAAGAAGCAAAGACGTTTATTGTCGCTGCTGTTCGGCGGAATGGCGGCTGTTGCAATGACGGCGGGTGTTGCAGTACTCGGCGCATGTGGCGACGGGCCCGCCTCTTACACGGTCTCGTTCAACTCCAACGGCGGCACGACAGTTAAAAGTCAGGTAGTGGAGGAAGGCAAAACTGCAACTCTTCCCGCGGCTCCCACCCTTGAAGGGTACGAGTTCGTAGGCTGGTTCTACAATGGCGAAGAGTTCGATTTCTCCACGGTGATCGAGGGCGATATTACCATCTCTGCGTTATGGCAGCCCGAGGAGGTAACACCTCCCGCGGCCGCGGTTGAGTACACCGTCACCTTCGATACGGCAGGCGGAAGCTACATACCCGCGCAGACCATAGCCGAGGGCGGCAAGGCTACCAAGCCCACAGATCCCGTACGCAACGGCTATGTATTCAAAGGGTGGAACTACAACAATGCCGCATACGACTTCAACGCGGTCGTCACTGGCAACATTACCATCTATGCCGTATGGGAGGCAGAGGAGGTAACACCTCCCGCGCCCGCGGTTGAGTACACCGTCACCTTCGATACGGCAGGTGGCAGCTACATACCCGCGCAGACTATATCCGAGGGAGGTAAGGCTACAAAGCCCGCAGATCCCGTACTCACCGGATATGCGTTTGAAGGCTGGTACTACAACAACGCCGCATACAACTTCGACGCGGTCGTCACGGGCAACATAACGATAAGCGCCAAGTGGACAAAACTCCACACCGTCACCTTCGATACGGCGGGCGGAAGCACAATAGAGGCTATTACGGTCAAAGACGGCCAAATTGTTCAACTTCCGGCACAGCCCGAGCGCGACGGATACAAGTTCCTCGGTTGGTATCTTGGAGATACTCAATACGATGAGAATTCGGCCGTTTATTCGGATATAAAGCTGACTGCCAAATGGATGATGGAAATGTCGGGCATGCTCAGGTCGGTGTCCATCGATACTCAGAACGTAAAGAAGGACTACAAGGTCGGCGAGGCATTCACTTCCGACGGCCTGACCATAACGGCCACCATTCTCGACGCCGTTACCCAAACGGGCAAAGAGGTGGCGATAGAGCTCACCGATAAGAACGTCACCATCGACTCCGCCGAGTTCAATCCTGCCGCAGCCGGCACATACGAAATTTACGTCGGCTACACCTACGGCGGTATAACGCGCTGGGCCAACTATCAGGTGACCGTAACGTCGGTCATCTCGGGCGTGCACGGCATCGAGCTTAGCAAGACCAAGGCCGAGTACAACGTCGCGCTCGATGGCGAACAGCCCGTCGCGATAGATATCAACGACCTCACGGTAAACGCCGTCAACGCCGACGGCACTCTCGGCGAGGCCATAACCGAGGGCATAACCTACAAGTATTTCCTCGGCGCCGAGGAGATAACCGCCGCAGAGATGACCACCGCCAACGTGCGCGACTATCAGATCTGGGCGTATGTCACCTACACCGACGAGGGCGGCGAAACTTATGTCATGTCCGACTTTGTGCTCGTCAACGTAGTGGGCGACGAGATCTATGAAATGTCCTTCGCATCCGGCTCGACCACGCAGGAACAGGGATATGCCGACAACATGTCCTCCAAGTGGACGCTCGGCGCCACCTTCTCGCTTACGGGCCAAAAGACCATCGATCTCTCTCAGTGCACGATAGGCACGGCTGCCGGCCAGTACACGGTCAGCGGCGTAATGCCCGCCGTCGTGGGCGGAGGCACGGCGATAGTGACTTACTACTATCAGCTCGGATCCGAAGTGGTCAGCTACTCGTGCGAAGTACCCTATTCTATAACAAACGCCACAACGGCCGCAACATTCGGGGCAATAATCGATATAAATGCGGGAACCGCCGATCAGGCCGAGCTTCCTGCCGCCACCGATACCATAACGGCAGTAGCCAATGGCGACGAGATGGTCGACTACATGGTCTACTCCAACGGCATGAGCGGCGTAAACAGCGAGAACAAGGGAGGGGCCAACGGCGAAGGCAAGCTGTACGGCAGAGTACAGTTCGGCACCACCAAGGGCGTCACTCTCTATCTTGCAGGCCCCGCCACGATAACTCTGTATGCTCGCTACGGCTCTTCGAGCGGCGAGGGAGCTTCCTTCGTGCTCTCTACTATCGCCGGCGAAATTGTTGACACGTCCGACGTCGTCTCCAACAGCAAGGCATATCAGATAGTCAGCGTTCAGGCGGACAGGGCGGGCGTCTACACCATCTTCAGCAACACCGGTTCGCTCAACACGTTCAGAATAGAGATATCCGGCTCGGTCATACCCGCACAGCACACATTCGACGCCAATGCCATTCAGGCTGCCGACGTCAACGCAAGCGGCTATACCGAAGAAAAGGCGCTCGACGACGTATTCACCATAGTCGCGGCAAGCGGCTCCACCGTCAAGGTTGAGGATATTTCGGCCGCACCTGCAACCGTCGGCAACGTTACGTTCACCAAAAACGTCAACCTCGGCGGCTCCAAAAAGGGAGGCGGCAACGCGCGCTCCGTAAAGTTTACCGTCACCGAAGAGATGGTGGCGAACGGCCCCGTATATCTCACCGTTTACGCCAACCACGGCGGCGGCACGGGTACGGTGAGAACGCTCGGCGCCTACCTCGACGGACAGTCGGGCAGCGGCTACGAATACAGCGTTCCCGTAGACGGCGGCGGCGCGGTCGAGACAATGGTCATCCAAAAGGCGGGCACCTATTATCTCGGCTCGTCTTCAAGCGGCATAGTGCTTTTCAAGCTCGTCCTCGGTTATACTGCCTCGGCTCAGACCGGACAGGAGGTGTAAAAAGATGAAAAAATTAAGGTCTAAAATAATTTCCGCGATCGCCGTGCTCGCAATAGCGGCGTCGGCGGCGATGGGCGCTCTGTCCTTTGCTGCCTGCGGCGACAAGAACGAAATGTTCGGTTCGCAGAACGGCAACACCGACCTTGTGGGCGTTGACGAGGGCAAGACCTATACGGTCAGCTCTGTGTTCGGCTCGCGCGAGGTGGTGGCCGAGAGAATGTTGTACGTCTCTCCCGACGGTACGGGCACGGGCAGCAAAAATTCGCCCGCCTCGATAGAGAACGCCATAGGCGGAAGCGAAGCCCTCGTTCAGCCCGGCGACGTGGTAGTGCTCGCCGACGGAACATACAAGTTCTCGGGGACGTTCACCGTTTCCAAAAACGGCACTTACGATAAGCCCATAACCATAATGGCCGAAAACACCGGCAAAGCCATACTCGATTTCTATCAGATGGGCGGAGGAACAGGCCTTTCGATAGACGCCGACTTCATCAACCTAATAGGCATAAAGGAGTGCGGCGCTGGCAGCAACGGCATAAGAGTGCGCGGCAACTATAACCTTGTTGAAAACTGCGAAAGCTACGATAACCGCGATACGGGCATACAGATAACCCGCCGCGGCGGCAACCTTATCGACGGGTGGCCGGGCTACAACCTCATCAAAAACTGCACTTCGCACAACAACTACGACTACAATGTCCGCGGTGAAAACGCCGACGGCTTTGCGGCCAAACTCACGCTGGGCTACGGCAACGTATTCGACGGCTGCATAGCCTACCGCAACTCGGACGACGGCTGGGATCTCTACGCCCGTCAGAGTCAGGGCAACATAGGCGCCGTCTATATCTATAACTGCGTTGCGTTTGAAAACGGCTATCTCGAATACACGCAGGGCGAAAACGTAATGCGCTACAAGGGCGGCACCACCGATTGGTGTGAGCCCAACAAGGCCGACTCTTACACCACGGCCGACGGCGACGGCAACGGCTTCAAACTGGGCGGCGAGGCAATGGAGGGCGACGTATTCGTCTACAACTGCCTGTCCTTCGCCAACAAGATGCACGGCTTCACCGACAACTCCAATCCCGGTTTCCTGTCGGTAAAGAACTGCACCTCGGTCGACAACAACGCGGCCATTGACGATGACCCTGCCAGCCCCGACCACGGCAAGATAATAAGCGGCGAATCGGCCATTCAGTCCAACTACGACCTCGCCCGCTCCCCTGCGAGCTACAACCACCTCGATCACTGCCTATCGGTAGTCACCCCCATGCGTTCTGGCATAGATATGGACTATATAAAGGGCTCGGTTGAGGACTGCATCCTCTACACCGACGCCGGCGTCAGCGGCACCGAAAAGACCAACATAAAGTTCGAAGGCTCCATGGACGCCGACGTCCGCAACGGCATAACCGGTGAAGAGATGGGGCAGATCCTCAAGGCCGAGGACATCTTCGAAGTCATCAACGCCACCATGACCACCGACGAGGAGGCGGGCGTCATCTACACCCACCACCTCACGGGCTGCGAAGGCAGAGTCAGCGGCGTCGAGGGCAAGGCGGGCATACACACCGCGCTGCGTAACGCCGACGGTTCGGTGAATATGGGCAACTACTTCCTCATCAAGGATCAGTCCGTCCTTCTCGGCGAGGATAACCCCATAGGCGCAACGCTCAACCTCACCTCCTACGAGGAATACACCCACTACGATATGACCGACTTCACCGATTTCGACAACGAAGTCGACGTCCGCCTTCAGGCCGCCAAGGATATGCTCTATGTCCAGACGGATGCCGACGGCGTATATCAGAACTTCGAGGCCGTCTCCAAGATATACGGCTGCATGGTAATGTGGGAATCCTCCGACGAAAGCATCTTAAAGGTCGGCAGAACGTATAACACGTCGGTATCCGAAAGCGAATACATCCCCGTTGAGGTGTTCCGCCCCGAAGAGGATACCGAAGTCACGCTGACGGCCACAATATGGTACTACGGTCACTCCGTTGAAAAGCAGTTCGTGCTCAACGTTGTGGGCGACGATCCCGTCATAGGCGAAATAAGCGTAATAGGCCCCGACGGCCAGCCCATAACCGACGGCGGTTCGATAATCGTCGACAAGTACACCGCCCTCGTCGAACCCGAAGTCAGCGTACTCAACGCCGCCGACTACAACGGCAAGTACATAACCGAGGAAGAGGCCGATTTTGTCACCACTTACGAGTTCGGCAACGACATAGCCGCCCTCAACAGCGGCGACTCCACCGTGGTCAGCGGCTTCACCACCGCTCAGGACGGCGCCTTCAAAATAACCACCACCGTCACCATAAAGCAGGGCGCCAACGCGGGCGATTCGGCGCAGTTCGTCTACTATGTGCTCGTTGCCTCCAACACGGCGGACATCACCTTCCTCAATGACGAGTTCTCCGTCGCCGTCAACTCCACGGGCTTCAACGTATCGGGCGATCTGTCCAGCGCAATAGGCACGCTCTACGCTTACGCCTCGGCCGAACCTCTGACGGACGAAAACAAGACGGCCGCCTACATAATGGAAAACGGCCAGAAGCAGACCTTCAGGGCCACGAGGATATCCTTCGACTTCGCAAATGCCAACCTCGGCGCGTACAATATCTACATGGTATTCACCAACGGCAACGGCGCAGTCACCTCGCCCATCTACGAGTCCTCCATAAAGGTTCAGGAGATAAGCACTCCCGAACAGTTCTATCAGATGGCTCAGCATCCAATGGAGATAACCGAAGAGACGGCCCTCACCACCATATACGCGCTGACGCAGGATATCGACTTCAAGGATTTCACATACGAAATGTACAATCCCAACGGTTACGATCCTCTTCAGCACGGTTTCAAGGCCTTCTTCAACGGCAACGGCCACACCATAAAGAACGTCACCATCAATTCTACGGGCATACAGTACACCGGTCTCTTCCGCGCTCTCGGCGGCGGCACGGTCACCAACGTCAAGTTCGATAACATCCACGTCACGGGCGAGCAGGAGAAGATAGGCGCCATATTCGGCACCATCTACTACGGCAACGTATTCAACGTAGACCTTACCAACATTTCGGCCATAGCCACGGGCAGCTGTGCGCGCGTGGGCGGCCTGACGGGTGCCATAACCAGCGACAATCTTCCCGTCCGCATTTACAACGTGTCCATAATCAACGACACTTCCGCCAACGAGGATGGTTCGTACACCGCTCAGGTCGGCGGCCCCAATGCTTCGCAGCGCGTGGGCGGTCTTGTGGGCTACGTTCAGACGGGCTCGGCCGACAGGCATATGGACGTCATGATCTACGACTGCCATGTCTCCGTCATAGTACAGGGCGGCAGCAGCGTAGGCGGTATAGCCGGCAACTACGACGACAGAAACGCTCTCGACTATCTGCTCATTAAAAACTGCTACACCGAGTGCGTGCTCTCCAGCAACGCAAACAGCTACATTCTCGGCGGATATAGGGGCAACGGACAGCACGAAATAATCGGCTGCGCGGGTGTCGTAACGCTCATGCGTGGCGGTAGCGTAAGCTACAACAGCTCTGACGGCTCCCTCAATGCCGAAAGCCTCAAAACAGCGGCAACCTTCACCGCGCTCGGCTTCGACCTCGAAAACGTATGGATTTTCGACGAAGCCAACGGCGGCATCAGCCTGAGGTAAATTAAAAGTCATATAGCTTTACGCACATATGGCGGCGCCCCGAAAGCTCACGCTTTCGGGGCGCTTTTAGTGCCGCTTTTAATGTCGGAGCGAGCTGCCTCGCTCCGACATTTATTCTGTCCGCTCTTTCACCGGGGCAAAAAAAGTGCTTCCAAGTCGTCCGTATTCATTTAAAATTTAAGGTATCAACTCACAGGAGGAATTTTAAATGAAGTACGGCTTATGGCTTGCCGTGTGGCTCAACGATTTCGTCCGCCCCGTCGCCAAGCCCAAAACCTTCGCCGCCTACAGCGGCATGGTAAAAAATCACATCTCGCCCCGTCTGGGCGGCATGGAGGCGGAGGAGGTGGACGCCCCTGCAGTTCAGGCGTTCATATCCCAAATGAGCGCAAACGGGAACGCAAACACGGGCAAACCTCTCTCCCCCGCAACCGTCGGCCTTGCAATAACAGTTATTAAGCTCTCGCTCGGCTGCGCCCGCTCCGCAGGCATTGTGAGGGGCGATGCGCTCGGCGGCGTGATAAGACCCAAAGTAAGGAGCAAAAAGGTCGACTGCTTCACCCCGCGCGAACAACGGCTCATCGAGCGCGCCGTTTTAAGCGGAGGCAGGCCCGCGCACATGGGCGTAGTCTTCTGCCTCTATACGGGGCTGAGGATAGGCGAACTGCTCGCCCTCACATGGGCGGATATCGACTTTTCGGCGCGCAGGCTGTACGTCGGCAGGACTTGCCGCGACGGCTACAGCGACGGGTATGTAAGGCAGACAAACTCGCCCAAAACGCCCTCGTCCGAACGCTGCATACCCCTTTCGGGTAGCATCTGCGCCCTTCTGAAGGGTATGAAAAAGGTCAGCCGCTCCGAATACGTCATATCCCACGGGGCACGACCCGTGCCCGTCCGCTCCTATCAGCGCACTTTTGAAAGACTGCTCGTCCGCCTCGGCATCCCCCGACGCGGCTTTCACGCCCTACGCCACACCTTCGCGACCCGCGCCGCCGAGAGCGGCATGGACGCCGCCGTGCTCGCCGAGCTCCTCGGCCATTCCTCGCCCGTCATAACGCTCGGCCGCTACGTTCACCCCTCCGAAAGCCACAAAATAAAGTGCATGAACAGGCTGGCCGAAGGCATTTCCACTACCCCGCCGTAAGTCCGCCGTCAGAGCTTGGTTTTAAAGTAAATCATGTCCTTAAGCTGCACGCCGCCCTCGAAGATGGGGTGGTCGTAGTTTTCCAAAAAAAAGTTTTTCACCCTGTGCGAGCGCTCAAATCCGCACGCCTCGTAGAACGGCATGGTGAGTGGACTGTCGCCCGTGCCCGCCTGCAAATACTCATACTGCCCTGCAAACGCTCTCTTTAGATGCTCTATCATGCGCCGCCCGCAGCCCGAGCGTCTGCGTGAGGGACTGACCGCGATATTTTTCAGCTCCAGCACGCCGCCGCCCTCGTCGGTGACTACGCACGCGCCGACAATGCCGCCGTCGTCGAGCACAAACAGCCTGCCGCGATATAAGTATCTCTCTATCATACTCTCCTGCTCGTCGCCGAGGAGGAGCAGTGGAACAAGCTCGCGCTTGCCCGTCGTTATCTCGTAAAACTTCATATTGTAAAGATTATAGCACATTGCCGTGCGGTTTGCAACTTTGAGGAAAGCGCTTTGAATGATATTGACATATCGGCAAAGTTACAATATAATTTAAGTATATCAATTTACTTGAACGGTAAGGATTGGTTTCATACCGCAAATCAAGGAATTCCTTACGCATTTTAATGCGTAATGCGAGGGCAAATTTATGGTCAAGACAAATGTTATGAGGATATTGGAGCGCGAGGGAGTGAAATATGCCGAGCATGAATACTTTGGCGGCGCGCTCTCTGGGACAGAGGTTGCGCGCACTCTCGGCGAGGACGAAGAGCTGGTCTTTAAAACGCTTGTCACCTCTTCCGCGCCCGGCAAATATTTTGTGTTCGTCATTCCCGTCGCGGCCGAGCTCGACCTCAAAAAGGCCGCCCGCGCCGCAGGGCAGAAGAGCGTCGAGATGCTCCCTCAAAAACAGCTCCTGCCTGTCACGGGCTACGTTCACGGCGGCTGTTCGCCCGTTGGCATGAAAAAGCTCTTCCCCACATTTTTCCATGCCTCGGCCGAGGGCAAAAATATCTTCGTCAGCGGCGGCAAGGTGGGGGTTCAGGTCGAATTGTCGTCGGCAGACCTCGCAAAACTCACCTGCGGGCAATTTGCCGATCTCATAAGATAACTTTAAATAGACTGCGGCGCACGGCCGCACAAAACAGATAAAATGGATGATTTCGCTGAAAATTTAAAAAACATACGCAAGTCGGCGCACATAACGCAGACTCAACTCGCCGAGCGGCTGGGGGTACATATCCAAACGGTGTCAAAGTGGGAGCGCGGTCTCACTGAGCCCGACATCTCGCTGCACGGCGAAATCGCCTCGGCCCTCGGCGTCAGTTTGGAGGAGCTGTGGGGTCTGTCGCTCGCAGGTGATGAGCGCGCGGGCACGTTCGCCCTCCCCAAAATGTGCGCCGCCATTCTCTCTGTCCGCAAAGAGTGCGGGCAGAGCCAGGGCCGGGTCGCCTCCGCCCTCGGCGTAACGGCGGGCACGGTGTCCAAGTGGGAGAGGGGAGTGGTCAGCCCCGACAGGCGCACCCTC
>CALVRO010000040.1 GCA_944358655.1 uncultured Clostridia bacterium | reverse complement strand
TTATATATAGGCACCGACGCGCACGAGGCGTGGGCGGGAGAGGAGCTGCTCTCCATAAGCTACACCCTTTCGGAGGATGTAATCTTCACAACCGACAGTGCCACCGGCAACGACGTGGCCAACCGCTTCGATAATGTAAGCAATCACATAACCACCTACCTTTCGCGCGCCGACTGGGAGGGCACCTTCCCCAAGGCTCCCACCGAGGAGGAGAGGTCGGTCAGCGAAGAACTCATCAACTCCATGTCCGTCGAGGCCTACATAGGCTCCGGCTCCGATCAGGACGTCGGCAAAAAGTGGTTCTCCGCCCGCCGTCCCAGGCCCGTGAGGCAGGAACTCAGCTACGACGAAACAAAGGTCAAGCTGTACGACCTCATCGGCAAGCCCTACGAGGACGAGCTGTGGGACGAGCTTTTAGGCCAGCTCACCACCGACCAGATGCGCTATCTCGTGGGTACGGGCAACTTCAACACGGCGGCCATTCAGAATATCGACAAGCCCAAGACCATCGACCCCGACGGCCCCGCAGGCTTTACGCAGTTCATGTCGGTAATCGAGGCTGCGGCCGTAGTCTACGACACCTGTTTTTACGCCAGCGAGTGTGTGATAGGCTCTACATGGAATGTGGAGCTCGCCGAAAAGATGGGCGTGGTCGTCGGCGACGAAAGCCTTATCGGCAACGAGCGCGGCGACGGCAGAACATATTCGGGCTGGTACGCTCCCGCATGCAACATACACCGCTCGCCCTTCGGCGGCCGAAATTGGGAATACTACTCCGAGGACGGCCTGCTCTCGGGCAAGATGGCGGCGGGCGTCGTAAAGGGCGCCAAGTCGCGCGGGGTATATACCTATATAAAGCATTTTGCCATAAACGATCAGGAGACCGACCGCGACAGCAACGGTCTCATCACATGGCTCAACGAGCAGTCCATGCGCGAGATATATCTTAAGCCCTTCGAGCTCGCCGTAAAGGAGGGAGGCACGACAGCAATGATGTCCTCCTTCAACCGCATAGGCACCGTATGGGCGGGCGGCTGCTACGAGCTTCTCACCGAGATACTCCGCGACGAATGGGGCTTCAGGGGCATGGTCATCACCGACTACGCCAACTCCTACATGAACGCCGATCAGATGATCCGCGCGGGCGGCGACCTCGAACTCTTCCAGGATCAGCAGCCCTCGGCGAGGGGCAACTCCACCCACTTCACGGCGCTGTACAAGGCGACCAAAAACATACTCTACACGGTTGCCAACTCCAACGCCATGAACGGCATGGGCGAGGGCATAATCTACCGCTATGCAATGCCCTATTGGAAGATAGCCCTCATAGTGCTCGACATCGTCATCGTCGGCGCGTGCGCCGTCTGGGGCGTGTTCGCCATAAAAAAGTCGCTCAAAAAGCAAAACGCGGCTTCGGGCGGGGCCGAGGAATAAAAGTTCGATAACTCCCCCAAATCAAAGGCGGGGCGCGATAGATGCGCGCCCCGCCCCTTTTGGCCGATTGACAGCCTTGACAAGATATTGTTCCGCGGGTATAATATATATAAGGTGAAGGGTGACCGCGAGGACTTAACAAATCTCGGTTAGTTGCGGCATATGTGCCGCCCAAATAAAAAAGAGGAGTATTTTTATATGGCGAAAAAGGTGATAGCGCTCATCGCGCACGACAACAAGAAGGACGAAATGGTGGCGTGGGCGGCCAGGAACGCTCAAAAACTGTCTACATTCGAGCTCTGCGGCACGGGCACCACCTCGCGCAGGGTGGCCGAGGCCACCGGGCTCAAAGTCAGGGGCTTTCTCTCCGGCCCGCTCGGCGGCGATCAGCAGATAGGCGCTCATGTGGCCGAGGGCGCGATAGACGCCATAGTATTCCTCTGCGACCCCCTCACCGCGCAGCCGCACGACCCCGACGTCCGCGCCCTGCTGCGCATAGCCGTGGTGTACGACGTGCCCATTGCCACCAACATATCCACGGCCGACTGCATACTCAACAATCTTTAACGGGGTTAGCTTCTATACCCGTCCTGTATGGCAAATCGCACACTGTTGCCGCCGTCCGCGTTTTCGCGGGCGGCGGCTTTCCATGCGGCGGAGCGCCCGCATGCAATGGGACGGCGGGTATTTTGATGGTCAAAATATGCGAGTGTTGGTGTAACGTGAGGGGGTGACCATACTTTTTATAACGGCGGAGGGGGATATAATGCGCTTTTATGCGGTCAAAATGCAGGCGGCGAGGGCGGACGGTTGTTGATTTTTTTGCGGAAGTTTGCTATAATTGTATCAAAACAGGACGGGAACAAGTCCGAACCTACTTAAAAATAGCGCGGCGGGTGCGGGCGCATTTGCCGCGCGGAGCGTTGTTATGAAAAGTTTGTTTCGCAAAATATTCGGCGCCGTGCTGTGCGCGGCGCTGGGCTCTTCCCTCATCTTGGGCGCTTCGGCGTGCGGTAACGGCCCTTCGGGCGCGGGGGAGGAGATATATGTTGTGTCCATAACCCAAACGGAGGATGGCTATGTGGTGCTGTACTCCGACGGCACCTCGCAGACCTTCGGACAGGGCGCTCAGCAGGGCGAGGGCGCGGTCGCCTCGGCGCTGCGCTCCTGCGTTTCGGTCTACTGCGAATTTCTCACCCCCGCCGACGACGGGGAGGACGCCGGCAAGGACGGCCTGCAGAACTCATGGAAGGGCGGTTCGGGCGTCATCTACGACGTCACCGAGGACAGCGTCTACATAGTCACCAACTATCACGTCATCTACAATTTCAACGCCGACGAACAGGCCAACGGCGGCGCAAAGACGGCCCGCGCCGTGCATTGCTACCTGTACGGCAGCGAGGGAACGCCCTCCGTGACGGGTTACGACGATGACGGCTATGCCGTATATGCCTACGGCGACAGCGCCGTGGAGTGCCGATATATAGGCGGCTCGCGCGATCACGACCTTGCCGTGCTCAGGGCGGACAGGGAGGACGTGCTTGCGGTCAACGCCAACGCGTGCGCTGTCACCCTCGCCGACGGGTGCTCCGTCGGTCAGCAGGTGTATGCCATAGGCAACGCCGGCGGCGACGGCATCTCGGTGACGGCGGGCATAATCAGCGTGGACAGCGAGTATGTCAATATCGACGTGGACAGCGACGGCAAAAAGGAGGAGCACCGCCTCATGCGCTTCGACGCGGCCATCTACCACGGCAATTCGGGCGGAGGCCTGTTCGACGGGCTCGGACGGCTTGTGGGCATAAACAATTCGGGGTACGGGAGCTACGAAAACATATGCTATTCCATCCCTCTTGCCGTCGTCACGGGCACGGCGGACAACATAATCTGGCGCTATCTCGAAGGCGACGGGTCGGACTTGGGCGTGTATGCGGCTCAACTCAACCTCGAAGTCAGGGGCAAGAACGCGCGGTACGAACTTGTCGACGGCTGCGGCCGCATAAGGGAGGACGTAGTCGTATGGCTGGCGAGAGAGGGCGGCGTCGCCCACAGGGCGGGCCTTGAAAAGGGCGACGTCCTCACCGCCGTCGTCATCAATGGCGTCAGACACGAGCTTGGCCGAGCCTTCGAGATAGACGACATCCGCCTTACCCTGCGCCCGGGCGACGAGATAGCCTTCTGCTACGTCAGGGAGGGCGCCGAGGCGGTGAGCGAGACGGTGACCATAACCGCCGACATCTTCATGAAAATAGATTAAGACAGCTTTTAAAGACTTTCGCGCGCCGCTCTGCGCGCGTTGATCGGGGGATATGCCATGGGTAAAATGCAATTCAACGACGGCTGGACTTTCGGCCGCGCGGGCGAAGAGGACAGGCGGGCCGTCACACTCCCGCACGACGCCATGCTCGGCGAGGAGCGCAGGGCGGGCAATGCGGGCGGCAAAAACGTGTGCTGGTTCGCGGGGCGCGACTATGTGTATGAAAAGTGCTTTTTCGCCCCCGAAGAGTGGCGGAATGGGTGCGTCGCGTTCGAGTTCGAGGGCGTATATCGCGACGCCAAAGTGTACATAAACGGCGCATATGCGGGGGGAAGGGCTTACGGCTATCTCACGTTCTATGTGGACGCCGCGAAGTTTTTGGCCTACGGCCGCGAAAACGTTATAAGGGTGGAGGTCTTCAACTCCCGTCAGCCAAACAGCCGCTGGTATTCGGGCGCGGGCATATACCGCCCCGTGTGGCTGCACGTTCTCCCAAAGGCGCATATCGCGTTGGAGGGCGGCGTAAGGATGAAAACTTTAAGCTGTTCCCCTCCGCGCATTGCCGTGGAGGTGGAAACGACCTCTCCCGGCGAGGCAAAAATAGAGGTGCTGGACGGCGAAAAAGTGGTTGCTTCGGCCATATGTGCCGTCGAATGTGTGGGGAGCGTTGAAATGAGCCTGCCAGGCGCAAGGCTGTGGAGCGTTGAAAGCCCGTACCTTTACACCTGCCGCGTGACCTTTTGCGGCGACGTCAGGGAGGAGTTGTTCGGCGTCCGCATAGTTGGCTGCAGCGCGGGGGAGGGCTTCACCATAAACGGCGAACGCGTCATACTGCGCGGCGCGTGCGTCCACCACGACAACGGTATTCTCGGCGCGGCGGAGTACGCCTGCGCCGCCGAGCGGAAGATAGCCGCCCTAAAAAAATGCGGCTACAACGCCATACGCTCGGCGCACAACCCCGCGTCGTCCGCCGTGCTCGCCGCCTGCGACAGGCTGGGCATGCTCGTTGTGGACGAGTACTGCGACATGTGGTATATCCACAAGACAAAGTACGACTATGCCGACCGCTTTGCCGACGAGTGGCGGGGGGATATTACCTCGATGGTGCTGCGCGACTTCAACCACCCCTCCGTCGTAATGTATTCGCTCGGCAACGAGGTGGCCGAAACGGGGCAGAAGAGGGGCGTCGCCCTCGTCAAGGAGATGACTGCGCTCGTGCACGCCATCGACGACCGACCCGTCACCTGCGGGATAAATATATTTTTCAACCTGCTCTATTCGCTCGGTTTTGGCGTGTACAGCGATAAAAAGGCCGAGGGCCAAGGCAAAAGGGCGGGGAAGGGCAGGTCGGTGGGCAGCGAGTTCTTCAACGACCTCGCCGGCCTTTTGGGCGCGGCCACAATGAAGGCGGGGGCCACGCTGCCCGGCTGTCATCTGAGGACTAAAGACGCCTTCGCCGCCATGGACGTGGCGGGCTATAACTACGGCATATTGCGGTACAAACGCGACCTCAAGCGCTTGCCCGACAGGGTGATCTTGGGCACCGAAACATTCTGTTCGGACGCAAGAAAGTTTTGGCTACTCGCGCAAGCCCATCCCGCGCTCATCGGCGACTTTGTGTGGACGGGCGCCGACTACCTCGGCGAAGTGGGCATAGGCGCATGGGAATACGCCGACTATGCGCCCGATTTCACGGGCGGCGCGGGCTGGATGACGGCGGGCAGCGGCAGGCTCGACCTCAACCTCCGCCCCCTCGCCGAGGCCGCCTATACGCGCGTGTCGTTCGACCTCGACGATATCGCCGTGGGCGTCGTGCGCCCCGACAGGGCGTTTGAAAGGCACTCGCCCTCCGCGTGGAAGTTTTCTGCCGCGTGGCCGAGCTGGTCGTGGCAGGGCTGCGACGGCAGGAGGACGACGGTAGAGGTCTACACGGCCTGTCCGAGGGCGGCGGTGTACGTCAACGGGCAAAAGGCCGGCGAAAAGAGGATAGGCAGAAACGCGCGGGCCGACTTCAAAGTAATTTACCGCCCCGGCGAGCTCGTTGCGGTCGGGCTCGACGAACGGGGGCGCGAGTTGTGCCGCACTTCGCTCAAAAGTGCCGACGAGGGCGCTACCATGCTCTCCGCCCTGCCCGAAAGGGGGACGGTCGGGCGCGGCGGGCTGTGCTTTGTCCGCCTTGTATATACCGACGCCAACGGCGTGTGGAAGCCGCTTATCCGCGGCGAAATCGAGGTCGAGGTGCGGGGAGGCGAACTCGTCGCCTTAGGCAGCGCCTGTCCGTATAACGACAGGGGATATCTTTCGGCCGTCACCGATACCTACTACGGCGAGGCGCTCGCCGTGGCGCGGCCGCAGGAGGGGTGCGGCGAAGTACTTCTTCGCGCCCGCAGCGCATACGGCTGCGCCGAAGCGCGTATTGCAATAGTCGGGCAATAGTAGGGCATGTATCTTTTTTCTTAGCCGTTTTTCGGCGGCAAAAAGGGCGGGCGGGGCGCAAATGCGCCCCGCCCGCCCTTTAATATCCGTTTAAATGCCAAAGGCCCCGCAATATGCCGCAGTCAACGCTATTTATCGGCTATCAGGGGGTGGTCTACATGCACTTCGGCGTCTATGTCCCTTTGGGCAAGATACGCGCGTATATTTTCGGCGGCCTGCCCGTCGGTCATGTCAAGTTTATAGGGCAGAATGGCGTCGAAGTACACCTTGCGGCCGTCGGCCCCGCTCTCCACCTGCAGGTCGTGTATGGTGGCCTCGGCCGAAACGCTCTTTGCGGCGGCCTCGCACAGTTCGAAGATCTCGCCGTTCTTGCACTCCGAGCACACGGGGTCTATGTGTATTACGGCCTCGATGCCGAATTTTTCGTCTATCTCGCGCTCTATGCCGTCTATCAGCGTGTGCGTGGCCACCAGCTGGCTGTCGGCCGCCACTTCGGCATGGAAACTTACAATGGCCTTGCCGGGGCCGTAGTCGTGGTAGATGAGGTCGTGCACGCCGAGTATGCCGGGGCGCGACAGGGCAATGCTCTCTATCTCGTCGGCGAGGTCCTTGCTTATCGGTCTGCCCAAAAGTGGCGCCTGCGTAGTCTTAAGCGCGCCTATGCCCGCCCTGAGTATGAACAGTGCCACCAAAAGTCCCGCCGTGCCGTCGACGGGGAAGTCGGTGTACTGTGCGCACACGGTGGCGGCTATTACAACGGTCGTTGCCACCACGTCCGAAAGCGAGTCGGTGGCGGTCGCCGCAATGGACGGCGAGTTTATCCTCTTGGCTATCTTGCGGTTGAAATAGAACATCCACAGCTTGACCGCCACGGCGGCTATCAGTACGCCCACGGCCACCCACGAAAAGGCAGCCTGCTCCGGCGAGATGATTTTTTCAATCGATGTTTTGCCCAGCTCGAAGCCCATAAAAATTATAAGAATGGCTATTATCAGCCCGGCTATGTATTCGATCCTGCCGTGGCCGAACGGGTGTTCCTTGTCGGGCTTTTTTTCGGCCATGCGGAAGCCGACCAGCGTTATAATAGAGGACGCCGCGTCGGACAGGTTGTTTAATGCGTCGCCGACTATGGCCACCGAGGCGGCCATAAGCCCCGCCGTCAGCTTGCCCGCCACCAGCAAAATATTTAGTACTATTCCCGCAATGCCCGAAAGTTTTCCATAGGCCCCCCGCACTTCGGGGTCGTCGGCGCTGCCCTTGGGCACGAACAGGCGGATGAGAAGTTCGCTCATATGCTCTCCTTTTCGGATTATTTTATCACTTCGCGCATTATATGTAAAGCAACCATATATATGCCGCGCAAAAATTTTTGTTGCATGCGCGCGCGTTGTGTGGTAAAATTGAATTAAGGAGGGGCGGGCGCGCCGCTTTCGGCGCGCCCGCCGAAAGGCATGATACTTTTCGTACATTTAAAAAACTTCCTCGTGTTCGGCGGCGAGGCCACGCTCTCGCTCGAGGCCGAAGGGAGCATAAAAAAATTCTACTCCAACGTCGCCGCGCCCGGCGGGCGCAGCGTTTTAAAGAGCTGCTGCGTGTACGGCGGCAACAACGTGGGCAAGACCTGCATTTTAAGGGCCATAGCCGCCCTGAAGGCCGTGCTGAGCGACGTCGACTGCGACATGCCCGTAAATATCTTTTCGGGCGACACAAAGTGCACCCTCGGCGCGGCGTTCACGCTTGTGGACGAGGCGTATTACTACGAATTCACCTACGACGCCGCCCTCTCCTCGGGCCGCGAACGCGGCTTTGTGGCCGAGCGGCTGTGCAGGTATGGTAAGGAAAGCGGAGAAAGTAAGGTAATCTTCGTGCGCGACGTCGACGAGGGCAGATATTTCTTTGAGGGCGACGACGAGCTCGGCAATCTTTTGTCCCTCGTCTCCTGCAGCAATATAGCCGTCTACACGATAAACTGCCAGAAATATCCGGCGCTCGCAAAATGTAAGGATATCCTTACAAACTTTGCCTCGTCGATAGAGGTGGTGGATATGAACAATATCCCGATAGACAAGACCATCTCGGTCCTGAAGATCGACTCGGCCCTGCGCGAGCGGACGGTGGAGCTTATAAAACTTGCCGACCTCGACATAGACGACTACGTCTACTCGCCCGAAACTCTGCCCTCGCCCGTCAGCGCGCAGGAGCGGGTGCTCACGCTCGGCTCGGGCGCGGAGGAGCTGGGCAGGCTGACTTCGGTGCACAGGGGGCGGGCGGTGAGGAGCCTTACCTTCGACTCCACGGGCACAAAAAAGATGGTGGCCATAGCAAGCTATATTATAGAGGCTTTAAGCCTCGGAAAAATTCTCGTGGTGGACGAAATGGACTCCAGCCTGCACTTCAAGCTGACGAGGGCGATAGTTTCGCTTTTCAACAACGAGCTCAACCTCTCCGCTCAGCTCATCTTCACCGTGCACGACGTGACCTTGCTCGACTGCAGGCGCCTCTTTCGCCGCGATCAGATATGGTTTGCCGAAAAGGACGACGGCTCGGTCACTTTGCAGCGGCTGTCGGACATAGCCGCAAACGGCGGCGATAACGACATAATGGACAGGTACCGCTCGGGCGAGCTGGGGGCGCTCCCCGAACCCGACCTCGTGGCCGTGCTGCTCGGGCGGGAGGAGGATGAAGATGGCGGGGAAGAATGAGAGAATTACCATAGTCTGCGAGGGGTACGAGGAGTTTGACTACCTTATTCGCCTCCTCCACCTGGGGCTGTGGCAGGAGAGGTACAGGGTAAAGATAAAGAACGCCAAGTCGCTCACAAACATCCCGCCCGTCTACCAGAACGAATTTCAGAACGACAACGCCGACCTCGTGGTTGTGTTTTGCGATACCGAGCTGACGCCCTACGAGCAGTTCATCTCCATCTGCAATAAGATAGACCGCTTTCACGATTGCAACGCCTCGAAGTACGTTGTGTATTTCTCCAACCCATGCACCATGCAGGTGCAGCTTTCGCACTTCGCGCCCGTGGAGCTTACAACAAACAGCAAGCACATGAACGCGCCCCTCATCCGCTCGCTGACGGGCGTAGACAACTACCGCGCCCGCGACGAGCAGCGGCGCCTCATCAACAGGCAGATAACGCGCGAAAATTATTTTGTCATGAAGGGCAATCTGGAGCGCCTCAGCCGCAACTTCCGCGTGCGGCCCTCCACAAACTTCATAACCCTTTTAAACTATCTCGAAAACCCCGACGCCTCGTGGGTGCGAAGGATAGCCAAAAAACTATAATTAAGAAATTGCTCCTCACCTTTGGTGCACGTCTTTGGCGCGCGCCCGCCGTAACCGGCGGGCGCGCGCAATATTATGCGTGACGATCATAAACGCCGACCGCGCGCAATATTATGCGCGACAATCATAAACGCCGACCGCGCGCAATATTATAGGACAAGGGCCGCTTGCGGCAAAGGAGGAGGCAATGGAGCCATACGCATATATTTCGCCCGCCGAGGCCATGAAAAAGCTGGGGACGGGCGAGGAGGGGCTTTCGCCCGAGGCCGCGCAGGAGAGGCTTAAAAAATACGGCCCCAACCGCATAGAGGGCAAAAAGAGGGCGGGCATACTCGCCCTGTTTTTGGGGCAGTTCGGCGACGTTATGACGCTTTTGCTTGTGGCTGCGGCCGTTGTTTCGGGCATAGTAGCCGCCCTTTCGCACGACGCGGCCGACCTCACCGACACTTTTATAATAGTTGGTATCGTAATTTTGAACGCCGCAATGGGCACCGTGCAGCAGTTCAGGGCGGACAGGGCGATAGAAAATCTTAAAAAGATGACCTCGCCCACGGCGCGCGCGGTGAGGGGAGGGAGAGAGCTGACTCTCCCCGCCGAAAACCTTACCGTGGGCGACGTGATAAGGCTGGAGGAGGGCGACCTCGTGCCCGCCGACTGCAGGGTGCTCTCCTGCGCATCTCTGCGCGCCGACGAGTCGGCGCTGACGGGCGAATCGCAGCCCGCAAAGAAGAGCGCGGAGGCGCTAAAACGGGATGTCACGGCGCTCGGCTCAATGACAAACATGCTGTATTCGTCCACATATATAGTGCGGGGAAGCGCCACCGCCGTCGTCTGCGGCGTGGGCAGGAACACGCAGATAGGCGCCATTGCCGACATGTTGGAGGGTGCAAAGGAGGGCACAACTCCCCTCGGTCGCACTCTCGACAGGCTTGGCAGGATAATTTCGGTCGCTGTGATGGCCGTAGCCGCCGTCATATTCATCTTTTCCGCCGCCCTTCGCGGCGAGGTGCTGCGCTCCTTCATGACATCGGTGGCCGTGGCCGTAGCCGCCATACCCGAGGGTCTGCCCGCCGTCGTCACCATAATAATGGCGCTGGGCGTGCAGCGCATGAGCGCAAAGAACGTGGTCATACGCAAACTGCGCGCCGTTGAAACGCTGGGCGGCTGCACGACTATCTGCACGGACAAGACGGGCACGATAACGCGCAACAGAATGGAGGTAAAGGCAGCAGTATTGCGCGATAGTACGCACGCCGTCGCCTGTATGGCCGCCTGCAACAACGCCCCTCGGGGCGGGAGCGACGCCACCGAGGCCGCTCTGTGGGAATATGTGCGTTCGTCGGGGGATATTCCTGCGTTTACGCGCGTATCCGAACAGCCCTTCACCTCCGAGCGCAGAATGATGAGCGTGGAGATGGAGGGAGGCATGACATACGCAAAGGGCGCGCCCGAGGTCATTTTGCAAAGGTGCGCATATATGCCCGAAGCAGAGGCTGTCCGTCCCATTACCGAGGCCGACCGCGCTGAGATCTCCGCCGAAGCCGCCCGCCTCTCGGACGGCGCCATGCGCGTGCTCGCGCTGGCATATAAGCGGGGCAACGGCGAAAGCGAGCTTACATACTGCGGCCTCGTGGGGCTGGCCGACGGCCTCAAAAAGGGGGTGAAGAGGGCCGTGGCCGAGTGCGCCGAGGCGGGAATAGCCGCCGTGATGATAACGGGCGACCACGCCCGCACGGCGTTCGCCGTGGCAAAACAGGCGGGCATCTGCAGCGACAGATCGCTCGTCTACTCGGGCGAACAGCTCGACGGCATGACAAAGCGCGACCGCGCCGAGGCCATCCGTCGCGGCAGGGTGTTTGCAAGGGTGTCGCCCGCGCACAAAAACCTGATAGTCAAGGTCAGGCGCGCTGCGGGCGAAGTGGTGGCCATGACGGGCGACGGTGTAAACGACGCCCCCGCCTTAAAGCAGGCCGACATAGGCATAGCCATGGGCGGCAGCGGCACCGAGGTCACCAAGAGCGCCGCCGACATGGTCATCGCCGACGACTCCTTCCCCACCATAGTTACGGCCGTGCGCGAGGGCAGAAGGGTATCGGCAAACATAAAAAAGACGATAGATTTCTACCTGTCCACCAACCTCGCCGAGGTGCTGGCCATACTCGCGGCCACCTTCGCCTTTGCCGCGCACGACTTTCTCCTGTCCACTCAGCTCCTGTGGTTGAACCTCATAACCGACACCTTCCCCGTGCTCGCCCTCGGGGCGGAGAGGGCCGACCCCGACTGCATGTCGCGCCCTCCCGTGCGGGCAGAGCGGGCGGTGCTGTCCCGTCCCTCAATGCTGTTCGTGGGCCTTTCGGGCGCATATATGTGCGGGGCAACGCTCGCCGTGTTCGGCACGGCGCTGGCGCTCTTCGGCAACGCCGTCGCCACTACCATGGCCTTTATGACCATATCCTTTTCCGAGCTCTTCCACGCCTTCAACGTCAGGCGGGGCGCCTCGTCGGCCTTCGGCAGGGGCGCGCTCTCCAACCGCGCGCTCATACTCACCGTTGCGGCGGGCGTGGCGGCCAACGTGCTGCTCGCCCTCACGCCGCTTGCGGCCGTGTTCGGGCTCGCCGCGCTCTCCCTTCCCCAATGGCTGGCCGTGTTCGCCGCCGCGCTCTCCGTGGTGCCCTTCGGTGAGGCATATAAGGCCGTCTGCCGCCGTCTGCGCGCGGGGCGCGGCCGCCCCGGCGGCCGCCTTAAAAGGGCGTGAGCGCTCGGGGTAATTATA
>CALVRO010000039.1 GCA_944358655.1 uncultured Clostridia bacterium | reverse complement strand
GCTTGTTTGCTCTATAGCCTGCGGCTCCTCTTTCGCGCAAAAGCCACGGTTTTGCGCGAGGCTATAGTAAAAATTCCTGCACTCCGTGAAAGCAAATTCGCCTTTGCCCGCTCCCTCTTCGCGGGTGCGGTGCTTTAGCGATTTGCTACCTGTTCTTCGGAGGGTGCTCGCAGGGCTGCGCACGGCCAACCCTACTCCCATGTCATGCCGAGCAGCGCGCCGATATGGTTGGGCGCGATGATAGCATGAGCGCGCGTTGCCGAGGCATCTCATTGCGACAGCGACGGATAAGCTGTGGTAAAAGTGTATCTGAAGCGGTTCCGGGGAGATTTCTCCGCTCGCTACGCTCGGTCGAAATGACATTCCTTTTTTAGTGGAGATTTCTCGGCTGTGGCTTTTTCTACGCCCGAAGGGGCGGCGGTCAGACGGGGCTGTCGGCAGGGGTGGAGGAAACTTCGGGAAAGTCGACATAGAACGTGGAGCCCTTGCCCTCTTCGGACTGTACGCCGAAGTCGAAGTTGTGCGCCTGCAGAATTATCTTTACTATGTTGAGGCCCAGCCCCGTGCCCTTGACGGGGCGCGCGTGGGCGTCCTTGGAGCGGTAGTACCTGTCCCAGATGTGCTCCCTCTCCTCCTCGGATATGCCCTTGCCCGTGTCGCGCACGGCAAACTTTATCCTGCCCTGCTCGGGGCAGTCCTTCAACGAAACATAGACGCACTTGTCGGCGCCCGTGTAGTTGACGGCGTTGGAGATGAGGTTGTACAGCACCTGATATATCTTTTCCTCGTCGGCGAGGGTGTACATATCGGGGTCGATATCTATGAAGAACTTATAGCCCGAGGTCTCCTGAAGATAGTCGAACTTGTTCATGATGCCGTAGAGGAATTCGGTGAGGTTGAACACCTTTTTGTTGAGCTCGGAGAGGCCCGCGCTGACCTTGGAGGCGTTGAGTATGTCGTTGACGAGGCCCGTCAGCCTGTCGGCTTCGTCGATTATGACCTGAAGGTGCTTGTTGCGCTTTTGGGGGTCGTTGCCCGAGATCTCCTGCACCATGGAGGCATAGGCCTTTATCATGGTGAGGGGCGTGCGCAAATCGTGCGAGACGTTGGCGAGAAGTTCCTTCTGGAAGTCGTCGCTCTTTTTTATTTCGTCGCGGGCGTAGTTGAGGCTGTCGGACAGCATGGCTATCTCCTCGAATTCTGCCGAGGCGAATTGAGCGCTGTAGTCACCCTTGGCCATGCGCGTGGCGGTGTCGGACAGGTTGCGGATGGGCCGAGATATCCTCTGCGCGAGCATGTAGGCGATGACAAAGGACACTATTATGGCGACAATGGCAATGATGAGTATGTACAGCTGCATGCTGTTGACAGACTCGGTGAGGATGTACATGGGGTAGCGCACCAAAAGGTAGCACTGTCCGAAGTCGAATGTGACGCACGACACATAGTTGAGCATGGACTCCGACCTGTACACCGTGGCCCTGAGCGGCGACCAGCCGTCGGCCATGGCGGAGAGCTCGCCGAAGGTGCTCTCCCAATCCTCGCCCGGCTCGGTAGTGTAGATGAGGGGTTCGCCGTCGGCGGCGCACAGAAAGACGTCGACGCCGTCGGTGAAGGCGCTCTCGTTCATTTCGCCCGTGATGAGGCCTTTGAAGTGCTCGGTCTTGCCGTCGATATACATTGTCAGCCCCGTGCCGACGGCGGTTATGCGCTCGCGCGACTGCACGCTGTAGGCATTGCTTAAAATGCCCGCGCAGACGAGGGCGACCGCCACAACGATGAGTATGGCGAGGAGCGCAAAGTAGCGCCACAGCAGCACCTGCAGGCTTCTTATCCTGAGGGGCGATTTGGGGAGCTTGTCCCTGTTCAAAGACGGTTTACGCTTCAAACTTGTACCCCAGCCCCCTTAACGTGACTATGAATTTGCGGTACTGCTTCAGGTTGGCGCGCAGCATCTTTATGTGCGTGTCGACCGTGCGGTCGTCGCCGTAGAAATCGAAGCCCCACACGTCGAAGAGCAGCTTTTCGCGCGTGAGGGCGATGCCCTTGTTCTTTATGAAGTAGAACAGAATTTCGTACTCCTTGGGCGTAAGCTCGGCCTTTTCGCCGTCGACGAACACGTTCCTGCCCGCCATGTCGACGGTGAGGCCCTCGAACTTATACACGTCGGGGTTGCTGTCGGCGGCAGAACGGCGCTTTGTGACGGCGTGTATGCGCGCCATGACCTCCTTGGGCGAGAAGGGCTTTGTGACGTAGTCGTCGACGCCTATCTCGAAGCCGAAGAGTTTGTCGTACTCCTCTCCCCTCGCCGAGAGCATGATGACGGGCACGTCCTTGAACTTTTTTATCTCCTTTACCGCCGAAAAGCCGTCGAGCTTGGGCATCATGACGTCCATTAAGACGACGTCGTAGTCGTTGTCGCGGCAGAGCTTTACGGCTTCCATGCCGTCGACGGCCTCGAAGGCCTCGTTGCCTTCGAATTCGACGTACTCCTTGAGTACGTTGCGGATCATGTCTTCGTCGTCTACGATAAGTACTTTCATGGCGTGTTCTCCTTCGGGAAATACCCTCAATAGAATGTCATTAGAATTTTAACTTAATTTAATTATAACCAAAAATGTGTAAAGGTAAATACCCTGCAATGAAATATTTGTGAAAGTTTATATATTTTTCCATAAATTGCCGCCCGGCGGCGCAAATAAATGTTTGTTCGCCGCTTGACAACGCCCACGAGGCGCACTATAATATATTAGAACATTTGTTTATATTGTTGGGAGGACGCAAAGAGATGAACTATTATGTGACCGACGGCAGTGAGGAGAGCTTTTACACGGCGGCGTACGACGCGCTGCGCGACCCCGACGGCGTGATAACCTGCGACGGGCGGGTGCGGCTGCACGGCGACGACAGGCTGAAGAGGGTGATATTCAACGCCGACAAGGCCGAGAGGATGAAGGCGCGCCTAAGGGCGTGCTACGAGGGGGCGGCCGACGACGTGGAGCGGACGCTGGGCTCCGACGAAGCCGGGCGGGAGCAGGCGGCGTTTGAATACATTAAACTGCTGACGGGCGGCGGGACGGGGCCAAACGCAAGGGGCGGGGCGAAGAAGGCGCGCCGCACATAGGCGGGCGCCCCTGCCATTGCGGCGAAGAAAGATTTTATGCAACGCAAAACAGGCGGCGCGAATTCGCGCCGCCTAAAAATTTTGCGGTCTTTAAAAGAATTACTTCTTGGTCTCCTGCTTTACTACTTCTTCCTTGTCGTAGTAGCCGCAGTTTGCGCAAACCCTGTGGGCCTGCATCATCTCGTGACAATGGGGGCACTCTACAAGCGTAGGCGCCGTGGCCTTATAGTTTGCAAACCTTTTGTTTGTTCTGCTCTTGGACTGTTTTCCCTTGGGTACTGCCATCTTTATCTACCTCTCTTAATTTTTGCTCTGTTGTTGCGACTGACACGCCCCGCACAGCAGCACCTGAGGCTGACTGAACACAAAGGCGTCCTGCACGGCGGGAAGGATATCCAGCCGCATGCCGTTATAATTGTAATCTTCGCCGTCGCCGCCGTCGGGGACGAACAGCGCCTCGTACGAAAATTCGACCGTCTTTTCGGCGTCCTCGAGGCAGTACGAACACCTGCCCCTGAGTTTGTACGAGAGAGTGAGGTCTATCGCGACGCTGTCGTCCTCATAGATCTCGTAGCTGCCCGCGACGGATATATCCCCCTCCACCTCTGCGAGGGGAAGGACGAGCTTGTCCGCAAAGGGAGCGTAGCGCTCTTGGAACTCTCCCACATATCGTTTTAAGGCCGTGAGCCTTTTTACTTCAAGTATCATACCCGAATTGACTGAATAATTATATTATAAGAACATGCCTTTGTCAACTTATTTTAAAAGGACAGAGGGCAAAAAGGAGGAGAATTTTTGCGCGCGGCAAAAGCAGGGCGCGCGGGAGGCCTTAAATGAGGGCGAGAGTCTCCCTTGCGATGGCGAGCTCCTCGTTGGTGGGGATGACGAGCACTTTGACCTTGGAATCCTTGGCCGAAATTTCGCGCGCGCCGCCGTTCTTGGCGTTGTTGGCCTCCTCATCGAGCCTGACGCCGAGGAACTCGAGGCCGTCACACACGCCCGAACGGATGTAGGGCGTGTTTTCGCCTATGCCGGCGGTGAAAACTATGCAGTCGAGCCCGCCCATGGCCGCGGCGTAGGAGCCGACGAACTTCTTGGTCTGGTAGCTGAACATTTCGAGGGCGAGCTTGCACCTCTCGTTGCCCGCCTCCATGCCCGCTTCGAGATCTCTGAAGTCGCTGGAGACGCCCGAGATACCCAGAACGCCGCACTCCTTATTGAGGTAGGTGACCATTCTTGCGGCGTCGTAGCCCTTTTTGCGGGCGAGGAATTCGACGGCGGAGGCGTCGATGCAGCCCGAGCGCGTGCCCATAAGCACGCCGTCGAGGGGGGTGAAGCCCATGGAGGTATCCACGCATATGCCGCCGTCGACGGCCGTTATGGACGAGCCGTTGCCGAGGTGGCAGGTGACAATTTTGAGATCCTTTATGTCGCGGCCGAGGAAGCGCGCCGCCTCCTGCGAAACATATTTGTGCGAGGTGCCGTGGGCGCCGTACTTACGCACGCCGTAGGCCTTGTAATCTTCGTACTTGATGCCGAACATATAGGCCTTTTCGGGCATGGTCTGGTGGAAGGACGAGTCGAACACGAGCACCATGGGGGTGCCGGGCATTACGTCCATGCAGGCGTGCAGGCCCGCGGCGGCCGCGGGGTTGTGAAGGGGGCCGAGCTCGAAGGTCTTTTCTTCGAGAGTTTTGATGACTTCGTCGTCGACGAGCGTGGGCTTTTTGAAGTACTCGCCCGAGGCCACCACGCGGTGGCCGACGGCGCCTATCTCCTTCATGGAGCTTATTACGCCTATCTCGCCGTCGGTGAGGGCTTCGAGAACGAGTTTGATGGCTACCTTGTGGTCGGGCATGGGCTGCTCGTACACCTTCTGACGGCCGTTGCCCTTGGCCGTGAGGCGCGAACCGGGGATGCCTATCCTCTCCACCGCGCCCTTTGCTATTACGCTTTCGTTGACCATGTCGAAGAGCTGATATTTGAGGGACGAGCTCCCGGCATTGACTACAAGAATTTTCATTACTTTATATTCTCCTGATAAATTTTACAAAATACAATTTACAAATCAAAAAACAACTTCCACCTCAGCTATCGCGCAAAACCGTGGCTTTTGCGCGAAGAGGAGCGGCAACGGAGCGCACTTGCAAGGGGGGTCATCCCCCTTGCTCAAAGCGAAGTTTGCCGCGACGAGGCCGAGGGCGAACGCAAGCTCAACGCAGTAATGCCCCGCCTCTGCTCGCCCGTGAAATAGATGCGAGCAGAACAAGGAGCGCGAGGAAAACCCGAGGGAGTTTACTTTGACGTAAACGACCGAGAGTTGCCGCAGCGCGACACGGTTATGCGACCCCGCCTCTGCCCCCGTGAAATAGATGCGAGCAGAACAAGGAGCGCGAGGAAAACCCGAGGGAGTTTACTTTGACGTAAATGACCGAGAGTTGCCGCAGCGCGACACGGTTATGCGACGCAGATATTTTACGGGTCTCGTTTTATTCGGCCTGTAAAGCGGTTACAGCCACCGTCGCAACTATATCCTCCACCACGCACCCGCGCGAGAGGTCGTTGAGGGGCTTGGCAAAGCCCTGGCAGACGGGGCCTATGGCCATGTATCCGCCGAAGCGCTGGGCGATCTTATAGCCTATGTTGCCGGCGTTGATGTTGGGGAACACGAATACGTTGGCGTGACCGGCGACGGCCGAACCGGGGGCCTTGAGCTGTCCGACTTCGGGCGCGACGGCGGCATCGAACTGGAATTCGCCGTCGAGGGCGAGCTCGGGCGCGGCGGCCTTGGCGAGCGCCGTGGCCTCCTGCACCTTGGGAACGGACTTAAAGAACTTGTCGTCGTTGCCGCTGCCCTTTGTGGAGAAGGAGAGCATGGCCACTCTCGGCTCGATGCCGGCTATGGCCTTGGCCGTCTTTGCGGACGACACGGCTATGTCGGCGAGCTGCTCGGCGGTGGGCTCGATATTTATGGCGCAGTCGGCAAATACGGCGACGCCGTCGGGATTATAGGGATTTTTGGCGCCTTCGGGCGCTATCATTATGAAGCAGCTTGAAACGGTTTTGATGCCGGGCGCCGTTTTGACGACCTGAAGGCCGGGGCGCAGGGTGTTGGCCGTGGAGTGGCAGGCGCCCGAAACGTAGCCGTCGACGTCGCCCGCCTTGAGCATGAGGGCGCCGAACATGGTTCTGTCCCTGGCCTGCTTTGCGGCCTCCTCCTCGGTCATGCCCTTGGCCTTTCTGGCCTCGTAGAGTATTTTGGCATACTCGGCTGTCTTTTCCGAGGTGAGGGGATCGACCAACGTGACCCCCGTGAGGTCGACATCGGGAGCGACCTTTTTGCACTCCTCCTCGTTGCCGATGAGGACTATTTTGGCTATACCCTGCTTTGTTATCTCGGCGGCGGCCTCTACCACGCGCCTGTCCTCCCCTTCGCAAAGCACAATGGTCTTGTGCAGTTTTGCGGCCTTTGCCTTGATTTCGTCAAGTAACGACATATCAAACTCTCCTTAAAATACTTTATTTATGCGCCGCGAAAGTGTATAATGATAGCGAGCGCATCTTTCAACGTCAATATTATATAACAAAAAACCGCGCTTGTAAAGACTTAAAATGAAAATTTGTGCGATTATTTGTGAATTCAATCCATTTCATAACGGCCACGCCTATCTTTTGGAGCGCGCGAGGGCGGCAAAGGACTTCGACGCCCTGCTGTGCGTGATGAGCGGCCCCTTTACGCAGAGGGGCGACATGGCGCTGACCGACAAATTCACGAGGGCGGCCCACGCCGTTACGGGCGGGGCGGACGCCGTGGTGGAGCTCCCCTCCCCCTTTGCCGTTGCGCCCGCGCCCGTGTTTGCCGACGGGGCGGTAAAGCTTCTGGCCTCGGTGCCCGAGGTGTGCGCCATAGCCTTCGGCTGCGAGAGCGAGGGCGATTTTTACGGCGCTGCAAAGGCCGTTGCCGACAACAGGGAGCTGTTCGACATGACGGTGAAGGCCGGCCTTGAAAGGGGAGAAAGCTACGCGAAGAGCTGCTCGGAGGGCGTGGAGGCCGTATGCGGCGGGGCCGTGACGGGGCCCAACGACCTGCTGGCGCTGGAGTACGCCTCGGCCGTGCTGAGGCGCAGGCCCGAACTTGAGCTGCTGCCCGTAAAGCGCACGGGCGCCGGGCACGGCGCAATGGAATTGGGCCTACACTATGCCTCGGCGAGCACCATAAGGGCCAACCTCGGCGACGGGCGGACAAGGGCGTGCGTGCCCCCCTATGCGGCCGACGGTCTGAGGGCGGCCGACGGCAGCGACGGACGCATGGAGGCGATAATAAGATATGCGCTGACGCGCGCGACGGCCGCCTCGCTCGAAGGGGTGTACGGGGGCGGCGAGGGCCTTGCAAACAAAATAAAGGCGCTGAGCGGCCTGCGGCTCGAAGAGATAATATCGGCCGCCACGAGCAGGCGCTATCCCTCCTCGCGCATACGCCGCGCGCTGACGGCCAACGCATTGGGCTTTGCCGCCGAGGACACGGAGAGGTTTTTGAGGAGCGCGGGATATTTGAAGCCGCTCGCCGTTAAGAGAGAGCGCGCGGACGAAATGCTGGCCGCGCTGGCGCGCTCGCCGCTGCCCGTGGTGATAACCGGCTCGGACGTGATGAGGCTTGAGGGCGCGACGGCCGAACTTTACGCGGCGAGCAGGCTGGCCCACGACGTGTGGTGCGCCGCCTCGGGAAGGCAGGTTTACGACTGTACGCTGAAAAAGATCTGACAATAACACGCCCCGGCAAAAATACAGCGGGGTTTGCTCAACGCGGCAAGGCCCGCCGCGCGGAAAATTCCGCGCGGCGGGCCCTTTAATATTATTTTATAAAGTTCAAACTAAATTGGCGCCACGGCGAGGCACGCGCCAAAAGCGTATGCGAAATTTGGGCTTGACCTACTCGCCCGAGCGGTCAAAGACCACCATATATGCGCCCTTGAAGATTATTTTTAAATCGAGCAGGAGACTGCGCTTACGGATATATTCGAGGTCGAGCCTCACCCAGTCGTCGAAGGACAGCGAGTTGCGGTTGGGCTGTATCTGCCACAGGCATAAAAGGCCGCCCTTTACGTCGAGGCGGTGCTTCTGCCACTCCTCGTACTCCTCCACCTCCGAGGGGATGGGCGGGCGGGGGCCGACTACCGACATGTCGCCTATAAAGATATTTACGAGCTGGGGAAGTTCGTCGAGCGAGGTCTTGCGCAAGAACTTGCCGAAGGGCGTGATGCGGGGGTCGTCCTTCATTTTGAAGGCGGGCGGATCGGCCTCGTTGAGGCCTGCCTCGATGAGCGCGGTCTTCATGTCCTCGGCGCCGGGACACATGGAGCGTATTTTGAAGAATTTGAATACCCTTCCGCCCTTGCCGAGGCGCTCGGAGGAATAGACGGGACTCTTGGAATATTTTTCGCCCGGGCGCTTTTTGCGGGGCTTTAAAAGACAGTCGAACACCCTTCCGTCGGCGCGGACAAAGCGCCTCGCCTTTTTGGCCTTGGGGGCGTCCTCGCCCTCGGCCTCGGTTATGACGAGGTCGTACGCGGGGTTGAACACGTCCTCCAGCCATTTAACGAGCAAAAGGATGAGTATGAGCCACGACAGCAATAACAGCGCGGCGCCCGAGGAAATTATATCGAAAAGGCGCTTGAAAAAGCTGTAGACGGGCTTGCTTTCGGCATATGAGGAGCTGCCCTCCGCTGCGGGAGGAAGGGCGCCCGCGACGGCCGCGTCGGCTGCGGCCTGTTCGCCGCATATATCTTCGTAATAGTTGTTGTTTGTCTGCATTTCTTTGTCCCCTTAATTAAAGTAGCCTGCCGCAGAAGTAATATATTATATCACGCCGCGACACAAAAATCAACAATTCGCCAAGCTGCGGACTGAGACGGGCGCGGACAAGTTTTACCAAAAGTGTAAAATATTGCCGTCTGCCCGAAGGGGACTTTATGAATTATAGCACGAATACAGCGCGAACGCCCTGACGGGACGGCCGACGACGGCGCGGCGGGGAACCGCCGTGCGCAGACGGCGCACGCGGGGCACGCGGTCGCAGGAGTTATGAGCGGCGTTATCCGATAATGGAGACTGCGCGCGGCAATGTCCGACGACGAAGAGCGCGGCAAGAGCGCCCGCGACAAACTGCACAAAGGCGGCGACATTGTCGCACAGACTGCCCTGCACGCCCGTTATGCGCGAAGCGCCGACAAGTTCGGGCGGGAGAGCCTGTCCCGCCTCGCTGACGCACGAAAAACCGCAGACGGCGAATACGGACAGGAGCAAGGCAAAAAGGCACGCCGAAAGCGACCAAAGTACTCCCTTGATCGCCAATGCCGCCGCGCTTGTCCTTTTGATTGTTGTGGGGACGACCGCCGTTAAGATGAACAGCAGCGCCACAGAGAAAATAAAATTCATGCCTGCTCTGTCTTTCGCGCGCGCGTCGCGCGCATTACATTTATATAAGCTATTTATTATATAATACTATACCGTGTTGATTTTGTCAAATAATTTTGGCGAAAAATGTGAGATAATGTCGGAAAAAGTGAATTATTTTTTAGAAAATATTTTGGTATATCAACCTTCGATACAGCATGATAACTGCGCCGCGACATGCGGCGAGAGGGGGCGGCCGCGCACGCGGCCGCCCCCTCCCCTATGTATGTTGCGTAAGTATATTGCGTCATTGCTCTTCGGCGGTCATCTTTTTGGAGAGCGCCATATTGACGACGGCGGCCGCGCAGACGAGCAGGCCGAAGCCAATTACGAATATGGGTACAAGTAGATCTGCGGCGTAAGTTTCGCCGAGGTATTTTGCGTAGAGACTGCTGCACACGCATGCACCCACGCCGCTTACTATTGCGCATACACCCCCTACTATGCCGAAGATATTGCCCTTTTTAGTGCACTCGGCGCTCCACGACGAGTAGTTTTTATAGAGAGAAAGAACAACGAATACTCCCGCCGCGACTGCGGCTGCCATCGTCACGACCGACAGCACCAGACAGCCGTTATATGTTGACGCGAACTCCTCGCTGCTTGCGGTACCTGCAGACATGAGGGCGTTGAACAGCGCGTATATGCCGTAGGTGTTGCCGCCGTCGACGGAGGTCAGTTTAACAAAGGCCACGCCCGAACCTATCAGGGCGAGGGCGACGAAGGCGAATAGCGCCGAACAGCCCTTTGTGACCGTATACAAAACGTACTTGCGCACGCCGCAGGGCACGCCCTCGGCAAGGGCGGAAAATACAGCGGACGCGACGAGGAGCACGGCGCAAATTACTATGCCCGCAACGGTGGCGCCGTTTAAAGTCATGGAAGTGGAAACGCCCACTATCTCCGAGCTCTGCGCGGCGCAGAGGCCGAAGAGCGCCACCCCGACAATATAGGCGGCGAATGTAGCCGCCGAGCAGGGCAGAAGGCTTTTTTGCGTGCGTTTGCGAAGTATTTTGATATAGCGCACGAGGGTGACGACAAAGCAGGCCGCCGTTCCGCCGAGCGCCAGAACGGATGCTACGGTGCCGCAGACGGGGCCTATGACGTTTTCTATGACGTTTTCGCTGTCCGTGAGCGCGCCGGACTTGTACGCCTCGCCGAAGAAATAGAAGATATCGTATCCGCCGATGCCCGACCCTGCCGACACTCCGCCGCTGCCGACGGAGAGCTGCATGCCGACCAAAAAGACGAATATAAAGGCCATCAGCGCCGATATACCGCCGCATATGAGCGAAACAAGCGAGAATATGCCCCTCTTCTTCGAGCCTATCGCGGCGGGCGCGCGCCCCTCCGTGAAGCGGGCGATATCGGTAGAAGTCTTTTGAGCGCCCCTGCCGACGGGGTACACTCCCTCCTCTCCCTTGCGGGCGGGGCGTTGAGGTTCGGCGGAAAGGGCGCGTTCCTTCATTAAGTAGACGGGCGCGTTTCTGTTGGCACCGCAGTTGACGCAGAAGTCGCCGTCGGCGGGCGTAAGTTTGCCGCAGAAGGAGCACAGCGCCATTCCGTCGAGCCGACGGCCGCAGTGCTTGCAGTACATTGCGCCCTCGGGATTGGGCGTATCGCAATAGTTACACAGCATTGTTTTGCCTCCTTGATTTTATATATTACATTATACCACTTAATTTTTATAAAATCAGTTTTTGAGCTGACAGAAGCTGTCAGTGCTTTATTTTTCGGCAATTTTTTTTAGAAAATACCGCCCCTCGCGCGGGGCGACGTCGACGACATAGTCGGGATGAGCCTGCCTGAGAAAGGCCGATATCTCGCGCATATAGCGGTAGAAAGTTCTGTCGTTTACGCCGAAAGACACGCAAAAGTCATGGCGGAAAATCTTTTTTCCGCTCGTCAAAGCGTCGTACAGGGCGAGGACTGTCTGAGTTTTCATTTGGTCTGTACACCTCTCTTGTTCCGGGCGGGGCAGATCGCTCTGCCTCCGCCCCGCTGTACAGACGGCGCCGTCGGTTTTTAAGAAAATTTTCTTTGCGTTTGCGAGCATATTATAGCACGCTTTGACGGCGTTTTGTTCAGCCGCGTTTGCTTTTGCTATGGCAAAACGTGCTTAATTTTTAATTTTCGACAAAAAAAGAGGGCGGAAAGCTCCGCCCCGGGGGTATTTGGCGTTCAGTTTTTTATCCATACGGCGATCGCGTACGTTTGGCCGACCAGCTTTGCGGCGGTCGCCGCAGAGGACAGCTGCTCTTCGGCAACGGCCGTACCGTCTGCAGACCAGCCCGAAGGGTCGCCGAATTCAACCTCGGCAAGCGCGCCGCACGAGCCGAAGGCGCCTTCGATGACGGTGACGGACGAGGGGATGTACACATAGCTAAGCGACGAGCAGCCTTCGAACGTCATCTCATCTATGCGCGTCAGATATTTGGGCAGGACTACGCTTTTGAGGGACGAACAGCCCATGAAAGCGCGGCCCTCTATAGATATGACGCTGTCGGGGATGTCTATTTGCCCGAGCGAAACGCACCCTTCGAAGGCGAGATAGCCTATGCTTGTCAGGCCGTAGGGCAGAGATATGCTCTTAAGCCGCGCACAGTTTGCGAAGGCGGCGCGGTCGACGGACGTGACGAGTTCGGGAACGGATAGACCGACTAACCCGCTGCCGGCAAAGACTTCGGTGCCGATATATCCGAGCGACGGGGGCAGATCGATGCCCGTAAGGCTCGAACAGTTGTAAAAGGCGTGGTGGCCGATCTCCTCTATGCCCTCGGCAATCACCACCTCGCTCAAAGATACGCTGTCGCAGCAGATATAGCCCGGCACCACGCTTCCGCCGAAGGTAACCTTTTTCAGCGAGGGGAGGTTGAGAAAGAGGCCGTTTTCCGAAGGTTCGAAGTTGCTGTTATATGTTACCTCGGTGAGATAGCCGCAGCCTGAAAATATCTGCGCGCCGATCTCCTCAACGGAGTTTGGTATGGTGATATGGCTTAACGAAGTGCCCGCGAACGCCCTGCGGCCTATTGCGGTGATCGTCTGCGGGAGGGCGATATCAGTTATCTGCGACATGCCCGCAAAGGCGCTTTCGGCTATCTTTGTGACGGGCACGCCGTCGATATGCGTGGGGATGACGATTTCACCGAAACCCTCCTCCACGCCCGAAATTACTACGCCTTGATCCGTGACGGAATATTTAAGACCCTCGGTGTAAGCCTGGGAAAAATAATTGTCCCTGTATTCGTGCCCGCACAACGAGCATACATGGTGGGTATAGCCCTGCTTGCCGCCGCTCGGCTGCACAATGGTTGAGGCATATTCGTGGGGCAATCGCTCTAAAGTGCGCGTGGCGAGCACCTCGCCGCACACCGTGCAGCACACACGCTCCTGCCCTTCGTGCAGGCAGGTGGCCGAGGAGTACTCTGCCCATTCACCCCGCGTGTGACCATTGGCTTCTACGACGGCGGCCTTGTAGCTGTAGCCGCACAGCGAGCAGGTGTAGGCGGTGTATCCGCGCTCCGTGCAGGTGGGAGGCGTGACGGCGGAAACGAAGTCGTGCTCGCATGCGAGCGCCTCGTCCCCGTTTTGGCCGCCCGTCTGCCCGCCGCCCTCCGAAAGAGGGGGCGAAATGCGGTTGCCATGCGATAAGAGCAGTACCACGCCGACGACGACTAACAGCGCAAACAGGGCGGCGACGATGAAGGCAGCGCGGCGGCGGGAAATTGCGACTGCGGCGCGCGGGCGGATATTTTCGCCCTCGGGCTCGGCGGGCGGAAGTATTTGGTTTTGGGGCGGCCCGGGAGGCGGTGTATATGCGACGGCGCCCTGACCGTAGTAGAGCGCGGAGGGCGGCAGGCCGAAGTACGAG
>CALVRO010000038.1 GCA_944358655.1 uncultured Clostridia bacterium | reverse complement strand
TCCTTGTCCGCAAAGCGGCTGTAAAGCATCCCCGTCGTAACGCCCGCGCGCTCCGCGATCGTGCGCATGGAAGCGTCTGCAAAGCCCTTTTCCATAAACTCCGCCTTGGCACACTCCAAAAGTTTTGAGTTGATGCTTTCATCCTTTACCTTCATGCTCTGTCCCGTTTCGTTTAATAACAATGTTATTATAACACCGTTATTTTATTCTGTCAACGATATTTTATAAGTTTTCAAGCAAAAAATTTGGTCGCCCAAAAAATCGCAGGGTTCAAGTCCTGTTCGTAATACCGGACGGGAGTCGCCGCTTGAGCGCGGCGCACGGAAAACAGTGGGTGTCCACTGTTTTGTCGGCGGTAGAGCAACAACGATATTACTTGCCGTCTCGGCGGCAGCAAGGACAACTGCCGCCTCGGTCACCGTCGCGGCGTATAATGCCGCTTCCTCATCTCGGGCGGCAAAACAGTGTACTACACTGTTTTGACCACTCCGCCCTCGTCCCTCTCCTCCCGTATTGCATGATCTGCTCCAAAGGACAGGGCACCCCGTTCGGGGTGCCCTGTCCTTTGGAGCAGGCGACGGGAGTCGAACCCGCCAAAATCAGCTTGGGAAGCTGACGCCATACCGATAGGCGACGCCTGCAAATTCTTTTACTTTATTACTATATCACATTTTGTTTTAAAAGAAAAGCGGAATTGCGGTTAAAATTAAATTTTTATGTCAACAAATAATTCGGGCGGCCAAACTTATCGCCCGAAAAGGAGGCTAAAATAAGATGAATCCCTTTGAGGAAAAATGCAAAACGCTCGACAAAAACTTTATCCCGCTCAAAAAAATGTACCCCAAAAGCTACAACAAGGAGCGCACCTCTCCCTACACCAAGACGCGCGTCATACTGATGAACGGCACGGAGTTTGAGAGCACATGGTTCATGCATCAGTTTGCAAGACATTGCGACGAGCCCGAGATATGCTCGGCTCTGGCCACGGTGCGGCGCCAGGAACAACAGCAGCAAAAGCGCATAAGCTGCCTTAAGCCGCTCAACGAGAGCATTCTGGAGACGACTATAGGTTACGAGCAGCTGGCCGTGGATCTGACGGCCACCCTCGCGCGCAACGAGAGGGACGAGAACAACATAAAGGCGCTCAATTTTGCGCTTTTGGAGGACTTTGACCACCTCTACCGCTATGCAAACCTGCTGATGACAGACAAGGGCATAGAGGCCGAGACGCTTGTGGGGAAATTGACCGAGATAATGCCCGGCCGCCCCACCGTGGCCGAGCACAGGTTCCCCGACGACGATCTGAAGCCGCACATGGACGGCGACAAGGCCGACCTGTACAGCAAGCTTGTGGCCTCCACCATTACGGCCGCCGAGCAGCAGACCATGAACTATTACATGAACATTGCGCAGTGGTACAAGAGCGACCTCGGGCGCAAGCTGTATTCGGAGATAGCCATGATAGAGGAGGCGCACGTCAGTCAGTACGAGAGCTTAAAAGACCCCAACATGACGTGGCTGGAACAGTGGGTGCTGCACGAATACACCGAGTGCTGGCTGTATTACTCGGCGTGGGAGGACGAGAGCGACGAGGCCATAAAGAAGATATGGGCAGAGCACTTCAAAATGGAGGTTTGTCACCTTAAGACGGCGGCAAAACTTTTAAAGAAGTACGAAAACACCCCGTATGCCAAGGTGGTGGGCGACGGTCGGTTCCCCAAATTGCTGAAGATAGGTTCCAACAAGGACTATATACGCCGCGTTCTGGCCGAAACGGTGACGCTGACCGCCGACAACAAGGACTACAGCGACATAAGCAAGCTGCCCGACGGGCACAGATACTTTGAGTATCAGCGCTATATGGGCGGCCCGGACGGCAACGCCTCGCACCTTGTCATAGAGAAGGCGATAGAAAAGCTGGGCAAGGACTACCGCTTTCAGGAGAGCGACCACCCCGTTAAGGAACTGCGCGACAGAACCAAGGACAACACCACGCTGGCAAGATGCAAAAAGGCAAATTGACCCCGACATATGCCCCGACGAACGCATAATCGCTATTATATCGAGGCGGCGGGCGCCCCGTTACGGGGCGCCCGCCGCTATGACGTTATTTGCGGTATATATACGGGTCAATTATCTTTTGCCGCGCGCTTAGCGCGCCTTTCGTCGCGCATGCCTTGGCGGATAAATTTCTTAAGTTCGGAAAACATGTATTCTTCGCCCTGCTCGGAGAGCATGGTGAGAAAATAGGCGAGGTCGCGGCAGGTATCCTCGTTCATGCCCGACTTATTTGTGCTGTTCAAAAAGTATTCGAGGGGGGCAGAGTTGGTATAGTTTTTGCCGAGGTATATCTTGCTTGCGGCTATGCGGTCGCAGATCATCTCGCCGAAATATCTTGCAGGCATGCGCACATAGACGGCGCAGTTTTTGCCGGAATCCACCCAGTACTCGAAGTGGTGCCTGTTCCTGCCCTTGTGGTGCAGCCACGCGGCGGAATAGCCGAAGAGCTCCCTCTCCCTCGCCTGAGGGCTGCGCGTGCCCTGATAATACCTTGCCCCGGGAATAAATTCGGAGGGCAGGTATTTGGAGAGGTCGTGCGTGAGACCCTGACGGTAGAGGCCCAGCCTGAAACAGTGGGTCATCACCTTGAAGCGGTGGCGGGTGACGGTGACAAAGTGGCGGAAAATCTTCATTTGGCCCTCCCTATCTCACACCTCTATGCGCAGGCCGTCGTAGGCGGCCACAAAGCCGAAGCGCGAGGCGAGGTCGTCCATATTGGCGCGCGAGGGCGAGCAGTTGTGCGAAAAGTGAGTGATGACGTTTATTGTGCCGCCGTCGATTATGCCCGCCGCGGCGAGCTTGTCGCGGACAACGCAGACGTCGGAGACGCCCATATGGCGGGCCGAGAGATTGCCGCTTTTCTCGCCGAAAGTGCAGTCGTATGCGACGGCGTCGGCCCTTGCCCCGTTGTCCGCGAGGAAGGCGACGGCCTCGTCGGAGAGGTTGCCCGTATCGTGCAGGTGCAGATAGCCCCTCCCCTCCCTCTCCACATAGAACAGCAGAGCGCGCTCGGTGCAGACGTGCTCGGCAGGGAGGGCGGCGACTCTGTACCCGGAGGCAGTAAAAATGCTGTAGGGGGAGATTTGGTTAAAGCATATGTGGGGGGCAACTTCGGGTTTCATCTCGCGCGCTGTGCACTCGGAAAAGACCTTTGCCACCTCCTCGTTGCCGTAAATATTTAAGAGGGGGGCGCCGAGGCGGGCGTACTTATAGCCGCGCAGAATGAAGTCGTGCGCGTAGAAGTGATCCATGTGGGAGTGCGTGACGAGGAGCGTTTCGACGGACGACAGGTCGACGCCGTGAGCGATGGAGTGATAATACGCCTCGGGCGGGAAATCGATGAGCAGGCCGTCGTCTACGAGCACCTGTGTGCGCGTGCGCACTTCGCGCATGCCCTGCTCCCTTGCCCATGTGCAGAACCGACAGTTACAAAACATTGCGGGCACGCCTTCTGCCGCGCCCGTACCTAAGAATTTTATGATCATGTATTTATGATAAGGTAAAAATTTCTGCACTCCGTGAAAGCAAATTCGCCCTTGCCCGCCCCCTCTTCGCGGGTGCGGCGCTTTAGCGATTTGCTACATATCTCTCGGAGGGTGCTCGCGGGACTGCGCACGCTTCGCGGAGTAGTAGATAGTGTATCTGAAATGTAGCCGGGGAGATTTCTCCTCGTCGCCGCAAGGCCCGTCTTGCAACAAGGCAAATGGTAATTTGCCTTGTATGCTGTTTGCGCCTGTGGCTCCTCTTTCGCGCAAAAGCCACGGTTTTGCGCGAGGCTATGGTGAAAAGTGTATCTGAAGCGTAGCCCGGGAGATTTCTCCGTTCCGCTCGTTACACTCGCTACAGTCGAAATGACATACTCTACCCGGGGAGATTTCTCGGCTACGCTCGAAATGACATGCTCTTCCCAGAGAGGGGGGCGCCATGCCACGCCATGGCTCCCCGTCGCTATGGGGAGCTGGCGGCAACTTGTTGCCGATTGAGGGGTCGTTCTTTCTTTTTTTCGACCTCTCCGTCCGCGCGTTGACCGCGCGGACACCTCTCCATACGAAGGAGAGGCATAGTGCGGAATAAGTGTATCTGAAGCATCGCCGGGGAGATTTCTCCGTTCCACTCGTTTCACTCGCTACAGTCGAAATGACATGTTCTACCGGGGAGATTTCTCGGCTACGCTCGAAATGACATACTCTACCCGAGGGGATTTCTCCGCTCCGTTCGTCGGGCAAAAACCCTCCTCTCTTCGGTTTCGCATCTTGTTCGCGTTCATCAAAAATGCTCGCACTCATGGCGAAAGCGACGCTTACGCTTGCCCGAAATGACATACTATAACGAGGAGATTTCTCGATTGGGCGAAATGACAAAATGGAAAAGGGCGGAGCGAGGCCTGCCAAATGTCACAAGGCAAGAAGAAATTACAGTTCGTATATTATTGTGACGGGGCCGTCGTTGAACTGCTCTATCTTCATGTCGGCGCCGAACACGCCCTTCTTTACGGGAATACCCAGCGCGGCGAGCTCGGCAGCAACGCTTTCGTACAGTCTTTCGGCGCGCTCGGGGCGTTCGGCGAGAATAAAACTCGGGCGGTTGCCGTGCGAGGCGTCGCCGTAGAGGGTAAACTGCGATATGAGCAGCACCTCGCCGCCGACGTCGGCGACGGAGCGGTTCATCTTGCCGTTTTCGTCCTCGAATATCCTCAGCCGCAAGATCTTGCCCGCCATCTGCGCGCACAACTCCTCACCGTCGCCCGACTTTACCCCGAGATAGACGGCGAGGCCGAAGGGTATTTGAGAAATGAGCTTGCCCTCTACGCTGAGGGAAGTGCGCTTTACGCGCTGGATAACAGCCTTCATGACTACCTTTTAAACACGCCCGACCGCGCGGCCTTTGGCCGCGCGGCTGACGTTTGCTTTTAAATTTTATTTAACTTTGCCGACCGCTCTCCCGCAAAATATACCAACGGGCACAGCCGATTCATGCGGCAATGGAGCGCATAAAAGACGACGGGAGCTTACTCAAATGTAAGTGACCGGGGAGTGCGTAAGCGCGACAACGCATCACGCCGCCGCAAACCTTAATTCAAATAGTCGCACATGAATTTGAATTAAAAAATTACTTGCCGACGCGGGACATATACTCCCCGCTCCTCGTATCAATGCGGATGACTTCACCCTCTTCGATGAACATGGGTACCTGAATGGTTGCGCCCGTTTCGACCTTGGCGTTCTTCATGGCGTTGGTGGCGGTGTTGCCCTTTACGCCCGGCTCGCACTCGATTACCTTGAGCTCGACAAAGTTTTCGGGCTCGACGGAGAATGCGTTGCCGTAGAGGAACTTTATGGTGACGAGGTCGTTCTCCTTGATGTACTTGAGGGCGTCCTCTACCTGATCGAAGTTGAGGGTGATCATTTCGAAGCTGTCGGGATCCATGAAGTAGTAGAATTCACCGTCGGTGTAGGAATAGGTCATCTTTCTCGTTTCGACCTGAGCGGTCTCGAGCTTGGCGGTGGGGTTGAAGGTTATATCCGACAATACCTGACCCGTGACGACGTTTTTAAGCGTTGCGCGGACGAACGCCGCGCCCTTGCCGGGCTTTACATGCTGGAAGTCGGTAACCGTGTAAACGCCCTTATTGTTGTACTCGAAGGTGACGCCCTTTCTGATATCGCCTGCTAAAATGGATGCCATGTTCTATTATCTCCTTAAAATTATTATTGAAATTTGTTTCGCAAAAAACTATTAAAATACACCCGATGTCATGCCGAGCAGCGCACCTCGTCGCCGCAAGGCTTGTTTTGCAACAAGCCGAGTAAACTCGCCTTGTTTGCTTTTTGCGCCTGCGGCTCCTCTTTCGCGCAAAAGCCACGGTTTTGCGCGAGAACAAGGTTAAAATTCCTGCACTCCGTGAAAGCAAATTCGCCCTTGCCCGCCCCCTCTGCGCGGGTGCGGTGCTTTAGCGATTTGCTAAATGCCTTTCGGAGGGTGCTCGCGGGGCTGCGCACGCTTCGCGGAGTGGTGCGGTAATGAGTGTATCTGAAGCGTGGCCGGGGAGATTTCTCCGCTCCGTTCGCTGACGCTCACTACGGTCGAAATGACGGACTCTCCCCGAGGGCGCGAGCCTCAACTCCTCCCCGATGTCATGCCGAGCAGCGCGCCGATATGGTTGGGTGCAATATAAGCATGAGCGCGCGTTGCCGAGGCATCTCTGCCCGAGCTCTGTAACAGTCCGACAAGGAGATCCCTCGCTGTCGCTCGGGATGACAAGTCTGCCCCACCCGCCCACCACATGCTGTTTCGCCTATGCAAAGCAAAGTGCGGTAAAAGTGTATCTGAAAAGTAAACGGGGGGATTTCTCCGCGCGCTCGGCTTAACAGCCTCGCTTGGTCGAAATGACAAGATTATAATCCGGGGAGGAATTTCACGGGCCAAAATATGTCATTTCGTGCCGAGAAACTCCTGCGCAACATTACGGTCTGTGCGACCGCTAAAAACGCATTATAAAATCGTGAGAGATTTGTCGGTGTCGGTGAGGGAGACGACTTTGCCGTCCTTTAATGTGACGGTGTCCTCTATTCTGACGCCGAAGGCGCCCTCGAAATATACGCCGGGCTCGTCCGAAAAGACCATGCCGTCGGCAAACACCTGCTCGCTCTTGGGCGAGAGGTTGGGGTATTCGTGAATGTTTATGCCTATTCCGTGGCCGAGGGAGTGGGTGAAATACTTATCCAGCCCGTATTTTGCAAGGCAGTCGCGCGCGATGGCGTCGCCCTCCCTTCCCGTCATGCCCGAGGTGAACTCGCTTTTTACAAGCATGTGCGCTTCGAGCACACGGCCGTAGGCCTCTTTGAATTCGCCGTGCTTTCCGTCGTCGCCGAACAGCAATGTGCGGGTGCAATCCGAGCAGTATCCGCCCACTTTGCAGCCGAAGTCGATGAGGATGATATCGCCGAACTTTAAGCGGGTCATGTCCGTTTCGTGATGGGGAACGCTGGCGTTGGCGCCGAAGGCGCAGATGGTTGAAAAACTTGTGCCAGACGCGCCGTTTTTGCGCATGAGGTATTCGAGAAGAGCCGCGACGTCGTTTTCGGTCATGCCCTCCTTAATTTCGGGGAGGAGGGACAAAAAGGCTTTGTCGGCGGCCAGACAGGCTGCCGAGATACTTTGCATCTCCTTTTGAGTTTTAACGGCCATGGCGCGCTCGAACACGGGCGTGCTGTCCTTAAGGGCGAAGCCGGCCTCGTTCAACGCGATATATTCCGAGGCGAACGACTTTTGCAAGGACACGCCCAAAGACTTATAGCCCTTTAAAAGTTCGCCAAGTTTTACGCCGCGGGGGTATTCGAGCACCTCGAAGCCGGGGGCGGCGTTGGCCCTGGCGGCCTCGAGATATCTTTGGTCGGTGTAGAATTTTGCGCCGTCGCCGTCGACGACTACAACGCCGAAGGAACTTTGAAAGCCCGTTAAATAGAATGCGAGATCTTCCTGTGTGACGACGAGCGCGTCGGCGCCCGTTTCGCGGAAGAGCTTATCGGCTAAAAGGTTGTTCATCTTGTATATATTTTAGCAAAAATATGCCTGTATGTCAATGATATTTTTATCGGCCCGACGGGGCGGCCATACATATTTAAGTCAGATGGAGAGATATATCTCCTTCATGGTGCGGGCGTCCTCGGCCTGAGTGCCGTCGGACTCGCTGACTATGTAGGGCTCGAGCTTAAGCCTTTTGAGCACGGCGGCGAGCGGAGCAAATTCGGGGCCGTAGACCATGTCCTCGAAGGTGAGGTGCTTTATTTCACCCTTTCCGCCGTACATTATCTTGGAGAAGTGGATGTGGAAGTTCTTCATTCTGTCGTACCCCAGCCGCTCTATGGCGTAGCCGAGGCGGGAGGCGTAGTCGTCCTCCCCCTTCAAGCTGCCCTGTTCGCGGGCGTTGAGGTGGCCGAAGTCGATGGCGGGCGTGAAGATCTTATCTATGCCGCAAAAGGAGATTATCTCCTCGAGAGTGCCTATCTGGGCGAGCTTGCCCATGGTTTCGGGGCAGAACATAAGGTCGTCGAGGCCGGCGGAATAGACCATGTCGCACAGCCTTTTCAGGCGGTCGGTCGTCCGCGCGACGGCCTCCTCGCGCGTGGCCTTGCCCTGCGCGGCGGGGTGAAAGACGAGGCGCCTTCCGCCCATCAGCTTTAAAAACTTTGCGCTGTTCAGAACGTAGCCGTATGACTTTTGCGCGGCCTCGTCGTCGGGATTGGCAAAGTTGATGAAATAGGGGGCGTGTACGCTTATCTCCATTCCTGCCGCCGCGAACGCGGCGCCTATCTCCTCGGCCTTGCCCTCGGACAGCGTTATGCCGCGGCCGAAGGAGTATTCAAAACAGTCGAGCCCGAAATTTTTGAGGTATTCGGGGGCCTGCGCCGTGTGCTTGTAGCCCATTGCGTAGAAGCTTTGACTGTTGCCGCTGGGGCCGAACTTAATCATTTTTTTCCTCGCCGTCCTCTGCCTCGGACTCTTCCGCCGCCTCTTCGGGCTCAACTTGCTCGACAGGAGTTTGCTCCTCGGCGGGAGTTTGCTCCTCTACGGGGGTCTCTTCCTCGGCGGAGGCTTCTTCCTCTACGGGAGTTTCTTCCTCGGCGGGGGCCTCTTCCTCGGCGGGAGTTTCTTCCTCGGCGGGGGCCTCTTCCTCGGCGGGAGTTTCTTCCTCGGCGGGGGCTTCTTCATCCGCAGGAATTTCTTCCGCAACTTCTTCTACTTCCTCGGCGGTTTCGGGGGCGGGTTCCTCCATCACTTCTTCAACGGCTTCGGGAGTGAGTTCCTCTATCACCTCTTCAGCGGTTTCGGGGGCGGATTCCTCCGTCACTTCTTCGACGACTTCGGAAACGGGCTCCTCCGTCACTTCTTCAACGACTTCGGAAACGGGTTCCTCAGTCACTTCTTCAATGGTTTCGGGAGCAGATTCTTCCGTCACCTCTTCAACGGGTGCGGGGGCAGGTTCATCCGCAACTTCTTCGACGGTTTCGGGGGCGGGTTCCTCCGCAACTTCCTCAACGACTTCGGGGGCGGGCTCCTCTACTGCCTCCTCGACAACTGCGGGGGCGGAGAGATCGGTTACGGGATAGGCGGCGGCGAACTGCTCGTCGGTGAGGGAGAGCGCGGCCTTGTCGAGAGCGAGGCGGGCCGAGAGCTCCTCGGGCGAGGCGAAGGCGACAATATCGCGCATGTACGCCACAAAGCTGACCTTTACCTTTTTGCCGTAAAGGTCGCCATCGATGCCCGAAATGTGCACTTCGAGCACAACTCTGTTGTCGCCGAAGGTGGGGCGGCCGCCGTAGTTGGCTATGCCGGGATATGTAGCGCCGTCAATTTCGACCTCAACCTTATATACGCCCTGCTTAACGGGGTATTTCCAATCGGGATAGTTTATGTTGACTGTAGGAAAGCCGAGCACGCCGCTGCCGCGGTGTTCGCCGGGCACCACTTCGCCTTCAACGAAGTAGTTTTCGCCGAGAAGGCGGGCGGCCTTGATGACGTCACCGCTGTCAAGACAGCTTTTGACGAGCGTGGTGGAAACCTTTTCGCCGTCGATGGCGACATCCTTGACGGGCATGTACCAGACGCCGTTTTCCTCGTCCTCGGCAAAGTTTTTGAGCGTGGACGACTTGCCCTTGGCGCCCTTGCCGAAGCGGAAATCCTTGCCGCTCATGTAGGCCTTGACATTTATCTTTTCCTCGATGCCCGCAAGGAAATCGAGGGGGGCTATCTGCTTGAACTCGGGCGTGAAATCGATGACGAGCACAAACTTGACGTTGTACGCCGACAGCATGGCGACGCGCTCCTCGAAGGAGTACACCTGCCTGCCGCCCTTGCCGTCCCTGAACATCATGACGCCCAGATCGAGGCCGTTGATCTTGGCCTGAAGGCGGGCCTTTTTGAACAGCTCTCTGTGGCCGACGTGGATGGCGTCGAAACAGCCGAGCACGAGAAGCGATGGAAATGCGTATTCGTCCTTTCCGTATTCGATGATCTCTAACATAGTTTAGTCTCCACTTTCAAACAGCCGTTCGCGGCTTTGCCCAAGCCGTAAAACTGACCGTTCTCCAAATATATTTTGTACGTTCCGTCCGCTTCGGGCGAGGGAACGGGCAATCCGTTCAGAAATCTTTTTTGGTCGTTGCCCCCTACATATATGCCTTTGAATGGCAAAACGCTGTCGGTGGGAACGATGAAATCTGCTATATTTTCGGCCGTAAGTAAGGCCGAGGGGCGGGCGTCCTCTATGCAAAAAGCCCCCGAGGACAGGCGCGTCAGCGCGCTCATTGCGGCATATGTGCCGAGGGACGACGCCATGTCGCGGCAGAGCGAGCGGATATAGGTGCCGCCGCCGCACTCTATTATAAAGGAGAATTCGTCGGCAGATATGCGCGATGTAAGCGAAATCGAATAGATATTTACCTTTTTGGGCGGGAGGGTGAAGTCGACGCCCGCGCGAGCGAGCTCGTACCCCCTCTTTCCGCCGACGTTCTTGGCGCTGTACTTGGGGGGTATCTGCATTATCTCGCCCGTAAGATGCGGCAGCACGGCGGCTATCTCCTCCTCGGAGGGCACGCGCCCGCCCGACACTTCGAGAGTGCCCGTCGTGTCGAGAGTGTCGTACCCGACGCCGAACTTAAAGGTTGCAGCATACTTTTTGCGCTTGGTGAGGAAGTAGTCGAACAGTCTGCAGGCGTTGCCTATGCCTATGGGCAGAACGCCGTCGGCCATCGGGTCGAGGGTGCCCATGTGGCCGCAGGGCATGCCCGTCAGCCGTTTAATTATAGCCACTTCGCGCGCCGAACTGACGCCCGCGGCCTTGTTAATGTTGATGAAACCCGTCATAACTGCTGTGAAACGGCGTAGGTCAGCCTGTCGATGACCTCCTCGTACTCGCCGAAGAGCATGCACCCGCTGGCGAGGATGTGCCCTCCGCCGCCGAACGCAGAGGCAACGGCGTTGACGTCGGCACGCTTGCTGCGCAGGGAGATTTTGTACTGCCCCCTCTTTACCTCCATTACGGCGACCGAAACTTCGACGCCGTCGATGGTGAGCGGATAGTCGACAAAGCCCTCGGTGAGAGATTTTTCGGTGTCGGTGGCAGCAAAGTCGGCCTGTGTGACGGTGAGAAAGGCCAGCCTGTCCTCAAGGCAGAAGCGCATGGAGGCGAGCACGCGGACAAAGAGCAGGGCGCGCCTCTTCTCCTGACGGTCGAAGAGCATGTAGTTGAGGCGGTTGAAGTCAGCCCCCCTCTCCCTGAGTTCGGCCGCGACGCGGAAGGTCTGACCGGTGACGTCCTGATGGGCGAAGTTGCCGCTGTCGGTGAGCAGACCCATGGCGAGCAGATCGGCTATCTCCCCGGTTATGGGAAGATCTGCCGCCGCAAGCACGGCGGGAAGTATCTGACAGGTGGCCGGGCACTCGCACACGCAATTTATTTTGGCATACCGCGTGTTGGATATGTGGTGATCGATATTTATGGTAGGGCCCTTGAATCGGGCATATGCGGGGCCGAACACGCCCAGACGGGAGATGTCGGCGCAGTCGCAGCTGACAAAAAGGTCGACGGGCGACGGCGGAAGGGAAGTTAAAACGCCTTGGAGCGCGGGCAAAAACTGCAGCCTCTGAGGCGCGGGCTCCTCGCATAGCAGCCACGCGTTCTTTCCCGCGTTTTTGAGCGCGGTGACGAGCGCCGCGGCGCTGCCGAGGGCGTCGCCGTCGGGACGGATATGGCAGACTACGCCGATATTATCGGCGGAGTTGAGCTGCCGTGCTATCTCAGTTAAAAGCTCTTCAGTCATCTTTGCGGTCTTTATCTTCCAGCTCCTCTATTATCCTGTCTATCCTCGCGCCGTACTCCATGCTGCCGTCGAGAATGAATGTGAGTTCGGGCACGGTGCGAAGGTGCAGGACTTTGGAAAGTTCGTGGCGGATGAAGCCTGCGTTTTCCTTTAAAAGGGAGAACGTGGCCTCCTTGCGGGCGGCGTCGGGGTCGAATATGCTGACATAGACCTTGGCCGTCTTGAGATCGGGCGCGACGTCGGCCTGGGTGACGCTGATTATGGCGCTCATGCCCGAACACCTGTTGCGCAGCTTGCCCGAGATGACTTTGTAAATTTCTTCGCGGAACTGGCTTGCGAGCCGTTCTCCTCTTATTCCTTTCATGATTATCCTGTAATGCCGCTCTTGGCGGCGCCTCTTTCGCGCAAATACTACAGTTTTGCGCGAGGCTGTGGTGAAAAGTGTATCTGAAGAGTAACCGGGGGGATTTCTCGGCTACGCTCGAGATGACATGCACCACCGGGGGGATTTCTCCGTTTCGCACACTTCGTGTGCTTCAGTCGAAATGACATTCCTTATTATTATAGAAATGCGAAGCCTATCAACATGGTTTAAAACCAAGTTGTGCAGAGAGATTTTTGTGCAATAGATGCGAGCTAAAACCGAGTTCGGAAATGTGATTTTTGCGTTCAGAGGCGAGCAGTTCAAGGAGCGCGAGGAAAACCTGAGGGAGTGTACACGAACGTACATGACCGAAGGTTGCCGCAGCGCGACATAGAAATGCGATGCCTATCAACGCAAAAAAGTTACTTTGCGGGGACCTGCTCCACCATATAACACTCAATCATATCCCCCACATGGATATCGTTGAAGCCTTCGATGGCGCAGCCGCACTCGTAGCCGTAGTTGACTTCCTTGACGTCGTCCTTGAAGCGCTTGAGCTGCTGGACGTTGCCTTCGACGATGAGCACGTCGTCGCGGTAGATGCGCAGCTTGCCGCCGCGGACGATCTTGCCCTCCTTTACATAGCAGCCGGCCACTACGCCGACGCCCGTAATGCGGAAGGTCTGCCTTACCTCGCACTTGCCGAGGTAGACTTCCTGATATTTGGGCGCGAGCATGCCCTTGAGGGCGGACTCTACGTCGTCCAAAAGGTCGTAGATTATGCGGTAGAGGCGGATATCCACCTTGCTTCTCTCGGCCATAGTCCTTGCCTTGGCGTCCGGGCGGACGTTGAAGCCGAGGATGATGGCGTTGGAGGAGTCGGCGAGCATGACGTCCGATTCGGTGATGGCGCCCGCGCCGCTGTGGATGACCTTTACCTGTACTTCCTCGTTGGAGAGTTTGACTACCGACTGCTTTACGGCCTCGACCGAGCCCTGCACGTCGCCCTTGACGATGAGGTTGAGGTTCTTCATGTTGCCTTCGGCTATCTTGCCGAAAACTTCGTCGAGGGAGATCTTGGAGGCCGTCTTTACCATGGCGTCGGACTCCTTCCTCTTCCTCTCCTCGATGACCGACTTCATAAGCTCCTGCGAGACGGAGAAGATGCTGTCGCCCGCGTTGGGAACCTGCTCGAAGCCGAGCACATATACGGCGGCCGAGGGGCCGGCCTCCTTTACCGTTCTGCCCTTGTCGTCTATCATGGCG
>CALVRO010000037.1 GCA_944358655.1 uncultured Clostridia bacterium | reverse complement strand
CTCAACGAGGCCAGCCTCCGCACCCTCATAGTCAACTCCTGTCTTGAAACCAACCTCGTCATGCCGGCATGCTTTGCCATCAACTACTTCTGGCGCCGCCGCTTCAACGAAGATCTCTCCCGCGCGCGGGAGGCCACGTCCGATGCTGCCTCCTCGCCCGCGCAGGCGGGTGCCTGAACGGCAAATAAAAGCCGAAAATAATATATGCGCCCGCGCAGCCTGAAGCTGCGCGGGCGCTTTACTAATTATAACGCAATATGTCTTGGCTTTAACCGATCACATGATATATTTTAAAACTCTATCGTCTTTTGGATATAAGCCTCAAGCTCGGATATGGGCAGGCGTATCTGCTGCATGCTGTCGCGGTCGCGCACGGTCACGGTGTCGTTTTCCAGCGTATCGAAGTCTATGGTTATGCACAGCGGCGTGCCTATCTCGTCCTGACGGCGGTAGCGCTTGCCTATCGAGCCCGTAACGTCGTAAGTCACGCTGAACTTCTTCGCCAGCGCCCTGTAAACCTCGTCCGCCTTTTCCGAAAGGTTCTTCTGCAGGGGCAGCACGGCCGCCTTGTAGGGGGCGAGGAAGGGGTGGAGGCGGAGCACCGTTCTCACGTCGTTCTTCGCGGGGTCTACAACTTCCTCGTCGTAGGCGTCCGTAAGGTAGGCCAGCACCATGCGCTCAACGCCCAGCGAGGGCTCTATGACGTAGGGGATATACTTCTCGTTGGTGACGGGGTCGGTGTATTCCATGCTCTCGCCGCTCTCGTTCTGGTGTTGGGTGAGGTCGTAGTCCGTCCTGTCGGCCACGCCCCACAGCTCGCCCCAGCCGAAGGCAAAGTTGTATTCGAAGTCTGTAGTCGCCTTGGAGTAGAAGCACAGCTCCTCGGGCGAGTGATCTCTCAGCTTCAAGTTTTCCTCCTTCATGCCGAGGGAGAGGAGGAAGGAGCGGCAGTATTCCTTCCAGTAGTTGAACCACTCGAGGTCGGTGCCGGGCTTGCAGAAGAATTCCAGTTCCATCTGCTCGAATTCGCGCACGCGGAATATAAAGTTACCTGGCGTTATCTCGTTGCGGAAAGATTTGCCTATCTGGCCTATGCCGAAGGGCACGCGCATCCTCGTCGAGCGCTGCACGTTCTTAAAGTTTACAAATATGCCCTGCGCCGTCTCGGGGCGGAGGTATACCGTGTTCACGCTGTCCTCGGTGACGCCCTGAAAGGTCTTGAACATCAGGTTGAACTTTCTTATGGGCGTAAAATCGCTCTTGCCGCACACGGGGCAGACTATGGAGTGCTCCTTGATAAATGCCTCCAGAGCGTCGTTGTCCATGGCCTCTACTTTAACGTCCATATTGTGCTTTGCAACGTAGGCCTCCACAAGATTGTCGGCGCGGTGCCTCGTCTTGCAGTTTTTGCAGTCCATAAGGGGGTCGGAGAATCCGCCTAAGTGCCCCGAAGCCTTCCATGTACGCGTGTTCATGAGTATTGCACAGTCCACGCCGCAGTTCAGAGTGTTTTCGGTGACGAACTTTTTCCACCACGCCTTTTTAATGTTGTTCTTCAGCTCCACGCCGAGGGGGCCGTAGTCCCATGTGTTGGCGAGTCCGCCGTAAATTTCGCTTCCGGGAAAGATAAACCCGCGGTTTTTGCACAGCGCCACCAGCTTGTCCTGCGTGACGGCTCTCTTCTTATCAGCCATAAAAATCTCCTTCGGCGCACTTGGCAGCAGTGCGCACGCCAAAATTACTAAAAACTATTTTAGTAAATATCGCCTTTCAAGTCAAGAAAAAAGACCCGCCGCGGCCGTTTGGCGGAAAATTTTTTGTAAAAGCCATAAAATTTTGTTTTTTTTATAAAAAGTTTGGCAAAAGTATGTACATTTATGGGTATTATGTGATATAATCAATACGGAATATATTTTGCCGCCCCCCGAGTGCGTACTTTAAGGGCGGCAGCAAGAGGTAACATGCTCAGCGATATCGAGATTGCGGAAAGCTGTAAACTTAAGGATATACGCCTCATAGCTCAAAAGCTCGGCCTCGGCGAGGACGAGCTCGAGCCGTACGGCAGATACAAGGCAAAGATAAACGTAAAGCAATTTTCGCCCAAGGCAAAACTCATCCTCGTCACGGCCATAAACCCCACGGCCGCGGGCGAGGGCAAGACCACCGTGTCCATCGGCCTCGCCGACGGCATGGCGCGGCTCGGCAAAAAGGTGTGCCTTGCGCTCAGGGAACCTTCCCTCGGCCCCGTGTTCGGGGTGAAGGGGGGAGCGGCGGGCGGTGGCTACGCCCAGGTGTTGCCCATGGCGGACATAAACCTGCACTTCACGGGCGATCTGCACGCCATAACGTCGGCCAACAATCTGCTCTGCGCCATGCTCGACAATCACATCTTCCGCGGCAACGCCCTCGATATCCGCAAGGTATATTTCCACCGCTGTATGGACATGAACGACCGCGCCTTAAGGGATATAACCATCTCCTGCAAGGCGGGCAAAATGAAGGGCTGCGCCGACTACGAGCGCAAGGAGAGCTTTGAAATAACTGCCGCCAGCGAAGTTATGGCCGTGCTCTGTCTTGCCCGCGACCTCGCCGACCTCAAGGAGCGGCTGGGCAACATAGTGGTGGGCGTAAATTCCAGGGGTCAATATGTCTACGCCCGCCAGCTCAACGCTCAGGGCGCCATGGCCACCCTCTTGAAGGACGCCCTGTCCCCCAACCTCGTCCAGACTCTCGAAGGCACGCCCGCCTTCATCCACGGCGGGCCCTTCGCCAACATCGCCCACGGCTGCAACTCCGTGCGCGCCACCTACGCCGCGATGACATACGCCGATTACGCCGTCACCGAGGCGGGCTTCGGCGCAGACCTCGGCGCCGAAAAGTTCCTCGACGCCAAGTGCCGCATAGCCGGCATAGCCCCCGACTGCGTTGTCGTCGTCGCCACCGTCAAGGCGCTCAAGCTGCACGGCGGAGCCGATAAAAACAACCTGTCGGCATGCGATATCCCCGCGCTCAAGGCGGGGCTGCCCAACCTTTTAAAACACGTCGAGAACATGAAAACCGTCTATTCCCGCCCCGTGGTCGTAGCCATGAACCGCTTCGCCACGGACACCGAGGAGGAGATACAAACGGTAATGTCCGCCTGCAGGGAGGCGGGCGCCGAGGCCGTATTCACCGACGTATTCTTAAAGGGCGGCGAGGGCGGTATGCAGCTCGCCGAGGCGGTCATCGCCGCCTGCCAAAAGAGCGCGCCCCTCACCTACGCCTACGACCTTAAGGCCGACGTCAAAACAAAGATAGCCGACATAGTCACAAAGGTCTACGGCGGCGAGGGCGTCACCTATTCCGAGACGGCCGAACAGGCCCTTCGCGAAATTGAGGGCAACGGCATAGAGGGTCTGCCCGTCATAATAGCCAAAACGCAGTACTCTTTATCGGACGACGCCAAAAAACTTGCCCGTCCCACGGGTTTCACCGTAAACGTCAGGGATATAATATATAAGGGCGGCGCGGGCTTCATAGTCGCCGTTGCGGGCGACATAATGCTCATGCCCGGCTTGGGCAAAGTGCCCTGCGCCGAAAAGATAGACATCTCCGCCGACGGCGTCATCACCGGCCTGTCCTGATATAGCCTCTCCTTCGTGAAGTGTGCGGAGCGGAGAAATCTCCCAAATAGGGTATGTCATGTCGACCAAGCGAGGCTGTTAAGCCGAGCGCGCGGAGAAATCCCCAAATAGGGTATGTCATTTCGACCGAGTGAGCGTAAGCGAACGGAGCGGAGAAATCCCCCCGGTTACGTTTCAGATACAATCTTACCGTATTATAGCCTCTCCTTCGTATGGAGAGGTGGCTGTGCGCGAGAGCGCGCAGACGGAGAGGTCGATATCCTAATATCTTTTCCTCAACGCGGCGGTGACTGCCGCATATCGAGGCTGCGTTGGCGCAGCCATATCGAGCCCCGAACGGGGCATATCGAGTTGCCGTATGGCGGCAACATATCGACAAAATTTTCAGCCGCCTCAAGGCAAGATTTTTTGCGAGAAAAAATAATTAACGTTGCAAGGGGAATTTATTTCCCCGCAGCAGCCCCAATTTGCGCATACCTGCGCCTCAGCAGGTGAAAGCGGCGCAATTATATAACTGTAGGGCGGTACAGATTGCGCCGCTGAGGGCAGCGCCCTCAGTCGCAGAAAAATCGCAGCCGCCTCAAGGCAAGATTTTTTGCGAGAAGTATTTGCGAGAAGTTTTATTATATGTCTCTACCCGAAGCAACCAACTTTATAGAACAGATCATCAACGAAGAATTAGAATCGGGCAAGTTCGAAAGCCGCGGCAACGAGCTGCAGGTGCGCTTTCCCCCCGAACCCAACGGCTATCTGCACATTGGCCACGTCAAGGCGCTGTGCATTAACAACGCCGCAAAGGAAAAGTACGGCGCAAAGCTCAACCTGCGCATGGACGACACCAACCCCGCCAAGGAGGACTACGAGTACGTCAACTCCATAGTCGAGGCGGTGGAGTGGCTGGGCATCAAATACGACAAATTGGTGTTCGCCTCCGACTATTACGACAAATTGTACGAGATAGCCGAAAAATATATTATCGAAGGCAACGCATATGTGTGCGACCTCTCCGCCGAGGAGATAACGGCCACTCGCGGCACATTGACGACGCCGGGCGTCGAGTCGCCCTACCGCAACAGGAGCGTGGAGGAAAACTTAAAGCTCTTCCGCGAGATGAAGGCGGGCGTATATCCCGACGGCGCAAAGGTTTTAAGGGCCAAGATAGACATGGCCTCGCCCAACATCAACATGCGCGACCCCGTCATCTACCGCATAGCCCACGTTCCTCACTACCGTCAGGGCGATAAGTGGTGCATATATCCCATGTACGACTTTGCGCACCCCCTCGAGGACGCCATAGAGGGAGTCACCCATTCGCTCTGTTCGCTCGAATTTGAAAACCACCGCCCGCTCTACGACTGGGTCATCCAAAAGGCAGGTTTCCCCGCGCCCGTGCCCCGTCAGATAGAGTTCGCGCGCCTCAACATAACCAACACGCTCATGTCCAAGCGCTACCTCAAAAAGCTGGTGGACGAAGGCTTTGTCCGCGGCTGGGACGACCCCCGCATGCCCACCATCATGGGCCTGAGAAATCGCGGCGTTCCCCCCAAGGCGCTCAAAAAGTTCGTGTCCGACGTGGGCGTGGCCAAAAACTATTCGGTGGTGGATATCGCCCAGCTCGACGAGTGCATACGCGACGAGCTCAACGCCGAGGCCGAGAGGGCCATGGCCGTCCTCGACCCCGTAAAGCTTACTATAACCAACTACGAGGGTGAGGAGGAGCTCGACTTCGAGATCAACCCCACCGACGGCAGCGGCGCAACGCGCAAAATAAAGTTTTCGGGCAGCGTGTATATCGACCGCGAGGACTTCGCCCTCGTGCCCCCGCCCAAGTACAAGCGCCTCACCAAGGGCGCCAACGTGCGCCTCAAGGCCGCCTACATAGTCCGCTGCGACGACGTTAAGCTGGACGAAAACGGACGGGTGGAGGAGATATTCTGCACCTACTTCCCCGAAACGCGCTCGGGCAGCGAGGTAAAGAGCGACGTAAAGGCCAAGGGCGTCATACATTGGGTGGACGCAAAATACGGCCGCGACGTCGAGTTCAGGCAGTACCGGCCCCTTCTGAAGGACGAGCAGTACCCCGATCAGGACTATGCCGAGCGCCTCAACGCCGACAGCGAAAGGGTGTTCGACGGCAAGTGCGAGCCCTATGTGGCCGACGGCGAAAACGACAAGCCCTATCAGCTCATGCGCACGGGCTACTACAAAAAGTGCACCGACGGAGCAAAAACAGTGCTCTCCGAAATAGTCACTTTAAAGAGCAACTTCAATAAATAACCTCAGAGAGGTCAATATATGGAACTTTATATCATCATAGCGGCCTGCGTTCTTGCCGCAATAGGCATCATCGTCGGCTTTATCCTCGGCTACACCCGTCTCTCCTGCTGGGGCGGCTCGGTGGTCGGCGCAACGCTCGTCGGCTTCATAGTCGCGCGCGCGGGCTTCGTCCCCGAAAGCGATTGGTACGGCGTAACCATGCTCGGCGTGGCGGGCGGCTCGCTGCTCGTGTTCACGGCGCTCTGCCAGCTCGTTCGGCGCTATATCTCCCGCGCCGTAAAGAGGGCCGAAAAGCTGTCCTACTACAAACAGTACGACGCCATGGAGGCCAACGACGAGCGCATCCTCATCGCCCTCGACAAAAAGGATAAAAAGGGCTACCGCAGGAATGCAAGGCGCACCTTCAGGATGGGCAGGGGCCCGTGGGGCGTAGTCGACCGCATATTCGGCGCCGTCACCCTCACGCTGAATATCTTCGCCGCCATAGTCATAGTCGGCGCGCTCGCGCTCGTCGTTATAGACTGCGCGCAGATAACCGTCGTGCAGGACGCCCTCGCAGGCATATACGAAAACGAGTTCTGGCAGGGCGACGGGTCGTCGCTCGCCATCGACATGCTAGTCGTCACCCTGATGTGCATGTGCATAAGGGCGGGCTACAACAACGGCATACTCTCGGCGCTGACTGCGCTGCTCATAATCGGCCTCATAGGCGGAGCGGGCTATCTTGCCTACCACATTGTCTTTGTGGCAAAACTTCTGGACGGAGCCTCGCAGGGCGTCTACGACAGCCTGCTTGCCAACCTTCTGGTCAACGTTCAGACCAACCTCGACGGCATGGGCCTCGACGCTCTCACGCTCGGCAGGATAATCATGACGGCAGTCGCCTTCCTGGTGCTGCTCATTCCCACAATTATCATCAGCGTGTTCATCCCCCGCGCCGTCGACAGCCTGCGCTCCTTCAAAACGGTCACCGCCGTCGACGGAGCCTTCGGCGCCATAGTGCTCACTGCCGTCGTATTCGGCATACTGCTCTTCCTCGGCGCAATACTTTGGCAGGTCAGCGACCTCGATGCCTTCAAGGTATTCAACAAATATATGGAGAATACCTCGGTCGCCAACGCCCTCTACGGCGAGAACATAATAGGCAAACTCGATTTCATCACAGGCCTTCCCCTCAGGGACTGGGTGGGACTGTCATAACAGCTTAAAATAGTATAGCGGCGCGCACATAAATGTGCGCGCCGCCCGTAAAGAAGTGCGGGCGGCCTTTTATGGGCCGCCCGCGCTCTTAATTACATGGTTCACTTTCTCTTGTAGCTCTTGCAGCAGGTGCATTGTTCGCCGCTGCCCGCGCAGCCCACCTGTATCTTGTCCAGCGTGCAGTTGCAGCCGTCGTGGTTGTAGGCGCACATATCCACGTTGCAAGCAATGTCAAAGTTTACGTTTTCCATACAAACCTCCTTTAAATGGCGCGCATGCGGCGGGGCGGTCGCCCGCGCCCGCTTTCGCCGCGCGGCCGTATGTCATTATTTTGCACATATATGGGCGCTATCATACCTCCCCATGTTGACAAAATTGCATTTTTAAGGTAAAATATTGTAAAGAATACAAACGGCGGCGGACTGTGCCGCCCGCCGGAAGGAGCACATATATGCAGGTCATTTTATTGCAGGACGTAAAGGGTCAGGGCAAAAAGGGCGAACTTGTCGACGTAAACGAGGGATACGCGCGCAACTTCCTCATCAAAAAGGGATACGCCGAGGTCGCCACAGCCAATAAAATAAACGATTTAAAGCAGAAGAAGGCCTCGGCCGACTTCCACAAGCAGGAGGAGCTCAAGGCCATGCGCGCGCTCGCCGCCGAGCTCAAGGGCAAGACCTTCAAAGTAACCATCAAAGTCGGTCAGGGCGGAAAGGTGTTCGGCTCGGTCACGGGAGCAAACATCTCCGAAGCCCTCGCCGCCGCAGGCTACGAAGTCGATAAAAAGAAGGTCGTTCTCGAAGGCCCCATCAAATCGGTCGGGCTCTACTCCGTCGAGCTCAAGCTCGCCGAGGGCGTGTCCACCTCCATCAAAATAGAGGTCGCAGGCGAGGAATAATGCCTTCGCCCGCCTCGTTCGCATTGCGCGGCCGACGGAACTCATTAAAAATCTTATATTTCGCAAATTCAAAGGGGCGCGCAGGCTGTTGGCCTGCGCGCCCCCATATATCATGCCGAATGAAGGCGCGGGGGCGCATTTGCGCCCCCGCGCCTTAAACTTTGCGGTATATCATATATTGTCGGATATGAAAGGCGGGGTGCGCTCTATCTCCCGCGGAAGCCGCCGCCTCCGTGTCCGCCGCCGCCCCGTCCGCCGAAGCTGCCTCCGTGCCTTCCGCCGCCCGAATACGAGCGGGAGGAGGGGGAGGAGGGCCTAACGGCCATTCTCGAAGCAAACGCCGCCGAGGACGTCCTCAGCGCCCTGTTTATGATGGCAAAGGATACCAGCGTTCCCGCGGGGTCGACCGCCCAGTCGGGAGGCGCCACCGTCAGGTCTTTAAACTTATCCTCCCAGATGTCCGAAACGCCCAGCACCTGCGCATAGGGCAGTATCTTATAGTAGAACTCGGGGTCGTCCTTCAGCATTACCTCAATCTTATCCTTCTCGGTGTACAGTATAAAGTTTTTAAAGCCGAGAATGTCGTTGAGCAGCGAAATATATTCTTCCGAAGGCGATATTAGCGTCACGGCAACTCCGCTTATAATGTAGGCGACTATGCACACAAGTATCTTGGGCGCCAATTCGATTATTGCCGAGGGTATCAGCATGGCGTACAGCGCGGTGAATATGCCCGCAAGCGCGGCTATGCCGGCTATGTACAGCCACTTTGTCGAACTCTTAAGCTTGTGCACGTTGAACATAACAAGCTGCGCCAGAGCAAATATTACAAAGGCGGGTATTACGGCTATGAACGCGGGCGCGTAGAACAGCGTGGAGTTTATCGCCGTCAGCGCCACAATTACGGGCGTCAGCGCCATCAGAAGTCCGCCCGCAAGGGCGAAGCCCGCCGCCGCAAGCTTGCTCCTGCCCGTGTACATGCCTCGGTATTTGGAGTCTATCGCCTTTTTAACTCTCTCTATAACGCCGTAAAACCTGCCCTCGAGGGCGCTTATTTTCACCATGTCGCGCGAGCCGAACAGGCTGTCGTACATGGCCCTCTGGTGGGCGGGCGCGCCGTCGGGCAGAGTCTTAAATATGCGTATGAGCTCGGGGTCGTCCTCGTCCGCGAAGTTGATCTTTAGGTAGCCCTTGGATGCCCAATAGAAGATGAGCGAGGTTACGTCCTCGGAGCTGACCTTGTTGTCTATCAGCTTGCTCATCTCGGCGGGGTCGAGGCCGCGGGGCGGGTCGAAGTGAACAACGGGCGTGAGCGGCCGTTTGGGGAACACCAAAAATTTGACGGCCGCCAGCGCCGCCAGCACAACGCAGGCCACTATCACCATAACATACGGAATGAAGTCGAAGCGGGTGGACAGCGCCCCTTCCTCAAAGAACAGGTCTACCGTCGCGCCGCGAAAGCTCCCCAGCGAGGTCAGCTCGATCTTTATGGTGCTGCCCGAAAGGTCCATCAGCTCGTTGCTCGGCCTGTCGGTGTCGCCGACGTACAGATCGGCGTGCTCAAACCCGTCGGGCAGGTTTATCGTCACCTCGGCCTCGTGTATGGGCGCCTCGCTGCCGAAGCCCACAACGTTTAAAAACAGCGCGTTGTCGTCGGCGGGCGAGGTCACGGCAAAGGTGTAGCGTATGACATAGGTGTGCACCTCGTCGGTCTTTATGGTGTTGTCGCCTATGTCCAATGTCAGCAGGTCGTCATCGAGGCTGACGGAATAGTCGACGTCCACCTCGCTTGAGCCGTTCCTGCTCAGCTCGCTGACGCTCACGCCGTACACCCTGTCGCCGGCGTTGACGGGCAGATCGCGGTAAAAGCCCGTGCTCCGCGAGCCCGTGTACTCTATCGTCACCCGCTCTTCGATGTCTATCGTGCGGTCGGAGTGCACGTCGTAGGTGGCGTCAAAGCGCTCTATCTCCATAGAGTAGGGCAGGTACGACGCCGCGTCGGCGGAGGTGGAGGGGGCAAGCGCAAACGCCCCGCACAGCACGGCAAATATGGCCGCCGCCGCGCACAGCAGCGCTCTCAAAAAAATGGAAGTCTTGGTTTTCATGTTCAGGCCCTTGGCGCGGCGATAATTGCCGCGTAAAAGTCAGGCGCCGTGCGGCGGGCGCCGCACGGCGCACAAATTTAAAACTGCACCTTTACGTTCTTTCTCTCTTCCTCGCTGTCCAGCTCGAAGTAGGGGAACTTTTCCAGCTTCATCATGTTGGCTATTATCGACTTGGGGAATATGTCCTTTTCGGTATTGAAAGTCTTTACCGTGCCGTTGTAATACTTTCTCGAATTGGCCAGCTCGCCCTCTATGCCCCTCAGCTCGTTCATAAGGCTCTGGAAGTTGGCGTTGGCCTTGAGTTCGGGGTAGCGCTCGGCAACGATGTTGAAGCTCTTTATGGCGTTGGAGAGCTGAGCGTCCGCCTCTATCTTCTCGGCGGTGGTGTTGGCGCTCGCCGCGTTGTTCCTCGCGCGGATTACGTTTTCAAGCGTCTCCTTCTCGTGCTTTGCGTAGCCTTTTACGGTCTCCACAAGGTTGGGGATGAGGTCGTACCTCTTCTTGAGGTAGACGTCTATCGTGGCAAAGGCCTCCTCCGAAATATTCCTCATCCTCACAAAGTTGTTGCGCGTCGAAATGGCCCATGCCGCAATGATTATCACCACCAGCAGGATGACGGCAACCACTATCAGAGCTATCCACCACATGTTGTTTTTCTCCTTTTAAAATTTATTGTTTTTAAGCTCGGCCACGGCGTTCTTCAAAAAGGTCTCCGCAACCGACTGCTTTCTCACGGCTTCCAAAGCCTCGTCGAAGGTGAACCAGCGGCACTCCTCTATCTCGTCGGGGTCGGCCACAACTTCGCCGTTCTCGGCAATGATAAGAAAGTTTAGCATCAGCACGTTCCTCGGCTCGTGATAGCGCGAGGACATGTACTTGAATTTTACTACGTTGAGTTTGGTCTCCTCCTTGAACTCGCGGGTGACGGCCTTTTCGGCGGACTCGCCCTTTTTAACGTAGCCGGCGATGAGTATGTAGTCGTCCTGTCCCAGATGCTTTGCAAGCAAAATTTTGTCCTTGGCGCGGTTGGTCACCACCAAAGATACTGCCGTAGTGAATTGGGGAAAGCGGTATTCGCCGCACTTTTTGCAGAAGGGCACCAACCCTTCGGTCTTGTGTACGACGAGCGCAAGTTTTTCTCCGCATACGCTGCAATACATTTTTTTTACCTCCCTTAAAAATTCTTACTATTTCATTATATAATATATTTTTCAAAATTTCAAGAGCATGAGCAAATTTTTATGTAAAAATATTGTATAACGGCCGCGAAAGGGGGCTTAAGTGCCCGCATATGCCCCATCCTCGCCGCCGCGCGGGCGGAAAACGGCCGCGCGGCGGCGCACAAAGCAAAAAATTTCCCGAACATTTCACCGCGCATATACGCCGCCTACACTTACTGCCCTTGCGGGGGTTGACATAATCAATACCTTAATGTATAATAATTATGGTATATGATATACCGATATTTACGGTACGCTATATGCCGAAAACAAATGCGAAGGTATTTTACTTATGACATATCAACAGGCCGAACAACTTTTGCAAAAATACGGGCAGGAGCACCTTCTCGAATACTATCCCGAGCTCAACGAGGAGCAGCGCGCCGCGCTGCTGGCCGACATCTCCAAAGTCGATTTCTCCGTGCTCGAAAACCTCGGCACGCACGCCCAAAGAATTATGGGCAAGCTCTCTCCCGCCGACGCGCTCACCTGCGAGGACGTCGAGGCCCACCGCGCCGAGTTCGAAAAGGAGGGCTTAAAGGCCATCCGCGCGGGCAAGGTCGCCGCCGTCCTTCTGGCGGGCGGACAGGGCACCCGCCTTGGCATCACGGGCCCCAAGGGCATGTTCGACATGGGCGAAACCTCCCCGCACACCATATTCTCGCTGCAGATGGACAACATTTTTGACGTCGTAAAAAAGGCCGGCTGCATGTTCCACATATTCGTAATGACCAGCGACATAAACGACGCCGCCACCCGCGCATACTTCGAGCAGTGCAACTACTTCGGCTATGACCGCAAAAAGATACATTTCTACGAGCAGAAGCTCGCCCCCGCCTGCTCCAAAGAGGGCAGGATATACCTCGAGGAAAAGTACAAAGTCGCCCAGTCGCCCAACGGCAACGGCGGGTGGTATTCCTCGCTTATCGAGGCGGGCTACGGCCCCCTTTTGGAAAGCGAGGGCATAGAGTGGCTCAATATCTACGCCGTCGACAACGTTCTTCAGCGCATATGCGACCCCGTATTCGTCGGCGCCACCATTCTGAGCGGCTGTGCCTGCTCGGGCAAGGTGGTGCGCAAGACCTCCCCCGAGGAGCGCGTCGGCGTGCTCTGCAAGGAGGACGGCCGCCCCGCCATAATCGAATACTACGAAATGCCCACCGACCTCGCCGCGCTGCGCGGCGACGACGGCAGGCTGGTGTACTGCTACGGCGTCATTCTCAACTATCTCTTCTCGGTAAAGGGCCTCAACGCCATCTACAGCGACAAGCTGCCCTGCCACCTCGCCTTCAAGGCCATACCCCATATCGAGGGCGGCGTAAAGGTCACCCCCGCCGAGCCCTGCGGCTACAAGTTCGAAACGCTCGCCGTCGACCTCATCGCGCTCATGGGCTCCTGCCTCGCCTTTGAAGTGGTGAGGGAGAGGGAGTTCGCCCCCGTCAAGAACAGAACGGGCGTCGACTCTGTAGACAGCGCCCGCGCGCTTTTAAAGCTCAACGGCGTCCGTCTTTAATAAGTGAGGCATAGATGAAACACGGCAAACTCATATTTACGGTAATTGCCGCGGCGGCGCTCGCAGGCGCCGCCGCTCTTTCGGGCTGCACGGTGTCGATAGGCACCGACGGCAGGGACGGGCAGGACGTGTCCATCCGCGAGATATTCGAGGAGACCAACGCCGCCCGCCTCGAGCAGGGCCTCGACGAGCTGACCTTTTTGGAGTTCGTCTCCCAATATCTCTCCTACGACGGCACCGAGGCCGAGCAGATGACCTCGCTGCAGGCCGCCATAAACCGCTCGCTGCTCTCCTCCGTGCAGGTGACGGCCGATTTCGGCTCGGAAGGCATCGCCACGGGCTCGGGCGTGATCATACAGGCCGACAGGGAGGCGGGCGACATGTACGTCGTCACCAACTGCCATGTGGTCTGCATGCGTAAAGAGGTCAGCGACGACGTGCACGTCTTTATCTACGGCCGCGAATATTCCATGGTGGAGAGCGGCGGCGAAACCTTCATAAACAGCGCCTCCATAGCCCAATACGGCATCGAGGCCGAGGTGATAGGCTCTTCGTACACCTACGACGTGGCCGTATTAAAGGTCACGGGCTCGTCCGCCGTCAGGTCGAGCGATATCCTCGCCGCCGAGTGGAGCACGGACGAGGACGTCTACGTCGGCGCCTCGGTCTACGCCATAGGCAACGCCGCCTCGGGCGGCATAAGCGCCACCAACGGCATAATCTGCGTGGACAGCGAGGATATAACAATCGACATGTACGACACGCCCTCCAATTATTCTGACGACTTCACCTACCGCACCATCCGCACCAGCGTGCCCATCTACAGCGGCAATTCGGGCGGCGGGCTGTTCAATTCCGAGGGCGAGCTCGTCGGCCTCATCAACTCCAAAACGGTCGTCGCCTCCGACGGCGAATATTCCGACAATATCAGCCACGCCCTGCCGGGCGCCAACGTGCGCAGAGCGGCGCGCAGCATGATAGACGCCTACGAGCGCACGGGCCGCGCAAGCCGCGGCGTAGTCCGCGCCATGCTCGGCGTCACCGTCGAGCTGCAGTCCAGCGAGGCCTACATGAACAATCAAACGGGCCTTGTGGAGATAGTCGACTACTGCGTCGTGCGCGAGGTGTCGTCCTCGTCCATAGCGCGCGGCAAGGTGGAGGTGGGCGATGCAATTACCCACATAACCATCTCCGACGGCGAGGGCGTAAAGGAGGACGCCGACGTCACAAGGCTGCATAACGTGTCCGAAATAATGCTCTCCGCCCGCGAAGGCGACAGCGTTGCCATAACCGTTGAAAGGAGGGGAGGGGGCGACCCCGTCACCTATACAATGCAGGTAACTTCCTCCTGCTTCACAACGTATAATTAAATGTGCTTCAGACCCATAAATTTTCGGGGCGGGGCGCGCGGGCTTCCGCCCGCGCGCCCCGCCCCTTTGCGGCTTTCCTCCCGACCGACCGTACGC